>NZ_ASRY01000104.1 GCF_000520815.1 Paenibacillus maysiensis | reverse complement strand
CCTAGACACTGGCCCAGCTGCGGCTGTCGGTGCTGTTTTTGCAAAAACGGCGCGGATGCGATCCAGATCGCCTTCGACGACAAGAATCTGGTCTTGCTCGGAAGCCATGCCCTGATACAAGGCGCGAATCCCGGTTGCCGTCTGCATCGGGATCATGCCGAGGGTCTCTCGCAACGTCTGCTCCGTCTCCTGCTTCACCTGCATCCCGCCGTCTTGCCAGAGCGGCCAGTTGATCGACAGCGTCCGGCCGGAGCGTTTGCCGTTTGCGACCCGCTCGTTTCGATACCCCGCAAAAGCATCGAGGAAGGCATTGGCCGTCGCATAGTCCGCTTGCCCCGGGTTGCCGATAGCTCCGGCCACCGAGGAGAACGTCACGAAGAAGTCGAGCGGCAGATGTTGCGTCGCCTCATCGAGATGCACGGCACCGGCCACCTTGGGAGCCAGCACGTCCTGCAACTCCGCTGTCGTCTTCTTGAGGATCAAGTTGTCGCGAATCACGCCTGCGCTGTGCAGGATGCCGTGCAGAGCGCCATGCTCAGCTTGAATGCTCTCGATCAGCTGCATGACCCCCGCGAAGTCGGTCACGTCCACTTGCCAGTACACAACATTTGCGTCCAAGGACTGAAGTTCTGCCTGTTTCTCAGCGCTCAGCGGCCTCCGTCCCGTCAGGACGAGCGTCGCCCCTTTCACTTGCCGTGCGATTTCGCCAGCAAAAATGCGGCCTAGGCCCCCTGCGCCCCCTGTGAGCAGGTAGACGCCTTGGTCCTTCCACGGAATGCGCAACACCTCTTCGCCCGGCTCAACTTCGCTCCATCCTGTTCCCCAGCGTTTGCCGCCTTGGTAACGGACGTGTACGTCGCCTGCACAGCGAGCATTTTCTCGCAAGGTCTCCGCAAGGTTGCTCGCATCGTCAACTTCGATCAGCTGCCCGACAAGGTTCGGATTCTCCAACTGAGCGGTCTTCAGCAGTGCAGAGAGGCCGGCGAAGACCTGCCCGTCCCCTTGCGCCGGAACGACGATCTGCACGAGCGCCTTCCCTTTGCGTCTTTCTTGCAAAATCGACTTGATCGCCTCAAACGCATGTGCTGCATAGGCCTCGAAGCGTTGGGCAAGCCCTTTTTCCTCTGTCTGCAAGATCAGGCTCCGCATCCCGCTCTGTTCGATCTCAGCGTCCACTTCGCAGAGCATCACCAGATGGTCCGCATACACCGTCTGCACAGCCTGCAGATTGACCGGACGCTCTGTCCAGTCCAGTCTGAGCATCAGCGTCCCCGCCTCGGCTCCTCGCTCGCGGTCGAGTATGCGGGAGGAATAGCCCTTCATCCGCACGCGGACGCTTCCGCTCTCGTCGCACAGGTCGAGATCGAGCTTGTGTACCTTGTCCCCTGGCTTGTTACCTTCACTGCGGCGCACGAAGGCCCACATCGAAGTGGTGCAAGGCCCGAAGATCTCCAGCTCCTCCAGCGCGAACGGCAGGGCCGGCTGGAGCGTCGTTTCGTCAGTCAGGAAGCCGATGGCCGTCTGCAGAGCCGAGTCCAGCAGGCTCGGGTGCAGGATGAACTGACGCGCGGTGCTCGCGACGGCGGCTGGCAGCGACAAGCGGGCCAAGATCATCTCCTGCCCGACATAGAGGTGCTCCATCCCTTGGAAAGCCGGCCCGTACTCAAGGCCCGCTCGGCGGTACAAGTCATAGCATTCCGCCGCGTCTCGTTCGCGCTGCCCGCACTGCGCTTGCAGAGAAGCAAGGTCGAGCACGGGAGCCTCGACGTCCGACAGAGCCGGTACCGCGCGCCCTTGGCTGTGTACGATCTCGCCGTCCAAGCCGCTGTACACTTCAAATCCGATCTCGCCGTTCTCTTCCGGGAACAGCCCGATCTGCACCGACACCGCGTCTTCTTCTGCGATGATCGGACGCGCCCAGACCACATTTTTCAAAGAGATCGACGACATGTCGGCGGCCTGCTCCAGCGCGGCGCGCGCCATTTCCAGATAGGCGACACCCGGCAGCACCTTCCGCCCTTGCACCTGATGATCGGACAGGAAAAATTCTCGCCCGGTAAACGTCGAGGAGAAGCGTTGCTCCGTCAGTTTGGAGGTATTGCTGTGCAGCAGCGGATGCAGGGCGGCTGTCAGCGTCGAAGCCTCCCCTTCCTCCATCTCCGGCTCCGGCACCCAGAAGCGCTCTCTGGCAAACGGATAGGTCGGCAGATGAGCACGGCGCGGTCTCGAATCGGCATAGAGTTCCGACCAGTCGAGTCGGACGCCCTTCACCCAGAGTTCGGCGATCTCTTGCAGCGGCTTGTTTGCAATGCCCTGCACCTCCTCCTGCCCCGTTCCCGACTGCGACGTCAAGAGACTGGGGAGTGTCCGCCCCTCTGCATAGGTTTCAAAATTCTGACACGCTTCGTCTCTCGAACGGGCCACAAACGCCAGCCGCACCTCTCTTGCATTGCGTCCCGTCTGCAAGGTGTACGCGATGCTCGCAAGGCTCAGGTCGCGCTCCCGTTCGAGGAAGCCCGCCATCGAGGCTGCATACGTCCGCAGCTGTTCCTCGGTCATGGCAGACAACACAAAGAGCAACGGCGCATCCGCTTCTCCCGCTGCCGAAGCCATACTCTTTTTTTCCAAATGCTCTTCGATGACGACATGCGCGTTCGTCCCGCTGAATCCAAAAGAGCTCACCCCGGCACGGAGCGGCATCCCGGCTGGCACCTCCCATGGAATCAGGTCGATATTGATGTAAAAAGGACTCTTCGCGAGCCGAATGTGCTCGTTCAATTGGTTAAAATGCACCGTCGGCGGCACCTGTCGATGCTTCATGGCCAGCAGCACCTTGATCACCCCGGCCACTCCGGCTGCCGTCAGCAGGTGTCCGATGTTGCTTTTCACCGAACCGAGAGCGCAATAGCCGGTTTTCTCCGTGAAGTGCCGGAAGGACTCGGTCAGCGCCTCGACTTCAATCGGGTCGCCCAGCTTCGTGCCCGTCCCATGCGCTTCGATCAGGGAGATCGTCTCCGGGTCGATGCCAAATCGTTCATACACGTCCTGCTCCAGCTGGATCTGCGAATTGACGCTCGGCGCGGTGATCCCGTTCGTCTTGCCGTCCTGGTTGACACCCCAGCCGCGAATCACGCCATAGATCGAGTCTTCGTCCCGCACAGCATCTTCAAGGCGCTTGAGCACCAAGACGCCCACGCCCTCCCCCGGCACAAAGCCGTTGGCGCGCGTATCAAACGAATAGCAGCGTCCGTCGGGCGACAACATGCCCGCCTTGCTCGTCATGATGTGCAAGGAAGGCCCGGCCGCCGCGTACACCCCGCCGCTCAATGCCAAGTCGCTCGTTCCGAGCAGCAGGCTGTTGCAGGCTTCGGCCATCGCCACCAGCGAGGAGGAGCAGGCGGTGTCGATCGCAAGGCAAGGGCCTTTGAGGTTGAGCAGATACGAGATGCGAGCGCTGAGGATCGAGGAAGCCGCCCCCATCAGGCCTTGTGCGTTCAAGCCTTGATGGTTCAGCGCCTGCCCGTAGTCGTTCGTGCCGCAGCCGACGAACACGCCGGTTCGGCTGCCGGACAGAGAGGACGGCGCGATGCCGGCGT
>NZ_ASRY01000103.1 GCF_000520815.1 Paenibacillus maysiensis | reverse complement strand
TAGCTGCCTTGAGATTTTGGCGTTGATCGTCTCCAATTTGAATTGTGAATATACGATAATGACAGATTGCCAAGCGATCAGAATGTTGGTACTTCTCACCCTCAGCGATGTTCTCGTATAGGTAAGCCGCTGCTTCATTATAACCTTCTTCATAACAATCCTCGGCTAATTCAAAGAGATAATGGAGATAACTCGGTTTATCCAGCAGAACACTCACTACTTTTTGCAAACAGTCTACGCGCCGAAACTGCACACAGCGGTACAAGAACGGGCTAATTCTTTTCCAGTTCAGCGGTGCATCTATCACACTTTCTTCAATATATCTTTCATAGAAATGGTCAGTGGGTAAATTCATTCCTAACGTAATGCGATCCAATTGGTGCACCGAAATGGTACGATTACCCGTTATAATACCGCTCACCGTACCCGGATTCATGCCAGCAATGTGTCCAAAC
>NZ_ASRY01000102.1 GCF_000520815.1 Paenibacillus maysiensis | reverse complement strand
GCCCGCCTCTGTAGAGGCAGGCGCGGTAAAGATTGATTGGCTTCAGGCAGAAGGTGTATCAGCCTATGATGTGCTGCGTGCGGAAGGGACAGACGGGGCGTATCAGGTGATCGCCTCCGAAGTAGCGGGAAACACGTATACGGATCACACGGCGAAAGCCGGGAGCCACTACGCCTATAAAGTCCGAGCGACCGGAGGCACCCAGATATCCCAAGCCGCCAAGGTCGCTTAACCAGGACAGAATGCAGAATAGGACCAGAGTCGAAGAATACCTTACATGTAACCGAAAACAGAATGCCAAAGAACCTATCAGGAGAAAGTAGGACCTGACAGGTTCTTTTTTATTTGAAAATCGTTCTGATTTGGCAAATCATTGCGTATATTTCAGAAAAAAACACAGAAATCCTTTAATTTTCTCGTCATAAGACGACAACATTACAGGTACGTATTCATATATAATAGTTTTGCTCGTAATTATACATACATGTTTGTGGGGATTCTCTTTCCGGTGACCAAGAATGATAAAGTGAGGTTAGTGCCGAATGAACAAGGAGACAGAATCAGGGATGAACAGCCCTCTTCTACGAAACAACGAACGGAAAGCAGACAAACCTGTCGTCCACTTGGACATCCGGGATATTTTGCTTCAATGCGGTATCACGATGCCGCAATGTTTACAGAGCGAAGCGGACGAAACCAAGGGTCGGAAGGATAAGAGCGTGTAAAATATCGGCTGCCGGCACTGCTAAAAACAGGAGTGAACCGGCTCCCCCCTTCTTTATTCCATCATTCGTTCCATGCGGACAAACGCGATAAAACGCTTGGCTTCTTCCTCAGATAAAGTTCGTCCGTCAATGGTCAGATTAAAACGCTGCAGGATATCTTCATCGGACAGCTCCAACTGGTCCACAAATTCCCTCACATCTGAATCCAAAATCGCTGCCGGATGGCTAGTGCGTCCTACCAAGTAATCAATGGATACCCCGAAAATGTCTGCAAGCTTGGTCAGTATCTCAAAATCTGGCTTGCGCCGGTTTTTTTCATAGTGAGAAAGAGCCGCCCGCGTAATTCCGAGGGATTGCGCTAGTTCCTCTTGTTTTAATCCCTTATGTTCCCGTAATTCAGCGATGCGGGTGCCATAATTCATCTGATATTCCTCCTGAATGCAAGGTTGAGAAAGTAAAAACAGCAATTTTACGCTTGACAAGATACGATTTGTATCATAAATTAGTTATGTAAGATACATAATGTATCAATGCTTTATAGTTTTATCCATATGCTATCGTTTATATACCCTGGGAGGCCACGGATGGTTTAGCACTTGTGCAAATTCGCTGGCTAGACCTTCTATGCGACATTATATAACATTTTACTATATATTAGAGGCTCATGCATCGTTCTTTTCCCCGGTATGCAGAGGATCAGTACAAGCGTCATCGCATCGAAAACAAGTCAATCAGGGAGGACTGGTCTTGTGCAGTTGAAAGAGTACATTCGTATGGTCCGAAAAAGAATATGGTTAATTGGCGGTATCGTATTGTTGGTATGTGCTGTTGTGGGCGTGAAAAATGTATATTTTACCCCTCAGGTTTATGAAGCGACAGCGAAGCTTATTATCAATCAGACGCCAAGGCCGGATCGTGCGGGTGTCGTCGATTACAGTGTCGTTCAAACAAATATAGCCTTAACGAACTCCTATAAGCAAATTATGATGTCCTCGGCAATTATGGACCAGGTGGTTGCCAGCTTCCCCGATCTCAAGGTCACTCCGTCAGCTCTAACGCAAAAATTAAGAGTAAACACCGCAGGTGATTCACAGGTCATGGATTTAACAATCCGCGATTTATCGTATACAAAGGCTGTCAAAACCGTAAATGCGGTAGCCAAAGTATTCAAACGCCAAATTCCCTCTATCATGAAAATGGATAACGTCACGATTCTAAGCGAAGCCAGCCTGACTGAACCAGCTGTTCCCGTGAACAGTAATGCCGCTATACAGCTGCTTATTGCTTTTACCGCCTCCTTGTTGCTGGGTATAGGCTTGGCTTTTTTGCTGGAAGTGCTGGACGATACCTTTAAAAATGAAGAGGATGTTGAAAAAGAACTTGGCCTGCCTACCCTGTCCCTGATTACGAAAATGAAAAAAGAAGACAGACGCTCCGACGGCTCCGCTACAACTCCCAAACAGGTAGGTGAAGGACAATATGCCGCGACTAATCAATAACCAGCTCGTCACATCCCTGCATGCCCAATCTTCTGTTTCGGAGGAGTACCGTATGCTTCGCACGAACATCCAGTTTTCCTCTATAGACGAACCGATTGAGGTTATGATGGTGGCGTCAGCTCAGGCGGGTGAAGGCAGGACGGTCACGATTAGCAATTTGGCTGTAACGTATGCGCAAGAGGGGAAAAAGGTGCTCGTCATGGACATGGATTTACGCTGTTCTTCCTTGCACCACATGTTCGGCTTGCGTAATCATACCGGTCTGACGCGGGTCCTTGCCAACCAGCAGCCATGGCAGGATGTGGTTCAGGAAACTGGGATCGACCATCTGTATGCCATTACAGCCGGACCTGCTCCGCCGAATCCGTCCGAAATGCTTAGTTCCCGCAGAATGAACGCTCTAATGGCTGAGCTGAAGGAGCATTATGATGTGATTTTAATGGATACGCCGCCATTGCTGTCCTTTCCGGATGGCTTCATTATAAGCGCTATGTGTGACGGAGTGATTTTGGTGGTGCAGGCAGGGAAGGTCAAAAAGGATCTCGTTAAGAAAGCAAAGGCAAATTTGGAAAGAGTAAAGGCACGTATTTTGGGCGTGGTGCTCAACAATGTGAAACGATCAAATACTCGTGCCGAACGCGGCATGGAGGAACGCAGCCTGACATGAGCAGCAACGGGGGAAATGAAAGTTAATAAAATTCTTTTAACAATCGATAAATAATACTTATATATCGGAAATCGAGGTGATGAGCAGTGTCTTCTTCCCACTCGAACGAGACCGAGGCTTTGAGTACGTCAGTGGAAGTGTATTCGGTCGCTCATGGGCTTGAACGCCGGCAAGGATTGAGCGTATATCCGTTCGTGAAGCGAAGTATGGACATCATGCTGTCGTTCATTGGATTAATCGTGCTGTGCCCGGTATTTTTGCTCGTGATTTTGCTGATTAAGCTGGAGGACCCGAAAGGAAGTGCGTTATTTTATCAGGTTCGTATTGGTAAAAATGAGCGACCGTTTCGCATGATTAAATTTCGTTCCATGGTGTCCGATGCCGAGGACAGATTATCTGCGCTGCTGCTGGAGAATGAGATCGAAGGTGCGATGTTCAAATTGAGGGATGATCCGCGTATCACCCGAATTGGACGCTTTCTCCGCAGAACGAGTATTGATGAGCTACCGCAACTGCTGAATGTACTGCGTGGGCAGATGAGTCTGGTAGGGCCCAGACCCCCGCTACCCAGAGAAGTCCATGATTATACGGTAAGGGATAAGCTGCGTCTGACGGTTACGCCAGGCTGTACCGGCCTATGGCAGATCAGCGGTCGTAATCATCTGAGCTTTAACCAGATGGTAGAGCTGGATCTGGAATACATATCCAGACGCAGTTTGCGCACGGATATCATCATCATGCTGAAAACGTTCCGGGTGCTATTGGGCTCCAACGATGCGTATTAAATTCACTCCAACAGGAAGGGTAGGGGAAAGTATGGATCTTTATTCCAATATATATGTAGCAGGGCACAACGGACTGGTGGGTTCTGCAATTGCTCGGGCATTGAGCAAAGCAGGCTATCGTAACCTGATCACCCGCACAAGCAGTGAGCTGGATCTGCGCAACAAGGAGGCGGTAGACCGTTTTTTCGAAACCGAGTCGGTGGACTATGTATTTTTGGCAGCAGCCAAGGTTGGCGGGATTTTGGCGAACAACGATTACCCGGCCGATTTTATCCGTGACAACCTGCTCATACAGACGAATGTAATTGATGCAGCATACCGGGCGAATGTAAGCAAGCTGCTGTTCCTCGGGTCCACCTGTATTTATCCCAAATTTGCCCCGCAGCCGTTGCGGGAGGAATATCTGCTCACGGGTGAGCTGGAGCCAACGAATGAGGCTTATGCTATCGCTAAAATTGCCGGGATTAAAATGTGCCAGTCCTATAACCGTCAATATGGAACCCGTTTTATTTCGGTGATGCCTACGAATTTGTACGGTCCGGGCGACAATTTTGATCTCCAGACCTCTCATGTGCTGCCTGCGCTCATCCGCAAGTTTCACGAAGCCAAGCTGAATCAGTCCCCGACGGTAGAAGTATGGGGTTCCGGCACACCGCGTCGTGAATTTCTTCATTCGGATGATTTGGCGGAAGCCTGTCTGTTCCTGATGAACGGCTATGAGGGCAATGAGATTGTGAACATCGGCGTTGGGGAGGATATTTCCATCCGGGAGCTGGCTGAACGTGTGAAGGAAGTCGTCGGTTATGAGGGGGAAATTACCTTTAATACGTCCGCACCCGACGGCACACCGCGTAAGCTGGTGGATGTGTCCCGAATTTCCGCGCTGGGCTGGTCGGCGCGTATTTCACTGGAAGAGGGATTAAGGTCTGTCTATCAGGCATTTCAAGGTCTGAATCTGGTTGAACAATAAAAAAACGGTGGAGGAATAGGAATGAAAAAAGCGCTGATCACAGGGATTACCGGACAGGACGGATCTTATCTGGCTGAGTTGCTGCTGTCCAAAGATTATGAGGTGTACGGGGTACGCAGACGCACCAGTACGCCGAACTTTGAAAATGTGGCACATATCCAGAATGACATTCATTGGCTTTCCGGCGATATGACCGATCTGGCTTCGCTCATCGAAGCCGTGCGTCAGTCTGACCCGGATGAGGTCTATAACCTGGCTGCCCAATCCTTCGTCGCGGCCTCATGGCCGCAGCCCTTGGCTACCGGGCAGATTACAGCGCTATCCGTTACCAATATGCTGGAGGCGGTACGGATTGCCAAGCCGGACACGCGCTTTTATCAGGCGTCGAGCAGTGAGATGTTCGGTAAGGTGCTGGAAACGCCGCAGACAGAAACAACCCCATTTTACCCGCGCAGTCCTTACGGTGTCGCCAAAGTGTACGGTCATTGGATCACGGTGAACTACCGCGAAAGCTTTGATATGTTTGCATGCTCTGGCATTTTGTTCAATCATGAATCGCCCCGCCGTGGGCTGGAGTTTGTAACACGCAAAGTGACGGATGCTGTAGCCCGTATCAAGCTGGGTTTGCAGCAGGAGCTGCGCATGGGGAATCTGGATTCGCTACGGGACTGGGGTTTTGCAGGAGATTACGTTAAGGCGATGTGGATGATGCTCCAGCAGGATCAACCGGATGATTACGTCATTTCCACGGGAGAAATGCATTCCGTCCGCGAACTGTTGCAAGTTGCCTTTTCCCATGTAGGTCTGAACTATGAGGATTATGTCGTCATTGATCCTCAGTTCGTCCGTCCGGCAGAGGTGGATCTACTGCTCGGCGATTGCGCCAAGGCGAAGGAAAAGCTGGGCTGGCAAGTGGAAGTAGGCTTCGAACAGCTCATTCATATGATGGTGGATACAGACTTGGAGCGGGTTAAAAGACAGGCTGCGGTCGAGGCTTCCGTCGTCGTGTAAGACATGGAGGGGCCGCTCGCTTGCCGGGAGGTCTCTTCGCTGTACATTATTGTAGTCGCATCGGCAGAACAGCATGCTATGGAGCCGTGCGAAAGGTCATTTTTCAAGATGGAGTAGAGCTTATGACATTAGTCAAAAATCGCGCCAAACCGCGCAGAAGTCTGTTGGTGAATACGTCTTGGCTGTTCGGAGACAAAATGATCCGCATGGTGTTTGGACTGGCGGTCAGCATTATCATGGCGAGAGTGCTCGGACCGGAGGAACTGGGGAAATGGAATTATGCGGAATCTTTTTTCGGGATGTTCCTGATCTTCACGACGCTTGGTTTTGATTCCATATTGGTGCGTGATCTCGTCAAGGACCCCAAGGATGAGCATGAGTTATTGGGTACGGCGATTCTGCTGAAGCTGGTGGGTACTTTGGTAGCCATTGTCCTGTCCTGCTCCTTCATTTCGCTGCTCAGACCGGAGGATAGTTCCGTACGGTTGATCAATCTGATTCTGGCGACGGCCTCGGTGTTTCAGTTGTTCGATATCATCGACTACTGGTTTCGGGCGCAGATGTTGTCCAAATACACGGTCATTGCCAAGAACACAGCCTTTGTCCTCAGTTCCACCGTTAAAATCATTTTATTGTTGTCCGGTGTCCCCATATGGGTGGTGGCGCTGTGCGCTCATGGCGAGTTTCTGCTCGGAAGTCTGATTCTGCTGTATTTCTTCCGTAAGGAAGGACGGCATGTGCACAAGTGGACGTTCAGCCTAACCACAGCACGACGAATCATGAATCACAGTTGGCCGCTTATTTTGTCATCCTCCGCTGTATATGTACAGGCACGGATCGATCAGGTCATTATCGGCGAGATGCTGGGAGATGCGGCCGTGGGGCAGTATTCTGTTGCGCTCCGTCTCATTGAAGTGCTGGGTTTTATTCCGGTCGTCCTTACTACGGCTTATGCCCCGGTGGTGACCCGATCCAAGATGAAAGGGAGCGACGAATACAGACAAACGTTGTCCAACGTGTACCGACTGATGTTTATCTGCTTTCTGGTGACCTCGATACCATTATTTTTTCTGTCGCAATGGGTGGTAGTCGTGCTGTATGGGCGGGAATTTACCGAGGCTGGCTCGTTGCTGTCGCTGTTTGCGATTCGTCTGTTTTTTACCAATTTCAGTGTTGCCAAAAGCTTGTTTATCACGAATGAAAATTTGTTCAAATATACGCTGCTGACCTCGATTGTGGGTGCGGTCACGAATGTGGCTTTAAATTATGCGTTTATCCCGTTGCTTGGTGTCCGAGGCTCGCTGGTGGCGACAATCTTGTCTTTTACGATATCTGTATTTTTATTAGATTTGCTGTTTAAGGAAGTCAAAGCCAATTTGGGCTGGATGATGAAGTCGATCCTGACCTTCTGGCGTGTTCACATTACGGTACCGAAAGTTGGAGAGAACAATCATGATACCCATTAAACCGTTTGTTCAGCATGAGGGGCAGTGTCCGCATTGTGGAGGTAAGGTACGGGGCGGAGAGGTGCTGTGGCAGGGAATTCATGTATGTGTCAGCACTTGGTGTGAAGGCTGTGGACGTGAATATATCGAGGATATGCGGGTTGGTCACGCTACGTATTCACCCTATCGGGTAGAAATGCCCAACTATACATTGACTGGAGATGCGAAATCGAGAAAATGGCTCGGAGAACCCTTGCGGCAAGCACTGCTAAGTCCTTCCTATGATTTGGCGGTCGGCATGACTGTGCATACAATGAAACCCTTTAAGCGCGTCATCATCGTCAATACGATTGATTATTTGTATGGTCACGCTTTGCTCAAGCTGCTGAATGTACAGCGGGAATATGAACAATCACCGGAGCTGGGCATCGTTGTTATTGTACAAAAATCGCTGGAGTGGATGGTACCCGCAGGTGTGGCTGAAATCTGGACAGTCGATGTGCCGTTCAGCAAGGCCCGTAACTTTTATCCAGTGCTGCATCATCGGATGATAGAGGAACTGATACGTTTTGACGAGGTCTATGTCAGCCCTGCGTATTCACACCCCAGCCAGTTCGATATTGAGCAGTTTACGGGTGTCCCGCGTTATGAGGATGGCTGTGAGTCGGAGCCGCGCATTACCTTTGTATGGAGGGAAGACCGCTTGTGGAGCGGCAGCCATCATATCGCACGGGCAGTGCAGAAATTTCCGCAGCTCAAGCGTTGGCTTAAACCGCTGATTTATCATCAGCGCCGCAAAATCATTCGATTGTTCCGAAGACTGCGGGAATCCTTTCCGGATTATCGTTTTACGGTCGCCGGATTGGGTCGCACCGGGAGCTTCCCGTCATGGATTAACGACGAACGTGTCGCACGCTTCGACCGGGAAAGCGAGCTGCGAGTATGCGAGGTATATGCAGCCAGCCGATTGGTGATCGGCATTCACGGCTCCAATATGCTGCTGCCCTCCGCACATGCCGGCATGACGATTGACCTGATGCCCAAGGATCGTTGGGGCAACTACGCGCAGGATATTTTATTTCATGAAACGGACCATCGGCTTACGGCTTATAAATACCGCTTTGTCCCGATGGAGTCGAGCGTGACTTTGGTGGCGGACATGGCGGCTGCCCAGCTTAAAGGAGCAGACCATTTTAATATGCAGATGACGGAAGAAAAGCAGCGGCAGGGGGAAAGTTCAGTTTGGAGGGGAGAGGCCGCTTCGGGCAGGGTTTGATCTCCTAGCTACGACTGTCGGTGTAAGGCGCTTCGAGCAGGATTTGATCTTCCGATCGCTGTTGACGCGGGATTCCCTGATTGAATAAGCCCCTATAGGGGGCGGAATCCCACGTCAAAGGCGAACGCTTCGCTTCTACAGATTCAAATCCTACCCTCCGCTACATCTCGCCGCCGCCAAAAAGAATTTCCCCCAGCCCATAGGGTGGGGGAAGGTAAGAGCCGCCCGGCGATAGCTGCGCCCTATCGCCGTAAATCTTTCGCCGGATAAGTATCCCGGCGATAACGCCCCGTGGGCTAGGGCGCGATGGCGGAGCACTGTATTGGCTTTGATGCTGGAGTGCTGTGCTGCCAGCATTAACTTAGACTGGCAACGGTTTGCCGTAATCAAGTCAGGCAGGTAACAGTCATCATAGCACTCGCCCAACAGTTCCTATCTTTCAAAGCCGCCAAGCTGTTCTTATCGCAAATAACGTATTCAAGTAGCTCTTATCTCCATATCGTGCTGGGCGTGCATCCGCGCAGCGGGGGCACTTCATGCCCTAAGTTCCCTTTTTTAAAATTAGGGTGACTTTATGGAAACGGCGGTTAGCAGCGGAGTGGATGGAATCGTTCTGAAGAAGCGATAGCGTTCGCCTTTACCCCCGGATTTTACCCTTTAAAGGGTCTATACAATCAGATGAAATCCGGGGGTAACAGCGATCGGAAGAATGATCCATCCACGTAGCGGTCTCTAAACCCTCCGCACCCCATAACTTACCCAAAATGAAATGGCAGGAGCCTAATGATGATTCAAAAAATATTGTATCTTCGCAATTTTGCCAGCAAGGTGAACGGGGACTCATACAATTTACAGGAAATCGGCTTGGGCAAAGCACTCGTTCGGAAAGGCTTCGATTGCGACATTGTCTACTACAACGACCACAAGGAAACCCATCTGGAGCAGGTATACCATTACGAAGGCTGCACATTGCGCATCATCTGGCTCCACGGGTTGAAGTTCCTGAGCAACAGCATCTACAGGGATGTCCTCAAGGATTCGTTCTTGGCTGCTTATGATTTGGTCATTTCCACAGAATACAACCAGATCATGACTTATCTGCTTTCCCGCAAATGTCCCGAGAAGCTGATGCTGTATCACGGCCCGTACCGGGATAACACACATGCGCTGATCCGAAGATTGTACGATACCCTGCTACTGCCGAAGGTGGCAAAGTCTCTACGCTGTACCTATGTCAAATCCGATCTTGCCAAGCGCTATCTGGAGGATAAAGGCTTTCACAACGTTGTCACCCTTGGGGTTGGACTGGACCGCAGCAAAGTCGAGGAGACACACAGCAGCGGCAACGACAAAAGCGAAGATCGCGAGAAGAATCGTGAGGTCACGGATGAGCTGAGGCGGCTCGGGGATCGTCCGGTGCTACTGTATGTCGGCGTGCTGGAGGAGCGGAGAAATATACGTTTTATGCTAGGCATGTTCAAAAAGGTACTTCAAAAGCATCCCTGTTGCCTTTTGTTAATCGTCGGGGATGGGCGTAAAGCGGATACGGATCGCTATTGGGCCTATGCCCATGAGCTTGGGCTGACGGACAGTATTTTGCATTTTCCAAGAGTGGAGCAGCGGCATCTGTGGCAGATTTATGGAGCGGCGGATGTGATGCTGTTCCCGACTCATTACGATATTTTCGGTATGGTGCTGCTGGAAAGTATGCTGTTTCGCGTCCCGATTATTTCTTCGGTGAATGGCGGCTCGGTTACCTTGATCGAGGACGGGGTGAGCGGAGTGATCCTGAGCAGCTTTTCAGAGGAGGAATGGGTGAGTCGAGTCTCTGAATTGTTGGACAAAGCTGAGCTGAGACAAAGTATGGCGGAGCAGGCGTTTCTTACAGTCGAGCGTATGTCGTGGGATCGTATTGCGGAAGAAATGCTAAGTCACTCACGGATACAGCCCATGCAGCCCATGCACCATCCTATGCAATCCGGGCAGGAAAGAGGGACAGCCACGTGAGCAAACAGATCAGCATACAGACGGGGCCTCCAGTGCGTCCACAGGCTCCAAGCCTAGGCCATCATTATGTTCAGGGAGAGGCCCATCAGCCCAACAACTCGTCACCGTCGGATACAGCCAACCCTGTCCATCGACGTGAACATAGCCATAAAACGGTGGGCAGGGTGCTGGTCATCCATAACTTTTATCAGCAAAGCGGGGGAGAAGACAAGGTTGTCGAACAGGAATTGGCTATGCTGCGCTCCAGAGGGATAGAGACGGAGCATTATTATGTGCATAACGACAGCATCCAAAGCAAAGGGCTGGTTAACATGGCAAAGCTGGCAGTGGAGGCGGCATGGTCCCTGCCAGAGTTTAAAAGAATCAAAAAGCTGCTTCTGCGGGTGAAGCCGGATGTGGTGCATGTGCATAACTTTTTTCCGGTTATTTCGCCTTCCGTCTATCATGCCTGTGAACGATTGGGAATTCCGGTCGTCCAGACGCTGCATAATTACAGGCTGATTTGTCCGGCGGCTACCTTTATGCGAGGGAATGAGGTTTGTGAAAAATGCTTGCACGGCACCTTGCTGCATTCCATCCGCCACGGGTGTTACCGGGGTTCACAGCTACAGACGATTCCGGTGGCGGCGATGATCAAGTTCAACGATCTGATCGGCACATGGCAGCACAAAGTAAGCCGATATATTGCGCTAACCGAGTTTGCGCGGGAGAAATTTGCTGAAAGTGGCATTCCACCCGATCGTATCGCGGTAAAGCCTAACTTTATCCAACGTAAAGAGGTGGAAGCCGTGTATGACCCGGATGATCGTTACTTGTTGTTTGTGGGGCGGATCTCAGCTGAAAAAGGGGTGCGTAATCTGCTGCAAGCCTGGACACAGGTGGAAGATCGGGGCGACTTGAGACTGGTCATCATCGGGGATGGCCCGGAAAAGGCTGAACTGGCTGCCGCTTATCCGCAGGAGGACATTCGTTTTCTCGGCAAGCAGGATGGAGGCACGGTGCTGGATTGTATGAGCCGGGCCATGTATGTCATGGTCCCTTCCATTTGGTATGAAGGCTTTCCCATGACCATCGTAGAGTCCTATTCCGTGGGAACCCCGGTGTTGTGCAGCCGAATCGGGGCACTGGAGGAAGTGGTGGAGGATGGAGTGACCGGGTTCCATTTTCAACATGATGATATGGAACATATAAGTGCCGTAATCCGTCGTGCGACAGCCTATGAAAACTATCCAGCCATGAGACAAAAGGTTTCGGAAATATATGCTGCACGCTACACAGAAGAAGTGAATTACGAGCAACTGATGGCCATATACAGCGAGGCGATGGAGGAGCGTGATTATGAAGCAGCTGCCCCGGTATAGAGTCGGAAGGATTGCGGACGCAGATATTGCGGCGCTTACGTTTCAGGAAACAGTACACACGGTGGAGAAATGGGCAGTCGGACGCAAGGACAGCTATGTATGTATCTGCAACACGCATTCCATTGTTACAGCCGGAAATCAATCCGAGTTCCATGAAGCACTTGCGCGTGCAGATTTGTGTACCCCGGATGGTATGCCGCTGGTATGGGCGCTCAAGCTGTACGGATTTGAGCTTCAGGATCGGGTGGATGGCCCCAGTCTAATGCTCAAGCTGTGTGAACGTGCGCCGCAGACGGGATTAAGTATGTATTTTTACGGCAGCACGCCGGATACGCTGGACAGCTTGAAGGAAAGAGTGGAGCAGGACTACCCAGGAATCCGCATCGCGGGGGGCTTTTCACCGCCATTTCGGGAGCTTCGGCCGGATGAGGAGGAGCAGATTATTCATGACATCAATGCGTCAGGTGCGCATATCATTTTTGTCAGCTTGGGCTGTCCGAAGCAGGAAATATGGATGTATCGTAACAAAGACCGCATCCGTGGCGTGATGATTGGTGTAGGAGCGGCCTTTGACTATATCACCGGAAAGGTTCGCAGACCGCCGCTAATGATACAAAAGCTGGGACTGGAGTGGCTGTACCGCCTGATTAGCGAGCCGAAACGGTTGTGGAAGAGATACGCCTATAACAATCCGGTGTATATATACCGTTTTCTCAAATCCTATCGGCAGAACAAATGGCTGACGCTCCAGCATAATCGGCATGCAGGGAGAGGCGTAGAGAAGTGAAGCTGGTAAAAGTGTAATGTAGCGAGACAGCATGTAAAAGGGGGAGCCGCTTTGAAGCTATGTGTAATTGGTGCGGGGTATGTCGGACTGGTATCGGGAGTCTGTTTTGCCGCGCTCGGGAATACGGTCGTCTGTGTCGACCAGAATGAGGACAAAATTAGTCAGCTTCATGAAGGAAAAGTACCGATTTATGAGCCGGGGTTAAAAGGCTTGATCAAGGATAATGTCGAGCAGGGCCGACTGACCTTTACAACAGATACCACATCTGCGGTAGAGGGAGCGGAGATTGTTATTTTGGCAGTGGGTACACCTTCGTTGCCGGGCGGGGAAGCGAACCTGTCCTATATTGAAGGAGCCGCACGCGAGGTGGCAGACGCCATGAATGGCTACAAAGTGATTGTCACCAAAAGCACAGTGCCTGTCGGAACCAATGATCGTATTCACAGTCTGATCGCGAGCCGCACGAACTACTCTTTTGGCGTGGCTTCGGTTCCTGAATTTTTACGCGAAGGCTCGGCGGTAGCAGATACGCTCCAGCCGGACCGCATCGTGATCGGGGCATCCGATCCTCATGTCGCCGCTGTGTTGTGTACGCTGCATGAGCCGCTGACGACAAATATTTTGACCACAGATATCCGTTCGGCGGAGATGATCAAGTACGCGTCGAACGCTTTTTTGGCGACTAAAATTTCGTTTATTAATGAGATTGCGAATATCTGTGAGAAAGTGGGCGCAGACGTCACGCGTGTGGCACACGGCATGGGGCTGGATCAGCGGATCGGTTCCTCTTTTCTGTCCGCAGGCATCGGCTATGGCGGCTCTTGTTTTCCCAAGGATACACAGGCGCTGATCCAGATTGCGGGCAATGTGGATTATGAATTCAAGCTGCTGAAATCCGTGGTGGAAGTGAATCAGGGGCAGCGCTTTAATGTGATACGCAAGCTGGAAGAAGCCTTGGGTGATCTGGAAGGAGCCACGATTGGCATTTGGGGGCTGGCATTCAAGCCTAATACAGATGATGTAAGAGATGCTCCAGCGCTGGATATTATGCAGTCGCTTCTGGAAGCGGGGGCGCAAATACGTGCATATGACCCGGTCGCCACCGCCAACTTCCGCAGATTGCTCGACAGCTCGGAAGTGACGTGGGCCGATAGCGCACGAGAAGCGGCAGAAGGATGCGACGCGCTGTGCCTGCTAACCGAGTGGGAGGAATTTGGTGAGGTGGGGCTGGGCGAGCTGAACGAGCTTATGAAGCATCCCATTATGATCGACGGACGCAATGTGTACCGTGAGGAGCAAATCAGGCAGTCTGCCTTTGCATACTATTCTGTCGGCAGGCCGCAGATGAACAATCTGGATATGGATCGTCATCGGTCTGTAATGAACCCGTAAAGGGGGAGGCTCTGTATGAAACGATGGCTGAAAATAACATTAGGGGCCGCGGCATTATTGGTCGTAGGGGCTGCTGCCTACACCGCTTATGTGTATCATTCCTTTAAAACGGCGGCAAATGCGATGTATCATCCGCGCAGCATCGTGCAGCCTGGGGCGGTCTCTACCCTTGCAACGGGCGGAGCAGGGCGATCCGTAGGTACAGACACTGGATCAAGTACACCCAATCCGGCAGCCATCTCCCAGTTTAAGCCGTTCACCGTGCTGGTGCTGGGCGTAGATCGGCGGCCTCACGATCCAGGACGATCGGATACGATGATCGTCCTGTCTGTTAACCCTGCCGAAGGCTCTATGTTGATGTTCAACATTCCGCGTGATACGCGAACAGAGTTGATCGGCAGGGGGCGTGAGGACAAAATCAATCACGCTTTTGCTTTTGGGGGCGTGGATATGTCGATCCGTACGGTAGAACATTTTTTGAACCATCCGATAGATTACTATGTACAGATGAATATGGAAGGGTTTGCGAAAATGGTGGACCTTGTGGGGGGAGTCGAGGTTCATAATCCACTTGATTTTCAATATGAGGGCCATCATTTTGCACAGGGTAATTTGAACTTGAACGGGGCTGAGGCGTTGGCCTACGCTCGTATGCGTTTCGATGATCCGCGTGGGGATCTCGGAAGAAATGCCCGCCAGCGGGAGCTACTCAAGCAAATTCTTGCCCAGTCCATCAGCAAGGAAGGGTTGTTGAGGGTAAAACCGATACTGGAGGCGGCGGGGGAGCAGATTCGCACAGACATTACCTTTGACGATATGACCACCTTCCTGACTCGGATCGGTCCGTCCCTCAAGCAGACGGATACTGTTGAGCTGAAGGGACATGGGAGTAAAATCAACGGCGTGTATTATTACATTGTGGATAAGCAGGAACGCCAGCGTATCCATGGAGTGCTGGAGAAGCATATGCTTACCACTGCCATATCACCTTAGGTAAGCCTTATGTAGGCGGGTGCCCTTTGGGGAGGTCACCCGTTATTTTCTTCTAAAGTCTTCTAAACAAGGCTTGTCCCACATACATCTGTAGAGAATTCGGTATAGTCCAACAGAGGGAGGGGCAATGTGTGCTGTTCAGAAGAAGAGCGGCTTCGGCGTTCGTCCGCAAGCTGCTGTATTTTGCATTGATATGCGGGCTGTTATGGCTGCTGTGGCTGGGTCTGCGCGGGGTAATGTCTACAGGTGAGGGCGATCAGGCGGTAGAAGTGCTGAATAAGTTCTATACGATGGAGCAGTCAGGTAATTTTGGAGGCTCCTGGGAGCTTTTTCATTCACAAATGAAGAATAAATTCGAAAAATCCACGTATGTGCAGCAGCGTGCGCATGTGTTTATGCAGGATATGGGGACAGATACGTTCACATTCGAGCTGGGAGAGCCGCAGGCTGAATATGATATTCGCACAGAGCAGAGTGTAGACGAGCTAGGGAAGGTTTACCGTATTACGGTTACCCAGCATTACCAGACCCGGTTTGGTAATTTTGATATCGTACAGCCTTGTTATGTGACGCAGGAAGGTGAAGAATGGCGGGTGCTCTGGATATACAAGGATAAGGAATAGATAGGACGCGGTGTTTCTAACAGGTTAAATATGGTACAATACTTCCAAAACCGGAAATGAACAGCAAAATAGAATAGAGCTTCACTCCGGATGGAAGGAGTTTCATAGCATGCAGCAAGCGACAGGACAGCTTCCCGTCATACGTATGGAGGGTGTGAGTAAAATCATTTCCTCAAAAGCGATTGTGGACGATCTGACGCTGGAGGTTCCAGCGGGGCAGGTA
Source organism: Paenibacillus maysiensis (assembly GCF_000520815.1). Taxonomy (GTDB): domain Bacteria; phylum Bacillota; class Bacilli; order Paenibacillales; family Paenibacillaceae; genus Paenibacillus; species Paenibacillus maysiensis. The sequence continues at coordinate 14,189 of NZ_ASRY01000102.1, read as the reverse complement.
TTTGGTTTCCTAGGACCGAACGGTGCGGGAAAAACAACCACCATCCGTATGATGGTTGGCCTGATTTCGATCAGTAAAGGCGATATCCATATTTGTGGAGACAGCATCAAAACCGATTTTGAAAAGGCCGTTTCCCACGTTGGTGCGATTGTGGAGAACCCGGAGATGTACAAATTTCTGACCGGCTATCAAAATTTGCAGCATTTTGCGAGAATGTCACCGGGGGTGACCAGGGAGCGCATAGATGAGGCGATCCGCCTGGTAGGACTCGGAAACCGGATTCACGATAAAGTCAAAACCTACTCGCTCGGAATGCGGCAGAGACTCGGGGTAGCACAGGCGATCTTGCATCGGCCGAAGCTGCTCGTGCTGGACGAGCCGACCAACGGTCTGGACCCGCAGGGTATCCGCGAACTGCGGGATTATTTGCGACAGTTGAGCCGGAGCGAGGGAATTACAGTATTTGTATCGAGTCATTTGTTGTCCGAAATGGAGCTGATGTGCGACCGTGTCGCCATTATCCAAAGCGGACGGCTGATTGACATCAAGCAGCTAAAGAGCACAGGCGAAGAAGCCCAGACGGCGGAAATTGCTTTTGAAGTAAATGATCCCCAGCAAGCCTATGCGCTTGCCGGAGCAGGGCGCGTCGAAGGCAATCAACTGCTGCTGCATCTGGAACGGGAGCAGATAGCAGACATGAACAGCCTTCTGGCTGCAAATGAAATCAAGGTATATGCGATTCGTCCGGTGGCCCGTACGTTGGAAGATCAATTCTTGGAAGTGACGGGAGGCGGGTCCATTGGCTGACTTCTTCAAGCTGGTACATAACGAAAATCTTAAAATTTACTTGCGTGTACGGACGTGGATTATGCTAGGGCTGCTGGCGGTCATCACGGCTGTGATTCCGATGCTGATTGCCCTGGTTTCCGATCAGGTCAGCGTGTGGGATGGTATCGTGTTGACGGCGATGTTTACATTTTTCCTCAATACGACGTTTACGGTCATTGTAGCGGCTGATTCGGTGGCGGGTGAATTTACATGGGGAACCATCAAGCTGCTGCTGATCCGCCCTTGGACCCGCAGCAAAATTCTTTTGTCCAAATATATATCGGTCATCCTGTTCAGTCTGCTCGGAACGTTCATTTTGATAGCGATGGTTACGCTGTCCTCTTGGCTGATGTTATCCAAAGATACGCCAGCCGGTTCGATTCCGCCGTTCAGTGATCCGATTTCTTATGTAACACTGAACTTCTTGTACAGCTATATCGCTCTATTCGTGACCATCGCCTTTGCTTTTATGCTGTCCGCTGTTTTTCGTTCCAGCGCCTTGGCGATTGGCCTGTCTTTGTTCATGATGTTCACCAAAACAATCTATAATTCAATCGGTTTGTTTAGTACAGATCATTATGAATGGACTAAATACGTGCTGTTTACGCATATGGACCTGAAAAAATATCTCGAAATGCCGCCAGGCACAGTAAGTTCTGGTTTGACCTTTTCGCTCACCGTGCTGGCTGCCTATTATGTAGTTTTTATCGTAATTGCCTGGGTAGTTTTTGTAAAGCGGGATGTTTCAACCTAAACCCGATCCTCTGGTTCGATCTGATTTTCATAACATGAGAATTTCACCATATTCTGAAAGCAGTAAAAAGGACGTGTTAAATGGCTATCCATTTGCACGTCCTTTTTGTGCTGTTTTGGCGCTGTATCTATACAATTACCGCTACAGATTATGCGTGTCGGGGTATATTGCAACCTATTTTCAGCAAGAATCAATCAATAGGGTCGGTTTGCGTTTAAAGAGGTAGAAAGAAACAGATCAGAAGGGGGTGCTGCATGATATGTTGCCCAATAATCGTTTTTTTCGCCTGACTACAGGTATTGTCATGCTCTTGCTCATCATTTACTTGGGCACCAAAGTAAGTTTTATATTCAGCCCCATCGTATCTCTGGTCAGCTTGCTGGTTGTACCATTGATGCTGTCCTTTTTCTTCTACTATTTATTGAGGCCTGTGGTAGATGTGATGGAGCGAAGAAAAATCAAGCGTCCCGTCTCCATTTTGCTGATTTATCTGGTCATTGCCGCCCTGCTGTTTATTTTCTCATGGGGTGTATGGCCTACGCTGCGTGATCAAGTAACGAATTTATTTGAAAATGCGCCGAAGCTCATTAGCAGTCTGGTTGATCAATTGAGCCAATGGCGGCATAATCAATCCTTGAGACAAGTGCTGCCTCCGGGGGAAGATCCGCTGTCACGACTGTCGGATACGTTGAATGAGGCTTTTTCAGCTCTGTCCGATTATTCGGTTAAGCTGGTATCGTTCGTATCCTACTTTTTTATCGTCTTGGCTACCTTTCCGATTTTGCTCTACTACATGCTGAAGGAGGGGAGCAAGTTTGGTCCCAAAATGCTAAACTTCTTTCCTAAAAAATATCACAAGCACGCGCTGGAGGTCATGGAGGATATCGACAGTGCGCTCAGCAGCTTTATCGTGAGTCGGGTGCTGATAAATGTCGCGCTGGGTATTATGATGTTCCTTGGCTTTCTAATCATCGGTCTGCCTTACGCCTTGCTGCTTGCGGTCATTTCGATTTTTCTCAATTTTATCCCTTACGTGGGGGCTGTGGCGGCTTCCATACCCGTCGTCATTATCGGGCTTCTTGAATCACCTTCCATGGCGATCTGGTCGCTGGTCGTCGTGATCGCTGCCCAGCAAATTCAGGACAATTGGTTGTCACCTGTTGTGTTTGGCAAGCAACTGGATATTCATCCGCTGACCGTCGTCATACTGTTATTGGTAGGTGGTGACTTGCTCGGCATTTTGGGTATCGTTTTGGTTATTCCGCTGTATATGTGCGCTAAAATAGTGATACGCAAGGTGTATCATTTATTTTTGGAACGCAGGGTGGAGGATATAATGGAATGAATGGAGGATAGGATGGAGTAAATGGAATTATCCCGTTTCTGATTGCAGGGTCGCATGACTGGTTTCCCCGTCTTTGCGAGTACCGGATTGTGATTCAAGATCAGAATCGTCAGTTGAAGCAGACGGTTCTGCGTCTTGCGTTCGAATCATCTGACTCGTACCGTCCAGTACGCCGCCTTCGGAGATGACCAGCGAGGAGACGGCTACCTTGCCGTACAGTTCGCCCGTAGGCGTGATCGTCAGCCGTCCCTCTGTGGTGATGCTGCCGAATACCTTGCCGGCCAGGATGACGTCTCGTGCGATGATATCTGAACGCACGACAGCAGATTCCCCGATTACAACGGCGCGAGTGCTGTAGATATCGCCCTGAAAATGGCCATCAATCCGAATATTGGCCTCAGCCTCAATCGTACCTTCAAAGCTGGTGCCGTTAGCCAACAGCGTATCGGTTGCAGGAGCGGACAGCTTTTTTTTGGAGTCCTTGAACATGTTGTTTTCCTCCAATCCTTTATTGTACATACAGTAACGGATCGACAGGCTGATTATGCTTGACGATCTGAAAATGAAGATGAGGCCCCGTGCTTCTTCCCGTACTTCCCAGCCTGCCGATCATCTGCCCTTTATGGATTCGATCCCCTGGAGTCACCTGCATACTGCTCAGGTGCATATACCAGGACTGGAGTCCGTCAGGATGCTGGATGATAATGCACTTGCCCCGTGCCCCGCTGGAGGCTGCCTCCAGCACGGTGCCCGCTCCTGCGGCATAGACGGGATCACCCGTTTGTCCGGCAATATCCATGCCCGAATGGAAAGCCGATTTGCCCGTAAACGGGTCGCTGCGATAGCCGAAGCTGGAGGTCATCCGGCGCGAACCTACAGGCCATGCCGAAGGCTTGCCCTGTTCGGCAAGCGCCAGTCTGCGGGTTTGGAGCAACTGTGCGGCTTGCTTCTGCTCAAGGTTCTGCTGTACGGCGTTCGCCTGCTGAATAGAGCGGGGAACCGTGCGTTCTACCGTGTCCAACAGGGATTCGATTTCCTGAAAATCATCCATAGCTTGACGAGTAAGCATGGCTGTATTTTCATGAACTGTAATCAACTCGCCCCCGGTATTATGGCCGGAGGCATCCCAGGAGAGTGGGGTCATGGTCGCTTTGCTGCTACTGGTGGCAGAGGATTTTCCGTGTTTACGGATAAATTGCTGCATTTGCTGTTCCAGCTCCGTTACGCGCTGGAGGCGTTCGCGAATACTGGTGGCCTGATTCGTCAGCTCCATGACTTCGCGGCGCAGTCGCCCGATTGCTGCATCCTTGTCCGCTACCGTAACCTCCATCTGCAAGCTCTGGACGGCAAGATTCGTTTCCATTTGGGAGATGATATGGGAAGAACGGATTTGCAGCCCGATCACGAGTGTAGAGATGGACGCGATCACAAGGGTCGGGACGAGAATGACAGCGGCTGTAGAGCATTGTAGCTGCTTGGGCGGTTGCTGTGCATCCCGAATGACGAGCAAGGTCATCCGGCGATTTAGGCTTCCTTTTTTCATAATCGCTCCTTTCCGGACATCGCTCCTATAGTGCTTGGTTACTATCTATTCAGCTTTAGGGGCAAACATGTCAAAAAAATTGGAGCTTGGTATAAAACATAGATATATAAGGAGGCTTAAACATGCTGTGGTTGCTGTTGGTTTTAATTGTTTTTATTTTTCAGACCGGGACGATCCTGCTCTTTGAATTTCGCAAGCCGTCCAAGGCGGTAGCCTGGCTCTTTATTTTGTTCTGCTTCCCGCTCATCGGCTTTGTCGTGTACTACTTTGTTGCACAGGATTATAAGAAGCGCAAAATGGTGCGAAAAGCGGGATCACAGCTATTTCGTGAATTCCGCGAGCGCCTGTGGTCACAATCGAGGGTGATTGAGAATGTGGAACAAATGCACAATCCTCATTTCAAGCACCAGGAGCGTCTGTTTAACCAGCTAATTCGCATGTCGGAAAATCCGTTGACTGGCTGTAATCGCACCCGTGTGCTAACGAATGGGGAGGAGACCTTTGAGGCGATGCTGACAGCGATGGAACAGGCGCAGCATCATATTCATGTGGAGTTTTACATATTCCGGTCGGACGACATCGGTACCCAGTTTCAGGAGCTCATGATCCGCAAGGCGCGTGAGGGGGTGAGGGTTCGATTCGTTGTGGACGGCGTGGGGAGCTACAATTTGCCGTATTCCTTTATTCGTGCCTGTGGTGAGGCAGGTGTAGAGTTTCATTATTTTCTGCCCCCGTTTTTCGCGACGCTGGATCGCCGGATTAACTACCGGAACCACCGTAAAATCGTAGTGGTGGACGGACTGGTCGGGTTTGTTGGAGGAATTAATGTGGGCGACGATTACCTCGGCAAATACCCTAAGGTGGGATTTTGGCGGGACACGCATTTGCAGATTGAAGGAGATAGCGTCTATTTTCTGCAAAATGCTTTTTTGAGCGACTGGAAGCTGGCCTCCGGAGAACGGCTGATGGATGAGAATTTGTTTCCGCCACATACCTGTGAAGGAGATGAGGAGGTGCAGATTTTGAGCAGCGGTCCCGATCAGGTATGGGATACGATTCAGGAAATGTGCTTTGGTGCGCTGGCGGTTGCCAAGAAGCGGATTTGGATTACCACGCCGTATTTTATTCCCGATCCGGGGATTTATGAGGCGCTTAAGCTGGCGGCGGTCAGTGGCGTAGATGTGCGAATTATTATTCCATACAAATCGGATTCAAAGCTGGTGCATCTGGCGTCTCTGTCCTATGTACAAGAGCTTCTGGAGGCAGGTGTAGAATTTTATCAATACCGTAAAGGGTTTATTCATGCCAAAGTCGTCATTGTGGATGATTTACTCGGTTCGGTTGGGACCGCCAATATGGACATGCGCAGCTTTTTCTATAATTTTGAGTTAACCGCTGTTCTCTTTGCACGGTCAGCGTTGGAACGGCTTTCGGCAGATTTTGAAGAGGACATTTCCAACTCCTTGCGCATAGATTTGGACGTGTTCCGCAAACGCTCTCGATCTCAGAAAACAGTTGAAATTCTGGCTCGCATGCTCTCTCCGCTCCTTTAAAGGCGGTTTTCGCCGTTTTTATCAATATAATCCCGCTTTATTGAGGTTTATGTGCTTTTTGCTAACTTTTTTGCGCAAAATCACAGTTTTATGGTATAGTATTCATATAACACAAGCGCGGTGAAGGAGAAGGGACTGCGGAATGCAGCCCCTTTTTCGCTCCAATATACCATACTGTAACGGGGGGGATTTATATGAGTGTAGTGGGCAAGGAAGTCCAAAATCTGTCTGAGATCACAGATGTGACCGGAGAGTTGACCAAGATCAGCAAAATTCCAGCCAATCCTAAAAACAAAGCAAAACGCCTGTTTCAGCGTGCGGCCATGATTATTTTCGGTGCAGCGCTTATGTCAGTGGGCCTCGAAATATTCCTGGTTCCTAACGGCGTTATCGACGGTGGGGTCACAGGTATTTCCATTATGGCCTCCAAGATTACTGGCTATCCACTCGGCATTTTCCTGACCCTGTTGAACCTTCCATTTTTGGTTATCGGCTACAAGCAAATCGGTAAAACCTTCGCTTTATGCACATTATTCGGCATTATCGTGATGTCCATCGGAACCACGTTACTTCACAGTGTAAATGCGTTGACCCCTGGCGAACCACTGCTCGGCGCTATTTTTGGCGGTGTCATTCTCGGCGTTGGGGTAGGTCTTGTCATTCGGTCCGGCGGCTCGCTGGATGGAACAGAGATCGTAGCTATTCTCGTCAATGAAAAAACTCCTTTTTCGGTCGGTGAGATCGTACTTTTCGTTAACATCTTCATTCTGGGCAGCGCAGGCTTTGTATTTGGTTGGCCGAATGCCCTGTACTCCATGATTGCTTATTATATTGCGATGAAAATGATTGATATTACCATCGAAGGTCTGGATCAGTCCAAATCAGTCTGGATTATTAGTGAAAAATACCGCGACATCGGGGATGCCCTGACGGACCGTCTTGGACGGGGCGTAACCTATCTGGAAGGTGAGGGCGGCTTTACAGGCGAAAGCAAGAAAGTCATTTTCGTTGTCATCACCCGTCTGGAAGAAGCGAAGCTGAAGACCATCGTTGAAGATTGGGACCCACATGCCTTTGTGGCAATTGGTAACATTCACGATGTGAAGGGCGGACGCTTCAAGAAAAAAGGAATACACTAGCGCAAGGGGACGATTCCTCAGTCGATTTTACGGCTGTGGAGTTCGTCCCCTTTTTTATTTGGCGCGCATATGCTTGAGAACATCCTCGATGGGCTGGGGAGGGATCTTGGCGATCAAGTCGCCCACCTGATTTAGCCGTTCCTCAATATTCAGCAAATGATAGTCAAGCGGCGATACGTCTTGTCGCACCTCGTCCCATGTCAGTGGGGTGGATACCGTAGCGCCAGGGCGTGCTCGCGGGGTATAGGGAGCGGCCAGGGTTTTTCCTTGATAATGCTGCAAATAATCAAAATAGATAGCGGTTCCCCGATCCTTTTTTAACCGTTCCAGTGTGAACAGATGCGGGTGTTTTTCGGTTACGAACTGTCCCACCAGCAGACCGATGCTGCGAAGCTCATCGAAGGTGATGCCTGTGCGGATCGGGACGATAATTTGCACACCCGTGGCTCCGGATGTTTTGGGTACAGATTGCAAACCAAGCGAAGCCAGCACCTCACCGACGATGGACGCCGCTTCCATAATGCGGGGCTCCACCTCTCTGGACGGATCAAGGTCAATCATCCATTCACAGGGCAGTGTGCTTCCAGCTTGATGCAGGGAGGGATGAAACTCCAGCGCCGCCTGATTGCCGAGCCATAGCAGTTGTGGCAGCGTGCCGAGCACCATATATTCAATACCGTCATGCTGGAAGGTTTCGATGTAGTCCGGCCGGGGCTGCGGGGCATTTTTTTGGTAAAAAAAATCCCCGTGAATGCCGTGCGGCCAACGGATGACAGTCAGTAAACGGTTGTGGCTATATTTGAGCAGAAAAGGGGCCAGCACCGCAAGCTTGCGAAGATACAGCGCTTTGGTGACGCCAGCTTCGGGCCACAGGGGTTTATCCGGGTTGGTGATAGGAATTTCCAGACCTTCGATGGTAATGATGCCTTTAACAGCTTGTCCCATAACGCTACGCTCCTTCTTTTAGCCTCAGTCTATACAAACCTTCTATTAACAGCCTGGATGATGTGCCTGTAGATGTAGTTATGGATTAACATGAGCGTCATGTACAGAATTTATCCGCCAAAGGGATTGACAAGATACAATATGTATCATAAATTTATAATAAAATACGAAATGTATCTATTAAATGTCTTGAGCAGATTAGAGGAGGCGTTTCCTTGATTGATAAGCAAGGCGGGGGACTGGTTTTCCTGCTTAGTGTCCCCCGAAGTGGAAGCTCGCTAGTAACCACCATTTTACAAAATCACTCTCGCTTGTTTGCCACGCAGGAAATGTGGTTCCTGCTCAGTCTGTATGATCTTCCCCAGTCACAAACACGTCCCTATGGAGGAACCGGAATCATCCGGCAATTTTTTAACGGTATGGTTCCTCGGCACGTATTGGAGCAGGCTTCCCGATCGTATGCACTTGAAATCTATAACGGGCTGCTTGAAGGGACTAACGCAGATATGGTTATCGACAAATCCCCGCGTTACTATACGGTGCTGGAATTTATAGACTGCCTTTTCCCGGCAGCCCGCAGGTTGTGGCTTATCCGTAATCCTTTATCTATCGTGGCTTCATTCAAAAAAGTTAATCAGATGCGCGGCGAACGCTTTCATCTGCTGGAGGAGCTGGAGAGCTCGCATTTTAATATGAAAATGACGGATATTACGGTCGGTTTGTTCCGTTACGCACATTATTTTGCCACACCTCATCCGCTTGCATACCCGCTTGTGTATGAGCAGCTTGTAGCTAATCCGGCGGTGGAGATCGGGAAGCTGTGCGATTTTCTGGGCGTAGATTATGAACCGGGTATGGAAAAGTACGGGGACTTTGCGGATACGCCTAAATCCAGTCTGTTTTACAGCATGGGAGCGGGTGATCCGTTCGTGGGGGAGCATGAGCAGACGCACCAGGACTCGGTACATAGCTGGCAACATCTGTTGAACAAAAAGGAAATTGAGCTGTATTGCAGAAGCATTGGAGCTCGTATATTTACACAGCTTGGCTATGGGGAAGCGCTGGAACAGGCCGAGCGTATCACTGGTGTAAAGTTTGAAGAGGAGGCGAATGTGGAGCTACTAAGTCGGCGTACGAGCCAATTTCTCCAACAAAGCGGCTTTGAATGGAAGAACGCTTATCGAATGCTGGAAAAGCAGGATGCGGATAACAGGGAATTCATAATAAAAGCAGGGCGGAAACCTGCACTTCATGATTCTCTAGAGAAGGACGTTGTACAGGTTGTAAATGATAGACGGCTCCAATCGCTGGAAAACAGGCTGGCACATAGCTATGAGGAGCGGAATCGTCTTATCGCACAGCTCAAAACCTACCAAGGCAGAAATCAGCGGCTCCGATCTCGTATCCCCTTTGCCCGTCAGCTGTGTCGCTGGGCGTCCGTAGCGTTATCGGGAATGAAAAAAGAAAAAGGGGGGAAAACGTGAGTGCGATTGCCGGAATATACAGCTTTGGGCATGAGTCCGTATGCACCGAAGAAGGCGGTAAAATGATGCAAGCGCTGCGAAAATATCCCGCTGACCGCGTATGCGCCTGGTGTGAGGGTTCCATATTTTTGGGCTGTCATGCCCAGCATGTGACACCAGAATCCGTTCATGAGCGTCTCCCTTTCTATGACGAGGAACGGAATTTGGCGATCACGGCGGATGCGATTATTGACAATCGTTCCGAGCTGTTTGAACGGCTGGGGGTGGGACAGGAAAGGCGGCAAGACATCACGGACAGCGAGTTGATTTTGCTGGCATACGACAAATGGACGCTTGACGCAGCCCGCTATCTAATAGGCGATTTTGCCTTTGTTATTTGGGATGCCAAACGGCACAGATTATATGGCGCTCGGGATATGGCAGGAAGCCGTACGCTGTATACATACCAACATGACCGAGGGTTTGCGTTCAGTACAGTAGTAGCCCCTCTTTTGGCTCTGTCTTCCCTGCGAAAAGAACTGCATGAGCCGTGGCTGGCGGAATTTCTGGCCATCCGGGCCATGCAGGAATCCATCGATATTGGGACTACTGCTTATAAGCATATAAACCAGCTTCCACCCGCCCATTGGTTCACCATGGAGGAGGGAAAGCGAACCATCTATAAATATGCCTCTTTGGAGGATGTGGAGCCGCTGCGACTCAAAACCGGCGGCGAGTACGTCGAGGCTTTTCGCGAGGTATTCTCACAGGCGGTGAATGCCAGATTGCGCACGCATCGCGCCGTGGGGGCGGCCTTGAGTGGCGGTCTGGATTCCGGTGCGGTTGCTAGTTTTGCAGCGCCGTCGCTGCGATTGCAGCAAAAGCCTCTTCATGCGTACAGTTATGTGCCCGTACAGGATTTTACGGATTGGACACCGTCGACACTGCTGGCGAATGAACGGGCTTATATTCAATCCACGGCTCGATATGTGGGCAACATTCACGAAAATTACCTGGATTTTGAGGGGAAAAGTCCATTTTCAGAAATTGATATCTGGCTGGAATTGATGGAAGCTCCCTATAAATATTTTGAAAATTCGTTCTGGATCAGGGGTTTTTATGAAAAAGCACAAGAGGAAAATGTAGGTGTGCTACTGACCGGGGCGCGAGGAAATTTTACCATTTCGTGGGGACCTGCACTGGACTATTATGCCCGTCAGCTTCGTCGTTTTCACTGGCTGCAATCCTTTCAGGGGTTGTGGCGGTACAGTAAGCTGACCGGAAGGCGGATATCCCAATTATTACCCGTGATGCTAAAAAAAGCAACCGCGCTCGACTCCCGTTTATGGTTAGGTGGCGGCAATCGAAGTCCTGTTCCTTCACTCATTCACCCGGAGTTCGCCAAGCGGATGAATGTGGAGGACATTCCGGCTTTGAGCGGAACCGGATGGATGAAGAACGCCGATCAGACGAGAAAAGAGAAATTCACGAATTTGGCGATTGCGAACAAAAATGGTGTAGTCGCGACCAAGCTGTCGCTGCGTTATGGTCTGTGGGAGCGCGACCCGACCGGAGACAGTCGGGTAATCCGCTTTTGCCTGTCAGTGCCCTTTGAGCAGTATGTGCAAAACGGCCGGGATCGCGCACTCATTCGCGGAGCCATGCGGGATTATTTGCCCGATGATGTCCGGTTGAACCAGCGTGTACGCGGTGTACAGCCTGCGGATTGGCTACACCGAATGCTCCCCTGCTGGGAGACGTTTATGGGGGAGCTTCAACTGCTGTGCCATGATTTACATGCCGCCGAATTTCTCAATATCGATGTCATCAAAATGGCTATGGCGAAGTTTCGCCAACCGCGACCGGAGCAGGCGTCCGATCCCAACATACGGCTGCTGATGCACAGTCTGATTGTGTACCGTTTTATACGCAGATTTAACTGATCCGGTCTATCCGGTCAGACAGCTACGTCGTTCGTTGGAGGGGAGGTGATGACATGAGTAAAAAAGAATGGCAGGAGCCCACCATAGAGGTGCTGGATATTAACCAGACGATGGCAGGTAAGGGCTGGAAAGAAATTGACTGGGTATCTGATCACGACGCTGACCTGGTTAATCCAAGCTAACAGATGACATACATGATTCTTTAAGCGGGCTATATTCGTTGCACAAAGCCGTCTTTATTTCTATTGGGTTGAAGGCGTTGCTCAATGAAATAAAGGCGGGATTTTTAAAGAGCAGGGGGAGAGGGTCCTATCGTGCATGACAGTAGTACACGTAGTATCAGTTTGGAGGTATATACGGCATTTGGGCTCAAGATTGCCAGTGAGCTGGAATTACCTGAACTGATACCCGCAGCGCCGGGAGTGGTGGAGGATGTGGTTATTCGTCAGGCTGATTTGACTGAATGGGGCGAACAACTGGAGCAAACGCATTTTATGATAGAGGGCGAGAGCTTTATGTTTCACGTACCGGGTACGGCTATTTATGCTGTCAGGGGTGGCAAAGAGGTTGAGGTATGCGTATACCACGGAGCTGATCCTGACACCGTGCGTTTGTTTGTGCTTGGCACATGCATGGGCGTGCTTCTGTTACAGAGAAGGATATTGCCTCTTCACGGAAGTGCGGTAGTCATTAGAGGCAAGGCCTATGCTTTCGTGGGCGAATCCGGAGCAGGAAAATCGACGCTGGCTGCTGCTTTTACACAGGCAGGCTATAAGATAGTCAGTGATGATGTTATTGCTGTGCAAGCTACGGCTTCCAAAACCATAGTCTATCCAGCTTACCCGCAGCAAAAATTAGGTTTGGAAAGCATGCTCCAGCTTGAGGCTTTACAGGAAAATAAACATGGACATTTGCGTAAGCTTACAGGTGAGCTGAATAAATATGCCGTGCCAACAGTCGATTCTTTTCACAACGAGCCGCTTCCCTTGGGAGGTGTATTCGAGCTGGTGGCAGAGTCTCCAAACCGTGAGTTCCAACGCGAAGGGGAGTTAAAGGCGGTTATAGAACATTCTTTGAACATGCTGGAATGCTTGCATACGTTATTGCTTCATACATATCGCAGGGTGGTTATTCCGCGAATGAGTCTGGGTGAATGGCAATTTGGAACGGCAGCCCGTGTGGCCCGGCAGGTGGAGGGCTGGCGACTACTGAGGAATAGCTCGGCTTTTACCGCGTCCGAGATTGTACACCGGGTACTTGATATCATTTGCAGGGAGGAAGACAGCTATGGCAGCTAATCATTCGACAAAGGATCATGACCGTGTCATTCACGGTGAGGAAGTGTATGTCAGTGACATGGACGGGGAAAAGGTCATGATGAGCATCAACACAGGAAAATATTATAATCTCGGCTTCACGGGAGGACGAATCTGGGAACTGGCGGAATCCTGCCCTTCACTTGGGGAGATCGTAGCTGCTCTGACGGATGAATATGAAGTGGACGAGGAACGGTGCAGGCAGCAGGTACATACCTTTGTGGCTGAACTGGAACGGGAAGGATTGCTAAAGCTTCTGCGGGAGTCGGTTTAAAATGTGGGTTCAACGCCTTCGTCGTCTATCCCCGGAGGTCAGGAGACTGCTGCCGGAGGCCTGGCTGCAACTGGGATGGGCGCGTCTTCATCAGCATCGTCCATTTGAAGATTATGCACGCGGTTGGGGAATACGAATGGAAGAAACCTCTTGGGAATGTGATGCCCGGCAGAAGCAATCCGTGCGGCATATTTCACATGCTGTGGAGCTGGCGAGCCGTTATACCCCTTGGCGCAGTAGCTGTCTTGTGCAGGCTGCCGCCGCAATGACATTGCTGGGTCGCAGAAAGCTGGACTGCACGCTGTATCTTGGCACAGCCAAGACTGCTGCGGGACATTTGGCGGCACATGCCTGGGTGCGGAGTGGACCGATTTATGTTACGGGCGAACGGGAGATGGGGGCGTTTACCGTGGTGGGCACCTTCGGCAGGCGTGCTGTGACGGCCCACAATACGAAGATTGCTGAAAGTATGTCCACCAATACTGTTCTGGAACCTGACCGTTGGAATGAGGATCAGGAATTGACGCTGCTGCTCTTTTTACTGCGAAAAGATGCCACTTCAAGGCTGGATGCAGTCCATGCTGCTGATCTGTATGGATTGGATTGGACCCGCTTGTTGCGGCTGGCTGAACACCATCGGGTGGTACCTGCGGTATATCTCCAGTTGAAAAAAATAAACCATCCGGCCATTCCTGCTGAATTGCTGCGCAACCTTCAGGCGCAATATCACCGGAACACCCTGCGTATGCTACACCTGCAAGCGGAAGCCGGGCGTGTGACCGGGCTGCTCATGAATCATGGCATTCGTGTACTTATGCTCAAGGGTCCTGTCTTGGCGCAGCAATTGTACGGGGATGTTTCACTGCGTACCTCCAAGGACGTGGATCTGCTCATTGCCCCGGACGACATGGATCAGGCGGAGCATTGGATGCGGGAAGCCGGGTATGTATCCAAAAGCGGAGAAGCACGTGTACTGGGCAGTTGGAAATGGAAGGACCATCATGCGTCCTTTCTTCATCCGCATAAGCGGGTAGAGATAGAGCTGCATTGGCGGCTCCATCCGGATGCAGGCGGAGAACCTTCATT
>NZ_ASRY01000101.1 GCF_000520815.1 Paenibacillus maysiensis | reverse complement strand
CAGACATCTAACATTCACTTTAGCGAAGAAGCGGAATCATAGAGCTGATACAGTATGGTAATTGTGAAAACTGTGGTTTTAGAATAAACCAACGACTGCATCCTGAATATATCGTCTCGCATGATCATCCCCTTAAAGTTAGAGACCCTTATACGAATCTAATCTTCAGAATGGATCAATAGAATCACCTGATATTATCTCTACCAGTATCATTTCTGTCGCATTTTGCATGACAAAGCTCACCGTTCTGGCTCCCCTGAGGCGTACTTGTTCAATATCTTTGAGGTTTTGGTCTTGTCATGCAGGAACTTATTCTACGCATGTCGATTTAAATAAGAAGGCGGGAGAATAACGCTTCCGATGGTCCAAGGGCTCGTCAAGCTGTACCGATCGAGATAGATTAGAGAACTCCAGAATAGAGGCTGTCTGCCGTCCTTCTAATAAGATGTTTTGTAAGCGGCGAGAGCCGCCTTTTTGCTTTTATATAATGCATACCTATAACTACTTTAATAGCGAACGAATCCAGTTTTTTAATTTCATAAATTGACCAGTTATGAGGTGAATCTATCTAACGTCCTAAAAAGAATTTAGATATTTTTGCCTTATTTTGAGGCAAATAAACTTTCTGATATGTAGGTATCTGGGAAAGAAGAATCAAATATAGTAATTTTTCGAATATATTTCTTGAAAAACTGAAGCCATATGATATAATCAACATTGAAATAATTACCATTAATTAAATATTTATGAATATCTAAATTGAAAGTATACACTTCCTAATCTTTTAAAATAGATTGGAATTTGTATAAGCATCACCTATCAACGAGCTTTAAATATTTAATTGGGAAGGTGGGGGTTTTGCTGGTAAACATTTAATGAAAGTACAGAGAAAGATCGAACTTGTGAGGAAAAACGTTTGTTCTAAAGATTCTAGCCCTCAACACAATCGGATGTGAGGATATATTGTACAGTCCATTGTTCGGTCATGCCGATACCGTTATTGAACAAAGAGGCTAGGACAGCTACATAAAAATAGGAGGTGTTTGGTTTATATGTTAAAATCAAGTATGAAGTTTGTTTTCACCCTCATTGTTTGTATTTTTTTAACCCAAGTGCCTGGAATTTCTCATGCACAACTTGCTCCATATGAAAAAACGACGAGTGTGATGGATGTAGTGATCGGAGGGTTAAATGTAAGAACTGGACCAGGATTTAGTTATCCAGTAATTGCCCAAGTAAGCTATGGAGAAGATATTATTAGTTACTGTCCAACGACACCCAATGGATGTGCCCCTATTACGGGTAATGGACAGGAATGGAACCGCAACTACTACCCAGATGCCAGTATTGGTTATTATTCAAATGCGGCTATTGGGTATACGGCTTGGTATATTAGTGCAGAACAGGGGCCATTTAATTACGTAAATACACATACAACAAAGGTAACACGTTCAAGTACGCTTTATAGGGACGCTTGCCCGAATCTTGGTGGTAGTAGTGGTATAACTGAACCTAAAGGGAAGTACCTACCTGCTTATGATGATGAATTAAAAGCAACGGTATGTAATCCCAATGCATGGAGGGTTTTAGATACTGACGCACATACCGATGGATATGTGAATGGTTGGAATTTAAGAGCGGAGTAAAGGAGGAAAAAGATGATGAAAAAGAAAACATTAACTAGTATCCTTGCAGTTCCATTAATAGTGGCGGCTGCTTCAGGTTTTTTCTACCTAAACAAAGATCAGGTTGTCAGTGCACAGAGCGAAACGATTGCAGCTGCTGACAAAGCCACGAATAGTCAGGTGGAATATATCAAGATATCTGTTTCTTCAAGCACTTATTCCGATAGTTCTTATCAAATACGCATCCGTGATCGGAAAAACCTAAGTGAAGTTACTGAAGATTATGTCGGAGGAGTCCTACAAAATAAAATTATAGTTTCTGAAGAGGGAAGACGAGTCACTTCTATAGGAAGGGATCATGTAACAGGAAAACTTGTAGGGAACACTTGGATATTGCCAGTTAACCTGGCTAATGAAAATAAGAAAATTTTAAATATCTCTCTAATGGAAGAACAGAAAAAAGAAATGAAAGAGCAAAATTGGGTGAAATCTTTACGACCACAATCAAATGACGCATCACTTCAAGAGGTTGTAGCAGAAACCAATCTTAAAAAAGAGACTGTAACCATTGATACTAAAACAGGACTCCCAGTAAAGAGAGAAGTCTTTGTGAAAGATAAAGAGGGGAATTGGACAGAAGACTCTGTTAGGGTCGAGGAATACAAATATTTAGACTCCATGCCAATGAACTTGCAAAAAATGAATGATGAAGCAGAGATCAAAGAAATTACCGCTCCAATTAAAGAAGATAAATTATTAAAAGGGTAATAACAATTTGAATGTATGTATAAAAACGCCTAAGCATTATCTCTGTCTAGGCGTTTTTTCTATAAGGCTGCAGAAGCTGATTTGTTGCTGGCCAAGTCTTACTGTGAATCGTTTGTTATATCCGATAAAGCTCATGATAATTGCTGATATGCTCAGCCATCCATTCATGGTTATGAATCTCCGCTTGAATTCCCGCCTCAAAGGAACTGCACTTCTCCGGTGGTATTGTTAATCCTATATATCCCGTATTCCGATATAGTTCCTTCTCCGATTCTTCCGGGTCATCCGTTGAATAGTTGGCCAGCTGTTCATAATTTGGATCGCACAGAGGCTGCTTTTTATAGTGAAAAATTTCTGTTTTATATACGGTTTGATCGATAGAGTTTTCTTCAACCCACTGGTTCATAAAATATACAGTATTGCTTACCGCGTAAGGACATGGGTCAAACTTCTCCGCTAATCCTTCCGGATCAAAAATTTCGTCATTCATTGTCTCTGGAAAATGCCCGATCTCATGGACGTCGTAATCTAATTCGTTGCAATAATCATAAAGTTTTAGCTGCTTTGTTTTTTATTCGCTTATACGAATAATGGTAATCTCTCCGAGGTGCATTAGTGGAAAAAGTGCTACCTTTAATTTCAAACCCTGGCATTGTAAAATGTTTTTTTTCAAGCTGGGAAGTCGCTATGACAGGTGATATGCCCAATTTCTGATATGCAGATGCTCCACATCGGCTGATCTGTTCTAAAATTCCTCGTTTTAATACAGACACCACTTCAGGTAGATTGAAGGAGTGCTCTGCTATATGTTTGTCCAAGAGGTTACCCAAATGTTCTTCGATCTTCGGAATTTGTTTGCCGCTCCCTATGACAACAATCCCGTCATTTAGGGCAGCCACGCGAAGGCCTTCTGAAGCTTTGCCATCTAATTTAAAGACAGTATTAATTCCTTTGTTCTCGTCAATCATAACCCCAATTCCTCCATATTGCGGTTTAGGTTTGCCACGTTCGACCGCGATAGCTTCCGTGTATCGCTGTAGGGCCAACTGCAATGGACCTTCTTGCAGAGCTACATTTTCTATTGTAATCTCATGCAAAACCGATTCGATAAAGGGTACGGCATCTTCCCATAACTTTACGCCCCCTGCCTTAAAAAAACCAAGTTGTTTATCCTTCAAATAGATAAACTTGGACATAATATCTACTTGGTTCCCCCCCCCCTGAAGGAAACCCGAAAGTCAGATGCAAATACAGCCTTGTCTCCCGAGCGATACATCGCTAAGATCGTCATGGAAACTCCTCCTTATGTATGTCTATATATACCCTTAAGTCTTTTATCCTTATTTGTCAAGTAATGAATTAGGATAGGAAGGGGGCTGCCGAGACGCGTTTGGTTTGGCATGCACGTAAGCGATGATGTCATGGCCGTGCACGTTGCTTTTGGTGCATGGGAGGCCATGTTAACGATTTGGCGTCATATCCTTATGCAACGGGCCAGAGGAGCTATCGCGACCGTGGTAGCTCCTGCATATTTTGTCTGTCAGGAACTGCTAAAGGAGTTTCATCCATAAGTCTTAGAAAATGGAGATTTGATCATGTGGATGTAGAATGGAAAAGCCGCTAATAATTTCTATGTTCAATTCTTTCATCATTAAAATATTTGATTTGATCGTAGGTACTCAAGTTGGCTTGATTTTGACGCATAGTCTGGTTTGTGATCATGTAACCAAATGGATTAACCCATTGAAAAATAAACATGAGAAGCAAAAAAGATGAGATATTTAATGCCTCAGTGCAGATGTAAGAAGACTTGTTGGTCTATGTAAATCAGGGCAAGTGGTACAGCAAGGTAGCCTATGTACAACGAACGGATATAGCAGGTGGTGATCTTTGCACTTATCAATGAGCTCTTGGGCTAATTGAAGGGAGCTACAATAGTGAAGATAAAAAAAATTGAAGAACTGACTAATCAAGAGTTAGTAGATGAATACGGATACTTGGCTGCAAAAGAAGCGTCGCGGGTACCAGGTCCCGATGGAAGGGTCCTCAATGAATTTGAAAGGACCATACACCGAATACAGTTGCTACGTGTAGAACTTTTGAGCCGTATGGGGGAGCCGAAAGAATCCATTTCTCCTTTTGCCTGGGAACAGGAAACATGGGCAGCTAAAGTTAAGTATTCAAAACTACTTCGAGAACATCTTAGCAAATGTGAAACCAAATACGAGCGACCTCTATCACTCGCGAAAGCCATTCAGGAAGCCATTTACTTGCTAACTACATTTAATGAAGTCGAGCATGAAAACTATAAATTAATGGAGGGTGAAGGCGCAGACAGCCCTCAGAAAGCACAGGAGATGAGAAAATTGGCGCGTAAGGAAGTGAACAAAATTCGCGCCTTCCTACGTAAATATACACGCTAGTGATGTTAAAGGGCTAGTTCATAGTAAAGGATTATCATTAAAGGGTTATCGTGATTCATAACAAAACAACAAAAGGAGATGTCTATTTTGTAGATGTCCTAAGAAAAGAAATTATAATGGGTACACGGCGAGATAAGGAGCAGTGTTTTCCTTAATACAAATTGACACTAGGTTTTCTGTTAGTGTATAATTAATCCAATAAAATAAAAGATTTAGTTCATAAAAGCTTTAATGTACTACTGCACAAAAGCTGTATTTTGTACATATGTATGTGTTAAAGAAAAAGCCTCCAAAACATATTGGCGACTTGCCGGAGGACAAGAACTTGTTCCCATTACCGTGTTTCCCCTATTTTCTAAACCCAGCCAATTCTTCTGTACAAAAAAACCGCCGATCATTTTCAGATTTAACGGTTTTAAAAATTCAATTTTTTATATATGTTTCGACTGTTTTCTGAAGCTTCTATGCTCATTACTTGGATTGTTCATGATCAGCATTGCAATTTTTTGTGGTGTGTACGGTATCATCGATCGAATATCTTCTTTAGCACTTTATTCGATAAGTCTCTTTACACACTCTTTATCTATTTCTACCATCTAATGAAAGACACTAAATGAAGAATAGATACTGGTAGCTAATCAGCAACACACGAGCACTTCTATTTCTGGGGAATGACATATTGATCTGGCATAATTGCTGTGTTTGTCTCTTGAATTTCAATAATTTGCCCCACTTGGTCTAAACGATCATTTAGTTTTGCCCTTTCTAGTTGTAATTTTTCGTCTAGATACTTGTGTCTAATTTCAAATTCAGTAAAGATATCAGCCCAGGTTTTTATATAAACTTTGAACTTTCCTGTTTTGAAAACGAGCCCTTTTGAACGTTCACCATGGTTAGCGGCGTTTTCTAGTAATTGTTCAATATAACCAGTCTGATCAAACTTATTTCCAACAAGCAGAAATTCCCACTGCATTTGTGATGAGTTAAATTCTTGTTGATTGAGTATAACTTGAAGGTAGCTAATAACTTGGTCATATTGTTTTTTACCAAGACTAATCGATGGATGTTTTAATTCAACAACAATATTGCTAATCTTTTCGACTTGCTTGTCTATCCTAACCATAAAAATATCCATTTCTCGAAGCTTATCAGGATGATCGATTTTCCCTTCTATTTCAACATTCGTTAGTAGATGCACATATCTTCTCAAGGCTTCTTCAAATTTGGGTTCAGCCGCTGTGACAAGATGATATTGTTCACCGAAAATCCAATAATGCTTTTCAATAAACTTTTGTAAATGATCAACTTCATTAGCTCTTAAATCCTTACGAAAGACAATTTCCTGTAGATAGTTTATTGCCTTAAACCGATCCTGTACTAAGCGAATTGTTTTAATAACATTTGATAAGTGATTAGTCTTTAACATCTCAGATAATTCTTTTCGCTCCGTACTATCTAATTCAACAATACCATTAAGAACGTCGAAGAGCTTTTCTCGCTCGCCTGCATCCATAATCAGGTCCAGAAATCGAACAAATGTTTTTTTCTGTTCGATATTCATTTTAACAAAGATTTTAGGTTCCACTTGGTACAACTCTCGAATTAAATTCTCAAGTTCTTCCTTGCGGACTTCATCCCATGGGTTTTCTCCATACTCCGGAAATGCATTTACAGTCTTGAAATCTTGAATAACAACATCAGTATATTTTACTAAAAATGGTTTTCTTTTTTCTCTAAGATATTCGTTCAATCTCTCAATCATAAATTTGTATTCATCTGATTCAGTATTGTAACCAAAAATCACTTGTTGTCCTTCTTGAATCTCAGCAAACTCAAAATCATCAAAAATGTGACTTTGAATATATATGCTATGATAAAACGAATCCCCTTTATTATTGAATTTTGTATTTATTTTATGTTTTTCATTATTGTTTGAATCAATAAAATAATAGCTTCTTCGCTAAAGTGAATGTTAGATGTCTGTTTA
>NZ_ASRY01000100.1 GCF_000520815.1 Paenibacillus maysiensis | reverse complement strand
AGAGCTTCCATCGCTTCCTTCGGCTCGACAAATCCGATGCCGACCTGCGACAACAGCTCCCCTTCTTTGGAATGCACGATCTCCTCGGCGTTCCAGTAGCCCCAGTTCATCACCTTCACGCGGCAAGACATCTCGCGCGCCATCTGATGGGCAAAAGCATCCATGAACGTGCAACCAGCCGCATAGTGGCTCTGGTTCGCATTTTTGATGAACGAGATGATCGAAGAGAAGAACAGGACAAAATCAAGCGGCTCGTCGCGGAACACCTGGGCCACGCGCAAAGAGACGTCCGCCTTCGCCGAGAATCCGGTGCGGAATTGCGCCTCCTCCATGCGATCCAGTCCTGCGTCCTGCAACACCATCGCCGAATGGATGATCCCGTCAATTCGGCCATACCGCTGCTTGATCTCGTAACGCGCCCGCTGGAGCGACGCGGCATCGGTCGCATCGGCGGCCACATAGTGCGGAGCCTTGCCATGCCGTCCGAGGGCTTCGAGCTTGGCTCGAATGGAGGCATCCGGTTGACGGCGACCGATCCAGACGACCTGCGCCTCGTAGCGGCGGATCATGTACTCGGTCCATGCTTCTCCGATCCGTCCGGCCCCACCGATCACCACATACACGCCGCCCTGTCGGTACAGCGTGCCGTCAGCCGGCGCCGCTTGGAGCAAGACGAGCTGTTGGCGGTGCCATTCGCCGCCTCGATAGACCCAAGAGCGACCACGGCGATCCGACGGGAGCTGCAGCAAGTCAACCAGCGGCCAGGCGCCCGCTTCGAGATCGACCAGGCGGATTTTCCAGCGCGGGTACTCCTTCGCCAGAGAGCCGACCAATCCGTGCAAGCTGGCGTGGGTCGGGTTGACCTGCTCCTGCGCGTGCAACGGTTGGGCCTGCGTCGTGAGTACCGTCCAGCCCAGCGGACGGGATTCGTATCCCGCTTGCAAAAGAGCTTTGACCGTGCGGAAGAGCAGCAGCACGCCTTCTTCCTGCTCGCGGACCAGCGCCTCGTTCGTCACCGAGGAGAGAGCGCGCTCCGGAGCGATCCAGAAAATGTGGTCGAAGCTGCCCAGGCGCTGCAGCTTGTCCCCGATCTCTGCGATGGAATCGCTCGGCTGCAGGTCGAGCGACTGCACGTTCGAAAGGTGCAAGCGCACGGAACGCTGCTGCTCCGAAGTGCCTCCGACCACCAGCACGCGATCGGCAGAAGCCGGGAAAGACGGTACGCGTTCCGGCGTGACGACATCCCATACCGGTGCCAAGGTCAATTTGCCGACCAGCGGGTCGTTCTTGCCCTCCTGCCCGGACGGCGTTTTCGCATCCAGCGCACGGTACGTGAAGCCTTTGATTCGAACCGAAACGCGGCCTGCCTCGTCGCACAGATCGATGTCGAGCTTTTCCACCGCGCCGCCTGCTTGGCTGCCTTCGCTGTGGCGGAGCACCGCCCACATCTCAGAGGCGCAGGCTTGGTAGACCTCCAGCTTTTGGAGCACGAACGGCAAAATCGGGTTCGGCGAGAGGTCTCCGCGCGCGCCGAGCAGGAAGCCGACCGTCGCCTGCAGCGCAGAATCCATCAGGCTCGGATGCAGAACATACCGGCTGGCGGATGCTGACAGCGTGGACGGCAGAGACAGTCGAGCCAGCACGAGACCTGCGCCGACGTAAAGCTCTTGAATGCCGCGATGACCTTCCCCGTACTCGATGCCCATCGACGAGAAGGCTTCATAGCAGGCTGACGAAGTCAGCACCTGCGAGGACGCTTGCTTCTGGAACGAGGCAAGATC
>NZ_ASRY01000099.1 GCF_000520815.1 Paenibacillus maysiensis | reverse complement strand
ACAGCGATGGGAAGCACCATCTGCCTGCGCAGTGGCTCCGCATGTATCTTTCAAGCTCAACTTATATCACTTGAATTTCCCTTAATCAGGTTAAACATGTAGTCTATTACATAGATCATAATAATTTTTTCCTTAAAATGGTTTAGTTATAGGTGCAGACTAACGTAACCTATAATTTTGTGGCTATGTTATCATGACTACTTGTACAAAAAGGAGATTCATGGACATGGGAAAAGTGGATGGAAAAGTTGCATTAGTAACGGGTGGAGTCAAGGGATTGGACGGGCTATTGCTTTACGCCTGAGCCAAGACGGCTTCGCAGTGGCGGTTGTAGATTTAAATGAAGAAACGGCGCAAAGTGTTGCTGGTGAGATTACAAAGGCAGGAGGGCGCTCGCTTGCCCTTAAAGTCGATGTTTCCAACCGGGATCAGGTTTTTGCCGCTGTAAAGGAAGCATCTGAGAAGCTCGGCGGCTTTGATGTCATAGTAAATAATGCGGGGGTTGCCCCCGCCAAGCTATTGGAGGATGTTACGCTGGCTGATTTTGACAAGCTGTTTCATATCAATGTGACCAGTGTACTTTGGGGCATTCAGGCGGCAGCCGCCAAGTTCAAGGAACTGGGCCATGGTGGTAAAATCATCAATGCCTCTTCTCAGGCAGGCCATGTTGGTAATGCCCATTTGGGTATTTACTCCGCTACCAAATTTGCAGTTCGTGCCCTAACACAAACCGCCGCTCAGGAATATGCCCAATATGGTATTACAGCAAACGCCTACTGCCCTGGCATTGTACAAACGCCAATGTGGAGCGGCATTGATAAAGAAATTACGGCATCCAAAGGCGAAGCTACAGGCGATGCAACCAAGGAATTCGGCAGCAAAATTGCCCTTGGCCGTCTGTCTACACCAGAAGACGTATCCGTCTTCGTATCCTTCCTGGCAGGCCCGGATTCCGATTATATGACAGGACAATCCCCTCTGATCGACGGCGGGATGATGTTCCTTTAAAGCTTTAAAGGTTGTACTATGAGGTAATCATGAATCCTTTTTAACACAGTGTAAGTTGTATGGTGTATAGGAATTATAATGCTGTATGAAGTTCTTTATTTACACATAAAAAGTAAATAGCAAAACAAAAAAAAGACGTAAATGCGATGAAATTCGCATTTACGTCTTTTTGTTGCTACGCCGCAAAGCTTGGCTGAAAGCCAGCTAAGCATCTTTACCTACCCAACTTCCCTCCTAAGGCAAATTCATCTTTATGGCTGTGCAGTAGCGGAGTGGAGGATTTGAATCTGGAGAAGCGATAGCGTTCGCCTTTGCCGCCGGATTTTCCCCATAAGAATCTAATCGAAAAAAATCCGGCGGCAACAGCGATCGTAAGATCAAATCCTACACGCAGCGTCTCCCACCACCATAACCAAAGATTTTGCCCACTCACAACTCCCCCACACATTGCCTTCGATATTAGATATACGTTATGATATACTATATTTTATAAGTGATAGACAAAAATGATAGAAAAAGACTTGCCGGATCACTGTAGATCATGCAGTCTGGTTTATTTGTTGACATTCGTCCCGTGTTTCTTCTGGGTTTCACATTTTGAGAGGAGGATGTTATTTGAAATTGCGTGCAGTTCCTATCGTTGTTGCGGCGGTTCTGGCAGCATCGCTGTTGTTTGGAGGATGGTTCATTTACCGTCAGGTTACAATGCAAAGTCCTCTGGAAAAACTGGTTTCTCAATATCCCGGCGTGACAAGCGCTCAAATAGATATTAAACCGGATCAGGTTGTATTGAATCTGGATCTCAAACCGCAGGCAGATGTGGCCGGATTGGTCAATGTAGTTAAGCAAAAAGGACAGTTCATCATCGGTAGCCGTACTATTAAGCTTGACATTGCAGATCATTCCAATCCAGCGTTGAACCAGTGGTGGTCTGAGGCGATGTTTCCGGTAGCGGAAGCGATGGAAAATAAAAAATACACCCAAATTTCATCTACTGTTGAGCAGATGAAAAAGAAAAAATCCGGTATCGAGGCCGATACCGATATGGATTCTAACAACGTCTATATCCGACTCAGCGAAGGTAAAGCGACCAAGTTTATCGTTTTGCCACGTCAATCTCAGCAAATGGGGGTATGGCCTAATGCCTAGATGGATCAAAGAAGCACTAATCGGCATTGTGCCGGTGACCATTATATTTCTTGTTTTTATCGGGGTGAATATCATTCCCCTTCTGATTGTAGGCGTGATGCTCAGCGGCTTGCTGATGCTCATGCATGCGCGTGGCGGCTTGGCAGTAGGGGCCGGGCAGGAGCGCAAGCGTAAAAAAAATGGCCCGGACAAGTTGACTTTTGAGGAAATCGGCGGGCAAGAAAGCGCGAAGCAGGAGCTGCGCGAAGCGCTGGATTTTTTGAATCGACATGATGAAATTTCCAAGTTCGGCATTCGTCCATTAAAAGGTGTTTTGCTCACAGGCCCTCCGGGAACAGGAAAAACACTGATGGCGAAGGCAGCGGCACACTATACTAATTCTGTATTTGTTGCAGCCTCAGGTAGTGAATTTGTTGAAATGTACGTGGGTGTTGGTGCAGGTCGTGTCCGTGAGCTGTTTCGGGAGGCCCGCACTCGTGCAGCCAAGGAAAAGAAGGAAAATGCGATTGTTTTTATTGACGAGATCGACGTTATTGGCGGTAAGCGTGAGGGTGGACAGCAGCGTGAATATGATCAGACTTTGAATCAGTTGCTGACAGAAATGGATGGCATTTATTCGGCAGATACCCCGCGGATTTTGATCATTGCGGCAACAAACCGTAAAGAAATGCTGGACAGCGCCTTAACGCGTCCAGGGCGTTTTGACCGTCATATTCAAGTGGATTTACCTGATAAGAAGGGCCGTCTTCATATTCTTAAAATTCATGCCAAAAACAAACCGATTCAGGAAGATGCGAATCTGGACAAAATCGCTGAGGAATCTTACGGGTTTTCCGGTGCACAGTTGGAGAGCGTCATGAATGAAGCGGCAATCTATGCGATGAGACAGGAACAGGAAATGATTGCGCAAAAGCATCTGTCGATGGCGATTGACAAGGTGATGATGGGTGAGAAAACGGATCGTGAATCAACGCTGGAAGAGAAAAAACGTGTAGCGATTCATGAACTGGGACATGCTATTATGGCTGAAATCGTTCGTCCGGGCAGTGTCAGCCAGGTAGCGCTCAGCCCGCGTGGGAAAGCGCTCGGCTATGTGCGGCACAATCCACAGCAAGAGCATTATTTGTATACCAAGCAGTTCCTGGAGGAGCAGATCATGATCTCGCTCGCAGGGGCTACGGCGGAAGAAATGTACTATGGCGGTCGCAGTACAGGCTCTAGTAACGATTTTGAGCAGGCGCTGAACATTGTTCATACGATGATGACTTCCGGTTTGACTTCACTCGGCATTATTAATATGGAAATGGTAACAAAAGAAGAGCTCATGCGCGAAAATGGTGAGATTATGGACGACCTGCATAGCCGTACTTTGGAGTTGCTCGAAAAGCATCGTCCAGTGTTCGACAACTCTCTTGACATCCTCATGAAGGAAGAAACCCTGTCTGGGGATCAATTTAGATGTCAATTTAGTGAAAATGCTTTATTACCAGCATAATTTTTTATGCTGGTTATTTTTTTTTACTTTTAGTCCGTGCTAAGATATTATTATCTATTGGGACATAAACATGTATTTTTCGACAAAGAAGGATACAATATATGAGAGTGACCAGGAAAGGGTGGAGTAAAGAACCATGCAATTTAAAAAAATCGGCGTCATCGGCGGCGGCACCATGGGACAGGGTATTTCTGAAATGCTCGCGTCCAAAGGAATTGATGTGCTGCTGGTAGAGCAGACACCAGAGAAACTAGACTACGCCTACAATATGATTGAAACGAGTCTGGACAAACAACTGGAAAAATGGGCTATCACACAAGCGGAGAAAAAACTGATTTTATCCCGCATCCAGAAAGTTTCCCATTTGGCTGAGCTCGGCAGCTGTGACATGGTCATTGAGACCATTACAGAAAATCTGGACGAGAAGAAAGCTGTTTTCCAAGAACTGGACTATGTGTGTCCAAACAACATTATTCTTGCAAGTAATACATCCACGCTGAGCCTGACAGAGCTTGCCAGCTCGACCAAGTATCCTGAGCGTGTTATTGGTATGCACTTTATCTATCCAGTATCCCGCATTGACCTTGTGGAAATTATTCGTGGCTTGAAAACTTCAGACGATACGTTTGAAAACACAAAAATATTTGTTGAAGAAGTAGTGGAGAAGAAAGGGGTTATGATTTATGAATCCCCAGGCTTCGTAACAAGCCGTATCATCTGCCTGCTAATCAATGAAGCAGCTCACGTTCTTCAAGAGGGTGTTGCTTCTGCTGAAGATATCGACGATGCTATGCGAATCGGCTACAGCTTCCAAAACGGTCCTTTGGAAATGGCTGACCGCTTTGGTCTGGATTCCGTTTTGGCTGCTCTGGAGCGCATGTTCCGTGAATTCGGCGAATTGAAATATCGTCCGTCCATCGTCCTGAAGAAAATGGTGCGTGCAGGTAATCTGGGCGTGAAATCGGGCGAAGGCTTCTTTAAGTACGACAAGGATGGTGACCGGGTATGAAAATTCTCGTAATTAATGCAGGGAGTTCTTCCCTGAAATACCAGCTGTATGATATGACGGACGAGTCCGTTCTGGCAAAAGGATTGGTCGAGCGCATCGGTATGGATTCATCTATCTTGACGCATAAGCCAACCAACAAAGAAGAATACACTGAGGTTAGCGAAATTCTGGAGCATACTACAGCGATCCGTAAAGTGCTAAATGCACTCACAGATGTGGAACATGGTGTAATCTCCAGCACTAACGAAATTCAGGCTGTGGGACACCGCGTTGTTCATGGAGGCGAAATCTTCAAGCAGTCAGCGGTTGTAACGCCTGAAGCGAAGAGTGAAATCCGCCGCTTGTTCGACCTTGCGCCATTGCATAACCCGGCTTCCATGATGGGTATTAAAGCGGCTGAATTGAATATGCCGGATGTACCGCAGGTTGTTGTATTTGATACCTCATTCCATCAAACGATGCCTGAAAAAGCTTATATGTACGCCATTCCAAGAGTGTTGTACAATAAGTACAAGGTTCGTCGCTACGGCGCACACGGTACTTCCCATGATTATGTAAGCAAAGAAGCTGCCAAATTCGTCGGTCGTCCTTTGGAAGATTTGAAAATCATCACTTGTCACATCGGTAACGGCGGTAGTATAACAGCGGTTCAAGGCGGTTTGTCCGTAGATACTTCCATGGGTATGACTCCACTGGAAGGACTTATGATGGGGACACGCAGCGGTGATTTGGACCCGGCAATCGTGCCTTATGTGATGAACAAAGAAGAATTGACGGTCAATGAAGTCAACTCCATGCTGAACAAGCACAGTGGACTTTTGGCTATTTCCGGTATCAGCAGTGATATGCGTGAAATCACGGAAGGTATGGAAAAAGGCGAGGCCAATTCTACATTGGCATTTGAAATGTATGAATACCGTCTGCGCAAATACATTGGTTCGTATGCCGCGGCAATGAACGGAGTAGACGTGATCGTATTCACGGCAGGTGTAGGCGAAAACTCCGTCGTTCTGCGCAAGAGAGTGTTGGAGCAACTGACATTCCTTGGTATCGAGCTGGATGAATCGTTGAACGCTATTCGTTCTGGCGAGCCTCGCCGGATTACAACAGCAAATTCGAAGGTTGATGTATTGATCGTTCCGACGAACGAAGAGCTGGTTATTGCCCGCGACACGTTCCGTCTGGTTCAGTAGTTCGACCCGAAGTTTAAACTTTATGCATACGGATTATTGTTTGAGTCCCGTATGCACCAAACAGCGAGAGCAAACAGCCTGACCCAGGGGGAAGGGCTGTTTGATTTTCGGTTAAGAGGAGAGAGACGGTCATGACGAATAAAAGTACGATTGCCCTAGTGGGCCGCCATGTAGGGGAAACGGTTACAATCGGCGCTTGGGTCAATAATAAACGATCTAGCGGTAAAATCCAGTTCCTTCAACTGCGCGATGGTACCGGATATATTCAAGGGGTTATCGTGAAAAGCGAGGTGTCCGAGGACATTTGGAATGATGCCAAATCCTTGACCCAAGAGAGCTCCCTGTATGTTACCGGAGTTGTGCGCGAAGAACCGCGTAGCCAATCCGGTTTTGAATTGACGGTAACGGGCATTGAAATCATTCATTTGACAGAAAACTACCCGATCACGCCTAAAGAACACGGTGTAGATTTCCTGATGGATCACCGTCACCTGTGGTTGCGTTCTGCTAAGCAACGCGCGGTTCTGATCGTACGGGCGGAAATTATCCGTGCGGTACAGGAATTTTTTAATGGCAATGGCTTCACAAAGGTGGACCCGCCGATTTTGACTCCTTCTTCCGCAGAAGGCACAACTGAGCTGTTCCATATCAAATATTTTGATGAGGATGCTTATTTGACACAAAGCGGACAGTTGTATATGGAAGCGGCTGCCATGGCGCTTGGAAAAGTATACTCGTTTGGTCCAACGTTCCGTGCGGAAAAGTCCAAAACACGTCGTCACCTCATTGAGTTCTGGATGATCGAGCCGGAGATGGCTTTTGTAGATCATGAGGAATCTTTGCGCGTACAGGAGCAGTTTGTGGGTCATATCGTACAATCAGTGCTGAAAAATTGTGCAAAAGAGCTTGAAACGATCGGACGCGATGTTTCGAAGCTGGAGCAAATTCAGGGAGAATTCCCGCGCATTACGTATGATGAGGCGATTGCTTTCCTTCAAGGAGAAGGATTTGATATCCCTTGGGGCGAGGACTTTGGCGCTCCGCATGAAACGGCTATTGCTGAGAGATATAACAAGCCAGTGTTCATTACACATTGGCCGACTCACATTAAGGCATTTTATATGAAGCCTGATCCAACTCGTCCAGAGGTTGTACTGTGCGCCGATATGATCGCTCCTGAAGGCTACGGCGAAATTATCGGGGGTTCCCAACGGATTGATGATCCGGCCTTGATGGAAGAACGTTTTAACGAGCATAACCTGGCGCGTGAAGCTTACCAATGGTATATGGATCTGCGCACCTACGGCACCGTTCCGCATTCCGGCTTTGGACTGGGACTGGAGCGTACGGTAGCATGGATTTGTGGACTCGATCATGTACGTGAAACGATTCCGTTCCCACGTATGCTGTATCGTCTGTATCCGTAACCAATGACCGGATCATTCGAC
Source organism: Paenibacillus maysiensis (assembly GCF_000520815.1). Lineage (GTDB taxonomy): Bacteria > Bacillota > Bacilli > Paenibacillales > Paenibacillaceae > Paenibacillus > Paenibacillus maysiensis. Next base: position 21,940 of record NZ_ASRY01000099.1, on the reverse strand, counting down.
AAGACATCAGCGGCAGAGTGGGCGGAGGGAGTAGCCTTTGCTATGGAAGCCGGAATGGTCCAGATTCCCTATGCCCTGCTCAAGCATTACCAGACGCTTCGGCTGACGGATGGAGAAATGCTTCTGCTTATGCAGTTGCTTGCTTTTAAACAAGCCGAACGCAATGAATTTCCAACCTGGGAGCAATTGCAGGCCCGTATCGGATGTACAGCGAACGAAATTGCACTCCATTTCAGCAAGCTGATGAAGGAAGGTTTTCTGCGGATTGATACTGTGGAGGACCACAACTCATCCGTGCAATTTGAACGCTACAATCTAACGGGGCTGTACCGTAAGCTGGCGGAATGTATGATACCCGAGCGCACGGAGCACAACGATGACGATGATATTTTGTTTGCTGGGAAACCGGATGTGCTGAATGGGATATCGGAATCCTCACCTTCAGAGGAACGGAATTTGTTTACGATTTTCGAGAAGGAATTCGGCCGACCGTTGTCACCGATGGAATACGAGACGATCACCAGTTGGGTGGATCAGGATCGTTATCCCGAGGAGCTGATTTTATTAGCTTTGAAGGAAGCGGTGTTTGCAGGGAAGGTGCATTTCCGGTATATTGACCGCATTTTGCTGGAGTGGAGCCGCAACCGTGTCCGTAATGCACAAGATGCAAAGGAATACGCTCAGCGTTTCCGTGGCGGCGGACGCAGTTAAAGTGATAGACTGAGATTTTCAGGCAGCAGAAAGATTTATATGCTTGGTTAAAGTAACTAAAAGCTAAACGTATGTAAGTAAAATATTCTAGCATACAGCAGCTTTAGTGATAAAGGACACGCCACTCCAGCAGGAGGGTGTGTCCTTTTTTAAATATTTTTTCGGAATATGCAGGGGGAAGAAATTCTCCGGCGTCTATAGTATTGGGAAGGGGGAGAGCGTCATTGATATAGAGAGAATCATTGAACGAATACGGTCTGGCGACCGGCAGGCGTTCCGTGAGATGGTAGAGCTGTACAGCAAGCATGTGTATCATGTGGCCTATTCGGTACTGCATGATAGCAAAGAAGCGGAAGATGCCGCGCAGGAAGCGTTCGTTCAGGTGCATAAGTCTCTCCCCCAGTACCGGAACGAAGGCTTTAAAACGTGGCTGACCCGAATTGCGCTCCACAAGGCGCTGGATATCAAGCGCAAACAGGACAGACGGCCCGCAGAGCTTATAGATGTGACAGAAACCCTCGTACAGCTCCCTTCCCGGGATGAGGATGTGCTGGTCCGTCTGATCCGCGAGGAACGAAATGTGGAACTATCGCAAAAAATTGCCCAACTGCCCCAGCAGCATCGGGATATTATCCAGGCCTATTATATGCAGGGCAAAACATATGACCAAATTGCAGAAGAGATGCAGGTAGCCTTAAAAACGGTGGAGTCCAGACTCTACCGGGCACGGCAGTGGATTCGAAATCACTGGAAGGAGGAGGAATGGCAATGACTGACCAACATGATAAACTGTGGACTGAAGGGCATATGAATGACTGGCACGCCTATATTACAGGAGCTTGCACGACAGAGGAATCTGAACGGCTGGAAAAGCTTCTGCTGGAAGATGAACAGGTGCTGGTTTTATATCTTGCCGCACTGGAGCAGTTAGAATCGACATTGGACGATTGTTCTGCCTGGATGGATACGGAGCGCTTCACAGATCATGTAATGGCTGCTCTTCCCGATATGGAAGCAGAAGCGAGTCAAGTGATTTTCAAAAAACGTCGTTGGTTTGAAAAGCCTGTGTTTCATTATGTTGTTGCGGCAAGCCTGACATTGATTTTGCTGTCCAGCGGTGCTTTTGACAAAATGATGCCGCAAACCGGCGGTAAGCCTGTTCCTCCGAAAGAACGCGTCTCTTACAGTGAAGAGGTCATGCGGGCTACGACAAGCTGGCTGGACAAATTAAAGCCCTAAAATAAATTAAAGTGGCAGAAAAAAGGTTTAATTCAAACCTCCAGATGAGATTTTATCAAAATCCCAAGATTAGAAAGGAAGTGTAGCGGTGCCTTATACGGAACGAAGCAAGCTCCTGGCATTTCTGTTGAACATTATTCCCGGTGTGGGACACTATTACTGGACCAGAAAAGCCAATGCGTTTGTATACACCATTTTGTTTTTCGGATGTCTGGCGGGAGGATTATTTTTTTCGGTGGTTTCAAGCGACGAAATGCCTTTATTGGCCAGTATGTTTGTTGCCGCTCTTTTTTGGGGGCTCAGTATGCTGCATATCATTATTAGCTTGTTGCGTTATGATCCTCGTGCAGTCGCTGCTCCATATCCCCCTCATGCAGGCCCCAATCCATATGGCTTTTACTCTCAAAGTAGGCCTTTTGGAGATGCAGGTTTAACGGGAGAGGTACCGGAGGGTGCAACAGACGCAGATATGGATGCACCGAGAGCAGGTATGGGTTATGGTACAGGCTATAGCTATTATGAACAAGGACACTACGGTGTGGCAGGATCGCCTGCTTTTCAAAAAGGATCGGACAATGAACGCTTTTTTACGATTTTGCTGTCGTTCATCCCTGGATTGGGACACCTCCATTTGGGGCTGATGCAGCGTGGGTTGTCTTTCCTGATGTCCTTCTTTGGCTTTGGAGCGATTCTCGTTTTTATTACCAGCATTACAAACGAATCCGGATTTTTGGCGTTTGCGGGCGTGCTGCCGATTATTTGGCTGTATTGTATGTTTGATGCGGTGCAGCATGTACACCGTAAACAAGCGGGAGAAATTCTTCAGGATCGAACCTTGTTTGAAGAACTGGAGCATGGAAGAGTCGAGGGGCGGCGTAGCAAAATGCTGGCTACCATTTTATCGGTATTTCCCGGGGCGGGACATATGTATATCGGTCTGCAAAAAAGGGGTCTTCAGCTCATGCTTCTGTTCTTAGGCGGCATTTACGTGCTGGATGTGCTGCATTTGTCCCTCTTTTTGTTCCTGATCCCGGTGGTCTGGTTTTACAGCTTTTTTGATGCATTGCAGCAAGTAAGCCGTTATGGACGGGAACCGTTGATTGACAAGCCTGTGATCGGTATGTTTGCACAATATCACCGTTGGGTAGGCTTGGGGTTGCTATTGCTGGGCGCCTATTACATCTTGATCAACGTACTTGTTCCTACTCTGGATCGTCTGTTTCCGAACAGAGAGATTTATAATTTGGTTGACATGTATCTACGGACGATCATCGTATCCTTATTGTTGATTGGCGGTGGTATTTGGATGATGATCGGTAACTCCAAATCTAAACGGGTAAAGGAGAAACAATAGGATGGATACTGAGTTTTCAAAAAGTGAGGCTCCCTTTAAGGGAGTCCATCATCCTCATAGCGATACAGGAGGCTCCACAGGCATATTCGGTACATCATCCAACAAAAGCAGCTCCTCCAAAACACCAAACGCCCCGGCAGGGGTATGGAAGGTCGGGAGACTGTCGATGGGACTTTTTCTGGTCTTGTTGGGAGGGGTAACGTTTGCCTCCAAGTTTTGGGGAGCGGGCATATTGGATCAGGCATTGACGTGGTGGCCTGTCGTTTTTGTTCTGCTGGGACTCGAAATTTTAATGTATACGGCGTGGAAAGGGACACGTGAGCGCATTCGTTATGATCTGTTCAGTATGTTTATTACGGCGGTCCTGGTTTTTTGCTGCATCGGATTTGCTGTGGTCAGTTCACTGGGACTTACTTCGCAAGTCAGGGATATGATGAGCTCGGTTCAGGAAACAAGGGTCCTTCCTGATTGGCATGAAAAACTGCCTGTCGGAGTGACCAAGGTGATCGTGCAGGGTGAAAATCCCTATGCGGTCAAAATTGACGCAACCACCTCACCAGAGGTGCATGTATTCGGAAGTTATGTCTATACAGGCAACGAGGATGAACTAAAAGGACAGGAACTGTATCAAACTAAGCATATCGGAGATACGCTGTATGTGCTACTCAGCCAAATCCCGACACGTTTTATGCAACCCCAGCATCAGCTCGACGTTACGATTGCTGTACCCGAGGGGATTACGGTTACCGTACGCGATAATCAGGGAAATATAATTGAAAAATAGAGAGACTCTTCGGCTCCGGCTTTACATCCTGCGTCATTCACGCGATACTAGAAGGAGAAGCTTCAATAGAAACCCAAAGTGCTTGTGAACTGCTCATTTAGTGAGTGGGAACCTGCGGGTGAACATGGGTATGCTTAATCTGAATGTAAATGCGAATGTGAGCAGGAAAGAGGGAGAAACCATGATACCATTAAATCCTGATACGCTTACCGGGCGTGAAAATTATAAGCTGTTAAGCGGAAGCATTATCCCAAGGCCAGTAGCCTTTGTGACGACACTGAGCAGCGAAGGGGTGCTGAATGGTGCGCCGTTCAGTTATTTTTCCATCGTAGCTTCCGAGCCGCCGCTGCTGTCTGTGTCCGTGCAACGTGTCGATGGGGTGTCCAAGGATACAGCACGTAATGCGATGGAGCAAAAAGCCTTTGTCGTTCATATTACGGATGAGGACAATGTGGGCGCGGTGAATGTGACGGCTTCCCGTCTGTCGCCGGAGGAAAGTGAAATCACACTAGCCGGACTTACGCCGATAAAAAGTACAAAAATCGCGGTTCCTGGCGTGGTTGAAGCGAAAATACGCATGGAATGTGTCCTGGAGCAGACGATACCGCTGGGGGGCACAGAGGGCGCACCTGCCTGCGATCTGCTGATCGGGCGCGTGGTGCAGTATCATTTGTCCGAGGAAGCGTATCAAAATACATACATAATCGCCAAGGAGCTGCGTCCGGTGAGTCGTTTGGCCGGGAATGATTATGCAAAGCTGGGAGAGCAATTCAGGCTGGAGCGCCCCCAATAGGGGACGTTGCTTTTTACAGCATAAAGGGTTACGATTATAAAAAAATAGCACGGGAGCCTGCGGAAGCAAGCTGAGAGTACGACTATTCTGTCGTAGACCGTATGAACCTGTTGGATAATGCCAGCGCAGGGACCTTAGTGTAGGAACACTCTGCTTTTGCATAGTGTTTTTTTGTTGTTTCATACACTTGAGCATGTGCATGCTGAAAACCATATCTCTCGGCTGGAAAGAAGCGCAGGCTCCTGTCATCAAAGGAGCAGGGTTCGTTTGATATTGAAATTCATTTTACTTTATACCAAAAATCAGTTTCAGGATGAGTGGCAGAATTGGAAGCGGCAAGGTGTTGTCAGGGGGCTACAGCTATGACCCATACGGTGCACAAAGCATTGACCATTGCAGGCTCGGACAGCGGAGGGGGCGCGGGCATACAGGCTGATTTAAAAACCTTTCAGGAGTTGGGCGTGTACGGCATGTCTGCCCTGACGGGAGTTACTGCTCAAAATACACGTGGTGTACAAGCTGTTCATCCTGTCCCTGTTGCCATGGTGGAAGCTCAATTACAGTCCATAGGTACAGATTTACCACCTGATGCCGTTAAAACGGGTATGCTCGTGAGTGCTGAGGTCATTCGTCAGGTGGCCGCGCAAATTCGCCAGTTTCGGTGGCCTAATGTTGTCGTAGACCCGGTAATGATCGCCAAAGGCGGAGCTTCTCTACTTCATGACGAGGCAGTGGAAACGCTAAAATCGTATTTGTTACCGTTGGCGAAGGTAGTCACCCCAAACTTTCCGGAAGCGGAAGCGTTGACAGGCTTAACCCTCTCCAGTCGTGAGGATGCGAAGGAAGCCGCTCGAATGCTGGCTGATTTGGGGACCAGCTACGTGATCATCAAGGGAGGGCACAGCACGGAAGCGGAACGGTCCGTGGATTTGTTGTTCGACGGGCGCGATTTTACCGAACTGGACGGCCCCCGAATTCATACCCCGCATACCCATGGAACGGGCTGTACCTTTTCGGCGGCGCTGGCGGCTGGATTGGCGGCAGGACGCAGTGTACCCGAGGCGGTGCAGACGGCCAAGGCTTTTATACAGGCGGCGATTGAGCAGGGCTTGGGTATCGGCAGTGGGCATGGACCGACGAATCATTGGGCATGGAACGCACGCCGGACAGGAGAAGGAGCGTCTGTGTGGAGCAGAGCAATGAGGGAGGAACAAAGCGATGCCAAGAGTTGATATAGAGCGTATGCGGGAGCATCTGCGTCTTTATTTGGTCATGGGCAGTATGAATTGCGGCCGTAATCCGCTGGTGGTTTTGGAGGAAGCGTTGCAGGGAGGTGTGACCCTTTTTCAATTGCGTGAAAAGGGTGAGGGCTGTCTGACGGGAAGTCGCTTGCACGAATTTGCTCAAGCCGCCCGGAGGCTGTGTCATCAGTATAACGTTCCATTTCTCGTCAATGATGATGTCGAGCTTGCTTTGGCTGTGGATGCAGATGGCGTCCATCTCGGACAAGATGACGAGCCGGCAGACCGCGTTCGCTCCCGAATGGGCGACAAAATCATCGGCGTATCGGTACACAGCCTAACAGAAGCGGAGCAGGCGGTACGCGCTGGCGCTGATTATGCGGGCGTAGGACCGATGTTCCCGACTCGTTCCAAGCCGGATGCACATCCTGTGCAGGGACCGGAGCTGGTCCGCAGGCTGCGTGCAGGTGGTGCTAGCCTTCCGCTGGTAGGCATTGGTGGTATTACAGCGGACAACGCTGCCAGCGTCCTACAGGCTGGAGCGGACGGCATAGCGGTCATTTCAGCCATCTCATGGGCAGAAGCCCCCTGTGAGGCTGCACAAAGCCTGAGGAGCATCCTTTCTCGCAGCGTGCTATAATTACATGAAATGATCAGAGTTTATTGAAAAGCAGTGCAAAATAATATGCCGGGATTGTGATAGGATATGGTTGTCTGCGACGGCTACCATGCGGGCGTGCTTTTTAATGAGTTACAGCTACGGGCGAATACTTGTGAGTAATGGTTACCAAGTAAATAACTAGAGACTCTATCCCGCTTATATAATCAGGTTGATTCCATAATGATAGAAAGGCAGTCCGGGACTTTATATACACGTCCAAGGCTGCCTTTTCATTTAAAAAAAGAGAACGCTCCCCCGCTTTCGCTTAGGCTACGTTCTCTGTGTTCACTTTGCACTTTCTAATTAAAGCAGGCTCAAGTATATAAGCTGAACTCGAAAAATGAACATCAAAACGAAGTAGGTGGAATGGTGCTGTACAAGCGAAGTGGTCGCTTTTGTCCCCGGATCTCTACCTTTATCATAGGTTTTATTTAAGAAATCCGGGGGCGGTGGCGATGGGAAGCACCATCCGACTGCGCAGTGGCACAATAGGTAACTTTTGAGTTCAACTTATATATCAAGTTGCTCTTCAAACTAAAGTCTCAGCAGCAGGGAGCGGTACGTCGTTTCAAACAAAAATTCAAACGCCTCCAGATGCTTTTTAGCTTCAAACACATCACGCCCCCACGCATAAATGCCGTGGTTGCGCAGCAAGATCCCCGGCACCTGATCATTCAGCACACCCGGCACCAGTTTGGCAATCGCAGCAATATCTGCGTAATTCGGCAGCACGGGAATGTCAATCGCAGCATTTTCCTCCCAAATATTAAAAGCCTTAATGAGTTCAATGCCTTGTACAGGTACAGAGCCACGTTCCCCGTAATATTCGGAAATGAGATTGTTAAAAACAGTATGCACATGGAAAACGGCTCCGCAGCCTGTGAGGCGGTAAATTTCGCAATGAATCAGCGTTTCGGCGCTCGGCTTGAGGTTTGTAGCTTCTACCGCTTTTCCGTGCTGGTCCACGAACAGAAAATCCTCCGGTGTCCGCTTGGTTTTATCCTTGCCGCTGGCAGTAACTGCAAAATAAAATTGTTCAGGATGAAAATCCCTGATCCGTATCGACAAATTGCCGCTCGTGCCGGGGAACCAGTTGCGAGATGCGAATAGCTCCTTGACATCAGCGAGTTCTTCCAGTGCGCGGCGTTTTTCTTCCAATGTTATGTCTGCCAAGCTATAGCTCATTTACAGCACCCCTTGCTCCTGCTTTTGCTTTAAATCCTTAATAATGTCGTCAAATGTTTCAAAGGGCACATGTGGTACGCCTAGCTCCTGGCACTTTAAAGTCAGGTGCGAGCGGGAGTACACGAGGTCGGCAATTTTGGCTCCTTCAAAATCCGTCAGGCTGTCCCCGATCAAGATTCGTTCGTACTGTTCAGCAGGGTATTGGCGAATCACGGTTGTTTTGCACATACCGCAGTCGTTCGTACACGGTTCCTGACATGTATGCGGCCACGTAATCTCAATATGATTCCCCGAGAAATTGGCACCATTGCAGTAAACGTGATCCTGTGGAATGTCGAAAGGCTCCAGCAGAGGATCAATAAAGAAATCAATACCACCGCTGGTGACAAAAAATTCAATATCCTGTTCCCGTACATAGTCCAAAAAACGGGCAAAGCCCTCGCGTATACCAGCTTGTCCAAGTACATAAGAGATGATTTCATCTTTTTGCGCCGAGGGCATCAGAGCGAACATGGCACCAACGCCTTCACGAATAGACGTGTGTCCGTTCACGATATCATGCATGATGGCCTCACAGCCCGCAGGCTGAAAATGCTTCATAATGGCGACAATATTGTCGCTGTTCGTAATCGTACCGTCAAAATCGCAAAAAATAACAGGTTTCTTTGCTGTACTCATCGTTCGCCTCCCCACGTGTCGAGCGCGGATTGCAGCTCGGGGTGCGTGCGGGCGTATTCCGGCAGCGGCACAGCCAGACGCACAGCTTCAATCGCCTGCACAAAGGCGCGCCCACCTGCTTCGGTGCCGAGCGGATGGCCGTGAATGCCGCCCCCAGCGTTCACAACAACATCTGTACCGAAATCACGCACAATTAACGGCACCAGTCCGGGGTGAATCCCTGCGGATGGCACAGGCATGCTGGCCTTCAGCGGCAGCTCAGGGGTGATCAGCTCATCGCGGATCGCCATGTTTTCCTCACGCGGCATCGTAACCGAGCCGTAAGGAGAAGGGAAGAGCACGAGGTCGGCCCCTGCCAGTCGCATGAGCTGACCGAGCAGCACTGACGCCGAAATACCATAATGCGGCGAAGGATAAGCAGCACCCGCCAACGAAGGGTGGGCTGCAATCGGCACCGAGATAGTGGGATCGCTGCTCAGTTCATGCAGCACATCGTAGCCGTAGGCCAGCACGTTGAACAGCAGGGCATTTGCGCCTGCGTCGATGGCCTTGAGGGCTTGCGCTTTGAGCTGTGAGGTTGGTCCAGTTAAATTAGCGGCGTACAGCAGCTTTTTACCGGTTTCACGCTCAGCGGCTTCGGCGGCTCTGATGCAGACTTCGACGCGTTTTTCAATCGGCGTCAGCGTATTTTCAAATAAAATCTCGTCGTCCTTGATCAGATCGACGCCGCCCAGGGCTTGTCGGGTAAACTGCTCGCGCAGCTCGTCCAGATTAAGGCCAATCACCGATTTGAAAATGCTCATAAGCAGTGGACGGTCATACACGCCGAGCTGCTCACGCAAGCCGCTGATGCCGAACTTCGGCCCCGGAAAAGCGGAACGGAATGCTTCCGAGAAGCCCAGCTTCGTCAGCTTGATACGGCCGTCCATCGAAATTTTGCCGAAGACCGTCACCAGCAGTGCGGGAATGTCCCGGCTAAAATTGACATCCGGGTAAGCGATGGTCAGGTCGGCATACCGTTCACCGGGACCTCCATCGTGAACGTCCACGGATTGAACCGAGCCGAGATGCTTTTGCATCGCGTCCCGCTTGGCTTGCGGAAGCTCGGTCCAGCTACCCACCGTCATGCCGATGGCAATGGATTGGGCCTTTTTGTTAAAATCGGTTTTGTCATCGTATACCCGGTAGGTCGCCAAGCAATAGCTCATTCAATTTCCTCCTTTAGTACAGCTCCCATCTCGCGGGATCGTTCAGCGCAACGCTGTACCGCCGCAATTACCGTTTCGTAGAAATCGCCTTTGTCCAGTGTATCCAACGCAGCTACCGTGGAGCCGTTGGGTGACATGATTTTGTGGCGCAGGGCAGAAGGCTCCTCCCCGGTTTGTTGTACCATGCGTGCCGCTCCAAGTGCGGTTTGCACTGTCAGTTCGTGCGCTTGCTCAGGAGTCAAGCCACCACGGATTCCCCCGGCAATCATGGCTTCCATCAAGTAGTAGACATAGGCAGGACCGCTTCCGGAAATCCCGGTCAAAACATCCATTTTCTCTTCTTCTATAACCGTCACCGTACCCACAGATTCGAATATTGTAAGCACGTTTTTACGCTGGTCTTCGCTAATCTCCTTGGAAAAGCTGATGCCTGTGGCTCCCAATCCAATCGAGCTGGATGTGTTCGGCATCGTTCGGGCGATGGGCTGCTTGCGACCGAGCAACGTTTGCATCGTACGAATGGACAGTCCGGCGATCACCGAAATGATCAGCTGTCCATCGGACAGGAGCGGGCCGAGCTGCCCAAGGGCTTGTGCAGCATCCTTGGGCTTCATGGCAAGCACAATCACTGGAGAACGGCGCAGCAGCTCAATTTTGGCGGTATCCTCAGTTTGGAACAACACCCCATATTGCTGTTGAAGTTCCTCCAGGCGAGCCTGATTGCTACGGTTGATGACGGTAATACCACCACGTTTGACAACGGAACGGGCCATCATCCCGCGAATAATAGCCTCTGCCATCGAGCCTGCTCCGAAAAACGTAATTTGCTCTTGAATTAAAGCCTTTGTTTGTGACTCACACATGGTTTCATAACCTCCAAGGATACGGATTGATAAATGATATTATTCCCTGATTTGTCCAGTACCGTACACACGATATTTGGTTGAAGTCAGTGCAGGCAGTCCCATTGGACCGCGAGCATGTAATTTTTGCGTACTGATCCCGATCTCGGCACCAAATCCAAACTCAAAGCCATCCGTGAAGCGGGTGGAGGCATTGTGATACACGGCTGCCGCGTCCACTTCTTGCAGAAAACGTTCGGCATGGGCTTCATCTGCGGTCACAATACACTCCGAGTGCATCGTACCGTACCGGGCAATATGCTCCAGCGCTTCGTCCAAATTGTCTACTACCTTGACGTTCATAATGTAATCATTATACTCGGTGCCATAATCCTCTTCCGTGGCTGGAACAGCCCAGGGAGCCAGTTTCCGTGTCCGTGCGCAGCCGCGCAGCTCGACCCCGGCTTCACGGAAGCGTTCTGCCAAACTCGTCAGATGTGCCTGTGCATAATCCGAGTGAACGAGTAGGGTTTCCATGGAGTTACATACGGACGGTCTTTGTACCTTGGCGTTCAGCGTAATGGCCTCAGCCATTTGTGTATCCGCCGTAGCGTCCAAAAAGGTATGGCACACACCAGCTCCGGTTTCGATGACAGGCACGGTAGCATTCTGAACAACATTTTGAATAAGCGAGCGCCCGCCGCGTGGAATGATCACATCCAGTAAACCGTTCAGTGTGAGCATTTCATTGACAGAGGCGCGGTCTGAATCTTCAATGAGCTGAAGCGCATCGCGAGGTACAGCAGTTGTGTCCAACGCCTGTTGGAGAACTTCAATAATTTTACGGTTGGAAAACAGGGCAGCCGAGCCACCACGAAGCACAACCGGATTTCCTGTTTTCAGACACAGGCCCGCAGCATCTACCGTCACATTAGGACGCGCTTCATAGATGATGCCGATGACACCCAGCGGCACACGTATTTTCTCAATACGCAAACCGTTTGGACGTTCGATATGCTCCAGCGTGTCACCGACCGGATCAGGCAGCTCCACAATTTGGCGTAAGCCTTCGGCGATGGACCCGATTCGGTCCTCGGTCAGCTTGAGGCGGTCGAGCAACGATTCCGACGTTCCTAGTTCCCGTCCACGCTCCAAGTCGTTTTTGTTCGCTGCAATCAGCTCTTCCGTATGATGTACCAGTGCTTCAGCCATGGCGAGCAGCGCTTCGTTTTTTTGTGCTGTCGTCAGTCGGTTCATGACCCCGGCGCTTTTTTTGGCCAGAGTTGCTTTGGCGCGTACTTCACTAAACTGTCTTTCATCTGTTGTGGCTGTGTTCGTCGTTAATTCACTCATGTTACGGCCTCCCCGCATTTATAATGTAATCCATTCATCCCTGTGAATCACCTCAAGGCGGTGAATGGGACCGATCTTGCCCACAACCTCGCCGCTTGGTAATCCTTGTACGCTTCGAAGCTGTCCATCGTCATAATTGACAATGCCGCGCCCCAGCACCTTATTTTCCGGCCCCAGCACCTCAACGACATCTCCAGCATGAAAGCTGCCTTCCACGCGCCGTACGCCAACGGGAAGCAGGCTATGACCGCCATTCACCAGCGCTTCCTCAGCTCCCTGGTCTACATGCACCGTGCCGAGCGGCGTCGACATGAAGCCAAGCCATTGTTTTTTCATCGGGAGGGAAGAGAGGTGGGTGTCAAAATAAGTCCCCGGTCCGTGTCCCTCCACGGCTGCATCCAAATCGCCGTCTGCGTTGACGCGTCCTACAAACACAGGCACACCGCCGCGTGTGGCGACTTTGGCAGCTTCGATCTTGGATCGCATACCGCCAGTCCCTACGGCTGACCCGGAACCTCCAGCCAATGCATAAATTTCCTCGGTAATCTCGTCGATGCGTTCAAAACGTACGGCGTTCGGATGCTTGCGCGGGTCTGCCGTATATACGCCATCGGTGTCCGTAATGATAATCAGATGCTGCGCTTTGACCAGATTGGCAACCAGCGCGGACAGCATATCGTTATCGCCGAATTTCAATTCGTCAATCGATACAGTGTCATTTTCGTTAAAGATCGGGATAACCTGCTGGCGCAACAATTCTTCTACGGTCATTCCGGCATTGTTCATTCGTTTGCGGCTCAAAAAGTCACTACGGGTTAGCAGAACCTGCGCGATCACTAGGTCAAAATCTTTAAAAGCCTGCTCATAGGCCTGCATGAGAAGAGCTTGGCCAACAGCCGCTGCCGCCTGCTTTTCATGCAACAGTTTGGGCCGAAAGGGGTACCCAATCTCCCGGAATCCGGCGGCTACTGCGCCTGATGTAACCAGCAGCACTTCATGGCCTTTTGCACGAAGTCCGGCGATTTCGCGGGCAAAATAAGCAATGGCTTCCCGATTCAAGCCCCCCTCGACTCCAGTTAAGGAGCTGCTTCCGATTTTAATGACGATTCGTGTTGACAAGACGTCCACTTCCTTAATTTGTACTCTTTTTAATATACAAAAAAACTTTCATCCTTTATATGCAAAGGACGAAAGTCTGTGCTTCCGCGGTACCACCTTCATTGATGATTCATGATCATCCCACTTGAACCTGTTAACGGCAGGAACCGCCTGACTGCGCAGGGCGCTCGGGGATAGGAGTTGGGAGAGGGTCCAGGTAAATTCTTGCAGCCTATCGGAATTTACTCTCTGAACAGGACGGGTCTCTCTTAATAGTCCCTTCAACGCGCTAAATGATATTGGTAACAGAATACCATGAAAAGGTCTGGTTTGGCAAAGAGGTTGTAGCTGGAAAATACGGCTTAACCAAACAGGCTCAGCTTGCCAATTCGTTCAACCGCCTCGGTCAGTCGAGCTTCCGAGCTTAGCAGCCCCGCCCGCACATATCCTTCGCCGCCGTTACCGAAGCCGATCCCCGGAGCTACAGCTACCTTGGCTTCCCGCAACAGCAGATCGGCAAAGGAAGCCGAAGTATAGCCCTGCGGCACAGGCAACCAGCTAAAAAAGGAGCCGCTTGGGCGCGTCGCCTTCCAGCCTATTAGCCCAAGTGCATCATAAAAAGCGTTACGGCGCGATTCATAGCGTGCAACCAGCTCGCCCACGCAGTCCTGCGAGGACGTCAGAGCGGTCGCCGCCGCTGACTGAATACCGCCAAACAGGCTTACATACATATGATCCTGAAGCAGATTAATCATCGAGATAATTTCGGCATTGCCGAGCGCGAAACCGACGCGCCAGCCCGCCATATTGTACGTTTTGGACAGGGTATAAAACTCAATCCCTACGTCCTTGGCCCCCTGGGCTTGAAGGAAGCTCACTGGACGTTCACCGTCAAAGCCAATAGCACCATAGGCAAAATCGCTGGCAACCACAATACCATTCCGTTTCGCAAATTCAACCGTATCCTCATAGAAGGAAAGAGGTGCAATGGCTGAGGTTGGATTATTCGGATAATTGAGGAACATCAGCTTGGCTCGGCGGCGGTCTTCCTCGGAAATAGCCTCATAATCGGGCAGAAAACGGTTCTCTTCCTTTAATGGGAGAAAGGACATTTCCGCTTTAGCCAAGGCTACGCCAGACCAGTAATCCGGGTAGCCGGGATCAGGCACGAGACACAGATCTCCGGGATTGAGTAAAACTTGCGGTAGCTGCACCAAGCCTGTTTTTCCGCCAAACAGGATGGCGACCTCAGTTTCCGGGTCGAGTGTCACACCGTAATCCTCCTGATAGCGCTGTACAACGGCTTCCTTGAGAAAGCTGTAACCGCGAAAAGGCGAATATTTATGATACAGCGGGTTATCCGCTGATTCTTGCAAAGCTTTTACAATATGAGGTGGGGTAGGTGTATCCGGGTTCCCTTGTCCAAGATTAATGACATCATGCCCTGCCGCAATTTCACGGTTTACATTTTGTACGAGTGTGGCAAAAAATTGAGTTGGTAACTGTTTCATCACATCAGCGGAGGGGATGGAAAAATTACTCATCATTTCACACGACCTTTTGGAATGGTTTGAGTATTAATTTATCATGATTTAACCAAGTTGTATAGAGGGGATTGGTCTTATGCGGTTGCGTGGCCGAGTCTGATCGGGCTATGATGGGGGAAATTGCCGGACAAGCGAGCATCGGAAGCTCCGGTTCACAAGGAGGATGAACGATTTTGACGTATCATGAAGCTCAGCCGTTCAGTGTTGCACTCATACAAGCTCATATTGAGCTGGGGAATCCCCCGGAAAACCGCAGTCATATTCGTACGTTAATGGAACAAGCGGTGACAGCCGAATTAAAGCCGGACCTGATTGTACTGCCAGAAATGTGGAACACAGGGTATGCGCTGGACCGCATTCATGAGCTGGCGGATCAGGAAGGAGTGGAAACCCGCGAATGGATATCGGCATTCGCTTCTACTCATCAGGTGAATGTGGTAGCCGGATCTATCGCGGAGAAGAAAAGCGACGGTCATGTGTACAATACGATGCTCGTTTTTGACCGATCCGGTGCAGAGGTTGCTTCGTATTCCAAGATTCATTTGTTCCGGCTTATGGATGAAGAAAAATATTTGCAGCCTGGCGAGGAAAAGGTTTTATTCACGCTGGATGGAGGGATTCAGGCGGGTGCGTCGATCTGCTACGATATTCGTTTTCCCGAGCTAGCCCGTAATCTGGCCCTGTCTGGCGCAAATGTGCTTGTCGTACCTGCGGAATGGCCACATCCCCGGCTTCATCACTGGCGTACGTTGCTGACTGCACGGGCCATTGAAAATCAAATGTACGTCATCGCCTGTAACCGGGTAGGACGCAGTGGAGATACGGATTTCTTCGGACACTCTCTCATTATTGATCCGTGGGGAGAAATCATTGCCGAGGGCGGAGAGCAGGAGGATATCATCACAGGAACAATTGAGTCAGCCTTGGTGCAGGACGTGCGTGGGCGCATACCGGTGTTCGAGGACCGTCGTCCTTCTCTGTATGACCGTTAAATAAATATTACTATTCCTGTTTCAGATACAGCCCAAAGGTGTATTATAATAGTATCCCGACACCAGGAGGTTGATAACGATGGATAACCAAAGTAGATCCGAACTGGCGAATAGGGATGGCCTGTCACGGCCGAGAGGCTTAAATAGACAGGTTGTCGGCAATAATCACGAAATGGGCTATGATCAGGATAAAAGTCCACCAGATTCAGGGCGACCCTGATCACGATAAGGCGAGGACAGGCACTTTGGGATCACACAGCACATTGGAACTGAGGTAGGACAATCTTGGGAAACCAGGGCATGAGACCTTATGGAAAGAAGTGATGCGGGATGGATAAAGTGGAGTTTCCGAGCAAGGTTAAGGTAATCAGGCGAGGCTGACATGGAATTCAAGGGAACATGAAATAAGGTTCGTTGAAACCAGGTGGAGCAGCATAGCAACATTGTAATCGAACCTAATGGAACTGAACATTAAATGTGTAATGTGTAGGGGTGTAGCCCCAGGACCGTCTTCTTCTCTGGCTTTGGCCGGGGAGGAAGACGGTCTTTTTACGTGAGAACTACTTTTGGGAAAGCTGTTTGACCGTTTCGCGGAAGGTTTCAATAAAAGCCTCAGCAGCTTTGGATAAATAACGTCCATTCCGATATGCAATGGCTAGTGTACGGCTTGGTGTCGGTTCAGCCAGTGGCAGCAATGCTGGAACAAACTCGCTGCTGGCGGCCCGGGCGATAAAACGAGGCACGAGTGTCACCCCCATCCCTGTCGCTACGAGCGATTGAAGGGTTTCCATATTGGTGCTTTCAAACACCACATTCGGCTCAAAGCCCGCTTGATGACACAAGTCCATCGTCAGCTTTCGGAAGCCTTGCCCTTTTTTCAGGACGACAAACGGTTCGTCTTTCAGCTCTTCCAGATGCACTGGCTGTGGCTGGTCACCGTTTTTGCGCAGAGCCAGCGGGTGACCCGGGGGAACAGCGAGATCAATCCATTCTTCACCGATAGGCACATAGGAAAGTGTCGGCTCTACTAACGGGAGAGAAAGCAGGCTGAGATCGGTATCGCCGCTGGCTGTTTTTTTCTCCAGATTCATGGATGAATCCTCGACCAGAACAATTTCAATGTCCGGATGAGCTTTTTTAAATACAGGCAACACATGGGGCAGCAAATGGGAACCCGTGATAGGCATACTGCCGACGACGACCTTCCCCTTGCGCAGCTGAGAAATATCGTCCATTTCCTGCCGGAGCTGCTCGACTGCATCGACGATCTTTTTCGCTTGTTCCACAAAGCTTGCTCCTGCATGCGTTAATTCCACCGCACTTGTATTGCGTTGAAATAACAGGACCCCTAGCTCTTTCTCCAGCTTGGACAATTGCTGGCTCAGGGAAGGCTGAGCAATGTGCAGTTTTTCCGCTGCACGTGAGAAGTTTTTTTCCGCTGCAATTTGCAGGGTGTATTGAAGCTGTCTGAATTCCATCGAGTTTCGGACTCCTTTTATCATCGTATCTTATAAGATTTACCTATTGGATTATAGAGTGATTATACAATATTTCAATCAAAATCCCAATCCCATTTAACTCCATATTTCACAATTTTTATATAGATAAAGCGTTTTTTCGCAAATAGAGTCTTTTCTGACGGGCGATGGGGAGGATGCAAGCTGGAAAATCCCTATGCTTACTTTTATCCGATTTTTATCCGATGCCAAAGAAGGCAGCACTGAACGGTGTTGTCGTATATAACGGCGTTGATTACTTTGTACCACAGCAGGCGGTTGATTTGATTCAATAATAAGCATGATTAGAGCTGTTTCTTGCATAAAGGAGGAGACAGCTTTTTTGTTGCGGTAAATATGTATTTTTTGCGGCAGATGCTGGAGTTGACATTCAGAAAATGGGATTTTTTGTGAAGCTAGTCACGTTTTATTCCCACCGATGTTGCTAAAATAATACATGTACGGTACAAGCTGCTGACAACGTGGAGTCCAGAGGGACAAGGGAAGAAGGGATGAGTCACGGACGAATTATTACTGCGTCTGGCTGACGGCAAGGAATGGACGCATACGGAAATGACGGAGCTGCTGGCACGTCTGGAGGAAGAACCGACGGTGCGGGCACAGTTACGAAAATTGGCAGCTCGCATCAAAATGGAGCGTTACGGCAAAGGTGTTTTTTTACGTGGATTAATTGAGTTCTCCAGCATATGTCGCCAGGACTGCATGTATTGCGGGCTACGTGCCTCGAATAAACAGGCGGCTCGCTATCGTTTGCGACCGGAAGAAATTTTGGCCTGTTGCGCGGAGGGGTATGAGCTGGGATATCGGACCTTTGTACTGCAAAGCGGCGAAGATTACTGGTTCACGGCAGCACGGCTGGCGAAGCTGATTCGGGAGATCAAAAGCCGTTTTACCGATGTGGCGGTTACATTGTCTATTGGTGAACGGGATGATGAAACCTATGAGCTACTATACGAGGCGGGGGCGGACCGCTTTTTGCTACGGCATGAGACAGCTTCACCGCATTTGTACGCCAAGCTGCATCCGACGATGACGATAGAAAGCAGGCGCAGTCGACTGCTCGCGTTGCAGCGAATCGGATTTCAGATCGGGGCTGGATGTATGGTGGGGTTGCCCGGACAAACGAACAGTGATTTGGCAGACGATTTGGTCTATTTGCACAGTCTATCGCCGGATATGATCGGGATTGGTCCGTTTTTACCGCATAGCAACACGCCGCTCCGGGATGCCGGTCAGGGAAGCATGGAAAAGGCACTGGATATCGTTTCGTTGTCCCGGTTGGTCGTCCCAGACGCGCTAATTCCAGCATCCACGGCGATGGGAACGATTCATCCCCAAGGCCGGGAGAAGGCGCTTCAGGCAGGGGCGAATGTAGTTATGCCCAATTTGTCACCACTCGCGGTGAGGCCGAAGTATGCCATTTATGAAAATAAAATATGTTTGGGCGATGAATCTGCCCAATGCAGACATTGTCTGGAGCTGCGCATCCGTGGAGCGGGGTTTGAAGTCGATATGGGACGTGGCGATAGTCTGAGGGTACAACGACAGCTCATGAGTCAATAAAAGAAACAGTAGTTAACCATAAGGATTTTGCGAAATCCTCACCATAATAAGGGAGATGGATCTACGTGAGTGAAGTACGGGAAAAAGTGTCAGCGGATTTCATTAATGAGGCAGAGATTATGGCAGCGGTGGAGCAGGGAAAGCAGGAAGCAACAGATCGAAATCGTATTTTAGACATTTTGGAGAAGGGAAGAGCTTGCCGGGGGTTGAGTGCAACTGAAGCGGCGGCTCTTTTGCATGTGGATGATGCTGAACTACTGGAAGAAATGTTTAGATCGTCACGGGCGGTGAAAGAGCAGATTTACGGCAATCGGATTGTGCTGTTTGCCCCCCTTTATGTAAGTAACCACTGTGTCAATAACTGCGAATACTGCGGCTATAAGCATACCAATGATAGCTTTACCCGCAGCCGTTTGACACCGGAGGAACTGGTCGAGGAGGTCAGAGTGCTTCAGGAGTTGGGGCATAAGCGCCTCGTACTGGAAGCGGGGGAAGATCCGCTCAATTGTCCGATTGATTATATCGTCGATTGTCTGCGTCAGATCTATGAGGTTAAAGTGGACAATGGCAGCATACGCCGAATCAACGTCAATATTGCTTCCACAACCGAAGAGGACTATCGGAAGCTGGCAGAGGTAGGAATTGGTACGTATATTTTGTTCCAGGAAACATATCATCGTGAGACTTATAGCAAGTTCCATTTGCAAGGTCCAAAACGTAATTATGATTGGCATGCAACGGCTATGGATCGGGCCATGAGCGCAGGTATAGATGATGTGGGTATCGGTGTGTTATATGGTCTGTACGATTTTCGCTATGAGACTGTGGCGATGCTGAAACATGCTGAACACTTGGAAGAAGTCTTTGGCTGTGGTCCTCACACGGTTTCGGTTCCACGGTTACGTCCGGCTGAAAATGTGGATCTGGAGCGCTATCCGTATTTGGTCGATGACGAGGATTTTATGAAAATTGTGTCCGTTCTCCGGCTGGCTGTACCTTATGCAGGTATGATTTTGTCTACACGTGAAGAACCGGAATACAGAGACCGCGTTATTGGTCTGGGTGTGTCACAAATTAGTGCAGGTTCAGCTACGGGTGTAGGGGCATATGCAAAACAGGATTCGGAAGATAAACCTCAGTTCGAGGTCGGGGATCATCGTTCGCCGATGGAAATCATCAAAAGTCTGTGTCGTGGAGGATATATGCCAAGCTATTGCACAGCCTGCTATCGCGAAGGAAGAACCGGAGATCGGTTCATGGAGCTTGCTAAATCAGGGCAGATTCACAATGTATGCCAGCCGAATTCGCTGCTGACTTTTCAGGAATTTCTGTTGGATTATGGAGATGAAGAGGCACGTGAGCTGGGAGCTGAAGCCCTGCGTGATAATTTGGAGCGCATCCCGCATGAGTCGACACGCCGTTTGACACTTGATAAGCTGGGACGCTTGGAAGCGGGCGAGCGGGATTTGTATTTTTAGAATATCGATCTTCTCTTTGGAATTGGGCAAATAAAAAGCAGCCGCGTGAGAGTCAGCGCGGCTGCTTTTGCGTGTATGGGGCGGAATTTGTTGCTTCAATGATTCGTCTCATTCAGGAATGGCTGCCAGCACCAACGGCTTGCTCCCATGCCAGCATAGCGGATGGGAAGCATTCGATGGCACGGGGGAAGACTCCCTGAACATAGGCGATGAAAATACCATAGTTCACTATGGGTACCCCGGCGGCTTCCGCTTCTGCCATCCGGTGAAGCATGGTACGTCGATTGAGCATGCAGGCCCCGCAGTGAATAACCAGCGCATATTCGCTCAGATCGGCAGGAAAGCTGGAACCGGATGCGTGCTCGATGATGAGACGTTTACCTATCGTTTGACGGAGCCAACGGGGGATTTTCACACGACCGATATCGTCAGACTGACATTGGTGCGTGCAGGCTTCAGCAATGAGTACGCGGTCACCATCCTTGAGACGGTCAATGGCTCTTGCACCTCGTACGAGTTCGTCAAGGTCACCTTTATGACGAGCGAACAGGATGGAAAAGGAAGTCAGGGGCACATCCTTGGGAGTGTCTGCTGCTACCTTCATAAAAGCCTGTGAATCGGTAATGACCAAGCGAGGCTTGCGTCCCAATTGCTCCAGCGTTAGTCGTAGCTCATGCTCTTTGGTCACTACGGCGATGGCGTCGCTTTCCAACGTATCACGGATCGTCTGCTGCTGTGGCAGAATCAGTCGGCCTTTGGGCGCAGCTTTATCGATCGGAACGACCAGCACGACAAAATCGCCGGGTGACAGCAGGTCACCAACGATACGGAAACGATCCTCATTTTGGGGAAGGGCATCAATGATGGCCTTTTTCAGTTCCGTGTCTCCCCATAGCTTAGAGGCACTGAAAGGAATGAGGGGTAAATCCAGTTCAGCCTTTAGGGTTGCGGTCATTTTCTCTGCCTCTGCCATGATGTCCGTCTTGTTTAATACACCAATGACGGGAATCTTCTTGGCATGCAGCTTTTCGAGTAGCCCATGTTCAAATGCGCTAACCCCAACAGCAGCATCGATGATTAGCAGCGCCAGATCCGTGCTATTTAATATTTCTAGCGTTTTGTTGCGGCGCAGCGCTCCGATCTCACCCTCATCGTCCAGTCCGGCGGTATCCACCAGAACAATGGGGCCAGCAGGGAGCAACTCCATCGGCTTGAAAACCGGGTCCGTGGTCGTTCCTCCTACGGGAGATACCACGGCGGCGGGCTGGCCGGTCAGGGTGTTCAAAATGCTGGATTTGCCAGCGTTGCGGCGACCGAGCAGGGTGATGTGCGGTCGGTTGCTACGGGGGGTATCATTCATTCCCAACGTGAATTCCTTCTTCCTGCCCTGGAATTCCGGGCTTAGTTACTGTATAGGGATGACACAATTGCTCAATGCGCGAGCGTGTCAGCAGACCGCGTTCTTCGGCAATATCCTCCGGTACGCGGCCCTGGGCAATGGCTGCTGAGGCGATGGAGGCAGCTTCATCATAGCCAAGCTCCGCGACCAGCGCAGAAGCCATCACAGCGGAGTTACGCAGGTTAGCTGAACAGCGTTCCTCGCTTACGATCAGACCGCGCACACATCGTTCCTCGAACAGCCGAACCGCGCCGTCCAGAATATGTAGCGATTCCAGCAGCGATTCGGCAATCAGCG
>NZ_ASRY01000098.1 GCF_000520815.1 Paenibacillus maysiensis | reverse complement strand
CTTATTTTTTCTGTCCAACTTAGTGTAGCCGATCCATTATCAATGAATATGAATGATGAGAAATTATTGCAATATTATCTGGAACTCAAAGGACCGGATGCGGGAGAATGGAACTCCTCTCCACAGTGCATTCACACAGAGTTGGTGACAAGGGATTACGTAAAGAAGACATTCGATATTTTTGATGGAATCCAAGTATGTAATGTTGGTATCGGAACTGGAGATTGGGACGATTACCTTGGATATTGGCTTAAAGGAAGAGGTGGTTTAACCAGCATTGATATTGACGAAAGTATTTGCGAGATATTTGAGTATAGACAACAGAGGGAGCAGAATCCGAATCCATCAAAGGTTTTATGCAGGAGCATATTCGATTCCGATTTGCCTCAAGAAGCCTTTGATATTGTAACCCTAATTGGGTCCGCTATTAATGAAACAGGGGACTTCAAAAAATGCTTAGATTCGTGTTTTAGTTTAATAAAGCAAGGGGGACATTTGATGTTTATGGCAAGTTTAAAATATACACCCGTTGAAATGTTGGAAGAATACATAAGTAATACTAAGTATCATATTGTACAAAAAAATGCATACAAAGTGTTCCCTGAATATCCGTTTTTCATCAGCAAAATCAGAAAATAATCAGGCTAAGTGTGTACATCGACTTACTACAGCCACACTATTTGTAGAGACTTTGTTGCATAACCTGCCGCTCATAAATAAAAAATTTTAATTTTCACCAAGCTTCCCGTCATTGATTGGAAGGTGCCCTGATCAGCAGCATCTTCCAATCAATGACGAGTCTCTACATAAAAAGGTGTTCGGCGACCTTAGGGATCGTCGGACACCTTTTGCTGTTCTTATGCTTCAATCCTTGATTCAGCTTGCGCTACGAAACGATTAACTTCTTCCAACGACGGCAAGGCTGCAATCGCTCCAACTTTAGTGCACACGATGGCGCCGACTTGATTGGCAAGTGTCACAAATTCCTGCTGCTGCTTCGCGTTGGAGGTAAATGCCTTAGGCTGACTCAGTTGGCTGATTTGATACAGCATTGCTCCGACGAAGGCATCTCCGGCACCAGTAGAGTCGATCGATTTGACAGCAATACTGCC
The DNA here is from genome assembly GCF_000520815.1 of Paenibacillus maysiensis. GTDB lineage: Bacteria > Bacillota > Bacilli > Paenibacillales > Paenibacillaceae > Paenibacillus > Paenibacillus maysiensis. The sequence continues at coordinate 15,786 of NZ_ASRY01000098.1, read as the reverse complement.
GATTAACGAACGGGAGGCACCGCTTGAGATGAGGGTTCCTTCTTTCCCCAAGGTAACTGCCACCGTCTTGGCTCCCAACCCATGCAAAAGATCCAATGAAGCATTGCGGTCAGCCAGCTCTGTAATGATGTTTAATTCCTCTTCGCTTACTTTTACCAAATCCGCATTGTGTATTCCTCTTCTGGACAATGCGATAAATTCCTCCAGCCTGTCTTTCCAAAGGTCCCCCCGGTAATTGGGATCAAAGGAGGTGAATTGCCCATTGGCCTTCGCTTCGTCCAATAAAGACAAATACGCTTCTCGAAAAGGATCGGCGAGCAAGGCCGTTGCCGAGCCAAAATGTAGAATGGCAGCCTGCCGGGTCCATTCTCTATCAATGTCCTGCAGAGACAGTTGACGGTCAGCTCCGCGGTTGAACACGAAATCCCGTTCGCCGTTAGCGGCAAGGGAAACAAAGGCCAGTGTAGTCGGCGTTGCCGGATCAAAAAGGAGCATGGACGTATCCACATGCTGCTCATCCAGAGTTTGCTTCAGGTACATACCGAAGGGATCGGCTCCGACTTTCCCCAAGAATGACGCTTTTCCTCCGAGTTTGGCTACGGCTGCGCTTACATTTGCTGGAGCACCGCCGGCCTGCTTGGAGAAATGCTGACCCTTGGCAAGATTGACATCAATATCTGTGCAGAAAAAATCAATAAGCAGCTCGCCCACACAGAGAACCGTTCCGTCATTTTTCACATTGATTCACCTCTTGGTAGATTTAGTTTAGAACAGGCGTCGAGTCCCGGTATACGATATCCGTTGCAACATGGGTCACTCGGTACGGCTTGGTATTGTCTTTGATTCTGGACAATAACATTTCGGCTGCAATAATACCCATCTGACTACTGTAAATATGCACGGTTGTAAGATGGGGCTCGACAACCCGGGATTCCAATGCATCATCGAACCCGCAGACAGCAACATCCTCCGGGATTTTAATTCCCTTGTTCTTCAAAGATTTTATCACGCTGATGGCAATGAAATCATTGGCACAAATAAAGACGGAGGGGCACTCCCTCAGGGCATCCAATTGCTGCTCCATCTCTTTAAAGAAGTTGCGGTCCGGCGCTACGATGCTATGGGCAGGATTCAGGGTGATTCCGGCTTCTGCAAGGGCCTTATTGAATCCGGCCCAGCGTTCATTGAAGCTTTTGCAGTGATTGTAATCGCCTACAAAACCGAAGCTTTCATAGCCATGATCTATTAATTTCCGGGTAACACAGTATGTGCTGTGCTCATTTTCCATTAATATCAGATCTGCCTTCAATTCCGGATACACCATATCTGCAGCACAATCAATAAAAATGGTTGGAATACCAAGATCCGTGATCAGCTTGCTGTATTCCTTACTGAACATTTCGATGCAGAAGATACCAGCCACATTCGAAGGATCAAAATTACCGGGTAGGGTCATGGTATTGATATCGTTCTCACGGATAAAATAAATGGATAAAGTATAGCCCTGGTTGCTGATTTCCTTCTCCAGCCCGCTGATCAGCAGCGATCCAAAGTGTGAGCTATTGGGAAGATTGCTGGTCAAAAGTGCGATACTGTCTTGTTTTTCAGAGGCTGTTTCCATATAAGAAAATTGTTTGTATTTAAGCTCCACTGCTTTTTTGATCACCTTGTCCCTCGTAACGGCAGGAATATTCTCTACTCCATTAAGCGCCTTGGATGCAGTGTTTCTGGAAATTCCCAAGGCATCAGCAATGTCTTGGATAGTAACTTTTGACTTTCTAGTCATATTGTTCCACCTTATTCTCCTGAATTAAGATTCTTCATATTTCTAAATATATAGTATTTTCATGCTTTTAACAATGAATTATTCAAATGAACAAAACAAGTTTACATTTATTCATTTATTGGATGCATTTTTAAGGAATTTGGTATTAAAATATTACATAACTCTCGAATCATGCATTTCAAATGGATTTAGTTGCCGAAATGTATTGACTTATTCAATGCACACCTGTTAAATTGTAAGAGAAAAAATGTTCAAATGTAAAATGTAAACCCATTCATCTTGGGGAAGTGTAAATTTTTAGTCCTGTTGGAGGTGGGGAAATTACCAGTAAGGCATTTGCAAAACATCTTGCGGAATTATGTCAGAGAGATGACATAACATGGCTTATAACTGTCTTTAATAACAAGCCGTGAGCAGTAGGGGGGAAAAGAGTGGCAAACTCGATCGTTCAAAAAAGGGGAGTTAAGGCTTCGGAAGCAAAAAAAAGAAACCATTGGCTAAGTTATATGGTTCGAAATTATATATTGTATTTGTTTCTGGTTCCGTCCATAATTCTTACCGTCATTTTCAAGTATGTTCCCATGTACGGATCGATCATTGCGTTTAAAGATTTCAGTCCAAGAAAAGGAATCATGGGTAGCGAATGGATTGGATTCGAACATTTCCAGCGGTTTCTTTCGTCACCAAATTTTTATGACATTTTAATGAATACGCTTAAATTAAGCGCTTACGGTCTTATTCTCGGTTTCCCAGTACCCATCATTCTGGCTTTGATGCTAAATCTGATCAGAGGAGCGAAGTTCAAGAAGAATATTCAGCTTATTGTATACGCACCTAACTTCATCTCGGTTGTTGTTGTTGCCGGCATGCTGTTTGTTTTTCTATCGCCGACTGGAATAGTGAACGCTATGGTAACAACCTTCACCGGCAAGCCGATTTCTTTTATGACTGATCCCGCCTATTTCCGAACGGTATATATTTTGTCCGGTATATGGCAAACCGCTGGCTGGTCCTCTATCATTTATGTAGCCACCTTGGCCAATGTGGACCCGCAGTTGCATGACGCTGCAACAATTGATGGCGCTTCTTTGATGAAGAGAATCTTGCACATTGATCTGCCAACTCTCAAACCCGTCATGGCCGTCCTATTCATTCTCGCTGCAGGGGGCATCATGTCGATCGGCTATGAAAAGGCTTACCTGATGCAGACGGCTCTGAACACGCCAACCTCGGAAATCATCGCGACTTATGTATACAAGGTGGGGTTGCAATCCGGCGATTATGCTTATTCTACGGCAATTGGGTTGTTCAATTCCGTGATTAATGTGGTCCTGCTGATTTTCGTAAATACCATCGTCAAGAAGCTGAACGAAGGGGAAGGGCTGTATTAAAGAAGGAGGTATTTATGGATATTCATTACACCGGGAAGGACCGGATACTGATCATCATCAATTATATTCTGCTTGGTTTGTTTGTTCTCGCTATTCTGTTACCGCTGGTTTATGTGGTGCTTTCGTCCTTTTTAACTCCAAATACTCTGATTACCAAAGGGCTAGCCATTACATCATCAGACTGGACACTCACGGGATATGCCAAAATCCTAAGCAACGGTGCCATGATCCGCGGTTTTTTTAATGCCATTTTTTATTCAGCAGCCTTTGCGTTCGCAACCGTATTTTTTTCCGTCTTCGCAGCATACCCGCTTGCGATTGAAGGGCTGGTTGGGAAACGGCCCATTATGATCTTTTTCCTGATTACGATGTTTTTCGGTGGCGGTCTGATTCCTACCTATCTGGTGATTAAGGATTTAGGCATGTTGAATACGGTGTGGGCCATTATTCTGCCCGGCTCGATCAGCGTATTCAATATTATTCTGGCAAAGACTTATTTCCAGGGGCTTCCCAAAGAGCTGTTCCAGGCGGCAAGTATAGACGGAGCTTCTGAGCTCAGTATTTTCTTTAAAATCGTCTTGCCGTTGTCGAAGCCTATTATTTTTGTTCTAGCTTTATACGCTTTTGTCGGACAGTGGAATTCTTATTTCGACGCCATGATTTATCTGGATGATCCAAAGCTGTTTCCGCTTCAACTGGTGCTGCGCTCCATTTTGATACAGAATCAGGTTCAGCCCGGTATGATTGCCGATGCGCTGGCGCAAGCGGAGCTTAAAAAATTGTCCGAAATGATTAAATACTCTGCCATTGTCATATCAAGTTTGCCTTTAATTGTTATGTATCCATTCTTTCAAAAGTATTTCGAAAAGGGTGTCATGGTAGGTTCGATCAAATAACAAATCGGGGGAATAGAGATGAAAAAAACATTACTAACCTTGTCCGTGCTGGTACTTTCTACTTCGCTGCTTGCTGGATGCGGCGGTTCAGGCAATAATTCTGCTGCATCCGAAGATTACAAGCTGGAAAATGTAACTCTGCCGCTTAAAGAGAAAGTTACCTTGCATTTTATGACTCAAAGCTCGCCGCTGGCACCTTCCGATCCAAATGAAAAGCTGATTTATAAAAGACTGGAAGAAAAAACAGGGGTGCATATCGATTTTACCAACTTCACCTCCGATTCCTTCATTGAAAAAAGAAACCTGGCTGTTGCCAGCGGAGATCTTCCAGATGCCATACTGGATGCCGGATATTCCGATTACGATTTGTTGAACCTCGGAAAGGATGGAACCATTGTCCCTTTAGAGGATTTGATTCAAAAATATATGCCGAATCTGCAGAAGGTATTGAAGGAAGCACCTGAGTACAGATCCATGATAACCGCACAGGACGGGCACATTTATGCCTTTCCTTGGATTGAGGAGCTGGGTTCTGAGAAGGAGAGCATTCATTCTGTAAACGACATGCCATGGATCAATGTGGAGTGGCTGAAAAAGCTGGGACTTAAAATGCCAAAAACTACTGAGGATTTAAAAAAAGTTCTGCTTGCATTTAAAAATGGCGACCCTAACGGAAATGGCCAAGCGGATGAAATCCCGCTGTCCTTTATACTCAATAACGGCAATGAGGACCTGAATTTTCTGTTCGGATCATTTGGTCTTGGGGACAACGGCGATCATACTGTAGTGACCAATGAAGGGAAAGTGGTCTTCACCGCCGATCAGGACGGTTATAAAGACGGGATTAAATACCTTAATGAGCTATATAAACTGAACCTGATCGACGAAGAGTCATTTGAGCAGGATTATAATACGTATCTGGCCAAAGGTCAGAGTGAAAAATATGGTCTCTACTTTCAATGGGATAAGGCGAATATTTCAGGAGACAACGATAAATATGAATTGATGAATCCGCTCGCGGGGCCAAGCGGTGAAGTCAATGTGACCCGCACGAACAATCTCGGCTTTGACCGGGGGAGAATGGTGATTACCAGTGACAACAAAAATCTTGAGCTTACGGCAAAATGGATTGACCAGCTGTATGATCCTATCCAGTCCGTACAGGACAACTGGGGCACCTACGGCGACAAAACTCAGCAGAACATTTTTAAATACGATGAAGCGAGTCATATGCTGAAGCATCTTCCGCTTAAGGGAACTGCCCCTGTCGAGCTGCGGCAAAAAACGAATATCGGTGGTCCATTGGCCGTTCTTGATGAGTATTACGGAACCGTGACGACCAAGCCCGACGATGCAGTGGGGCGGCTCGAGCTCATAAAGGAAAGACTTGTTCCTTATATGAAGGCTGACCATAATTTCCCGAAAGTCTTCTTCTCACTGGAGGATCAGAAGCAGATCTCCACACTTGAAACCGATTTGTTTGCTTACGTTAACCGCAAACGGGCGGAATGGATCAAAACGGGCAAAGTGGAAGAAGAATGGGCGGAATATAAGGCGGAGCTTACCAGACTTGGACTGGACAAATGGCTGGAAATCAAACAGAAAGGCTATGACAGATATCTTAAAGATCAAGGCTGAAACATAAAAAAGGTGGTAGGGGCCGTTAAATACCTTATCAACAATCAAAAGGAGAGTGGGTACCATTAAAGACATGCACCTAACGAATAGCAATAGCAGCAGAAAAGGATCACAAAACAGTTATTATAGGGAGACATACAGGCCCCAATTCCATTATTCACCTGAGAAAAATTGGATGAACGATCCCAACGGCTTGGTTTATTATGAAGGAGAGTACCACCTGTTCTACCAGCATACGCCCCATGATACGCAGCCTGACTTTGGCCGCATGCATTGGGGGCATGCGGTAAGCAAGGATCTACTGCATTGGGACGAACTACCACCAGCAATTCCGCCTGGAGAGGACGGAGCGATCTTCTCGGGAAGCGCGGTGGTGGATAAGCACAATACAAGCGGATTTTTCAACGAAGAAGGAACAGGATTGGTTGCCATTTATACGAATGAGGGCAACATGACTCGGCCCGGCAAGCCGCAGGTGCAAAGCATTGCTTACAGCAAGGATAAAGGTCGAACCTGGACAAAATATGAAGGTAACCCGGTTTTATTCCCAACGGAAACACTAGACTTTCGTGATCCGAAGGTGTTTTGGCATGATGAATCGTCGATGTGGATCATGGTCCTTGCCGTAAGAGACCGTGTAGAATTTTACACATCTCCAAACCTGAAAGAATGGTCTTTTGCAAGCGAATTCGGTTCCGACATTCCGCATATCCACCGAGGGATATTTGAATGTCCTGATATATTTCGAATCCAAGTGGATGAGGATCCTAGTACCACGAAGTGGATTCTGATGCTAAGCGTCGGGGATAGAAATGGTGTGAATCCAGACGATCCGGAACCACCGGCAGGTGGTTCTGGCATGATGTATTTCATAGGCAACTTTGACGGTAAGGCATTTGCTCTGGATGAAGCGTTGGAATCTTTCGATACTATCAAATGGGTAGACTACGGATCAGACTTTTACGCGGCCGTGACCTGGAATGGCATTCCAAACGAGGACGGTCGAAAGCTATGGGTCGGCTGGATGAACAATTGGCGTTATGGTACCACGCTACCTTCAGAGGAATGGCGTGGCAAGATGTCAATTCCCCGTGAGCTACAGCTTAGGACTTATCCGGAGGGACTTCACTTAATCCAAGCACCCATAAGTGAATTAAGTCAGCTAAGAAAACCGATTTTGTCTCTGCAAGACTTGACGATTAAGCCAGGTATGAACGTGTTATCTGATATTTCTGCTGCAAAGGCAGAAATTATTGCAGAATTTGAAATCAGCACTGCCGTGGAATTCGGGTTCAAAGTGCGGAAGTCTTCCAATCAGGAGACGATCATTGGATACAATATCTCGAATAGGGAGTTATTCGTCGATCGGACGAAGTCGAGCGCCATTGACTTTCATTCCGATTTCACAGCAATACACAAGGCCACTATGAAGCCAGAGCATGAGAGGATACAGTTGAGCATTTATCTGGATTGGTCAAGTGTCGAAGTCTTCGGCAATAATGGAAAAACAATTATTTCAGACATGATTTTCCCGGACTCGGAGAGCAGGGGGCTGGAACTCTATGCCATTGGCGGAGAACTAAAAGTCGTGTCGCTTCAAATCAATGATCTGGTAAGCATTTGGGGAAATGAGACTGTTTAGACTATAGTTACCGTTATCATTGATGACTTCATTTACACCTCAAGTAGCATATTAGTATTTTTTTAAGCCGCTAATTAGAAACGTGAAGATTAGCGGCTTTTTATTATGGAAAAGCGGGGAAACCCAAAAAGAACCTGGGTAGTTTTAGAGGCCACTGAAAAAGTCCCTGTGATGTGAGAAAGGTGCAGTTACTCCAGAAATTTGGAGAAACTGCGTCTTTTTCTGTATAATGAAAACATCCAAGGGGAGAAGGTGTCTACCATGATTCAACAGCAACAAACGATAATTTTAAGCCCGTATATCGAACTGTATAATCAGGTGATTCCCAAGGATAATATACTTCGGCAAATCAACGAGTTCGTTGACTTCTCGTTTGTATATGATGAATTGAAAGTAAACTATTGTCTGGACAACGGTAGAAATGCGGTCGATCCTATTCGGATGTTCAAGTACCTTCTCATAAAAGCGATTTTCGAATTGTCCGATGAAGACATTGTGGAGCGGTCCAAATACGATATGTCGTTCAAGTACTTACCAAATTTAGAAAGCTGCGGCTAAAGGATTTGGACCTTCTCGACATGCTGATCAACAAAACCGTTGAAATCGCAATCGAAAAAGGGATTATCCAAAGCAAAGTCATCATTGTTGACGCGACTCATACGAAAGCTCGTTACAACCAGAAAACTCCCCGAGAAATCTTGCAGGATCGTGCTCGAAAACTAAGAAAGGCTGTCTATAAAGTCGACGAATCCCTCAAAGCCAAGTTCCCACCGAAGAATACGAGCGATGTGCTGAAGGATGAAATCGCTTACTGCCAGAAGCTTATGGATGTCATTGAAGCAGAAGGCGGTGTCTATGCGCTGCCCAAAATAACAGAACCGCTTAATTTGCTAAAAGAAGCCGTCGCAAATCAAACGGATACGTACTACTTCGATATAGAGAAGTGCAAAAGATGTTCACTCCGAGAAGGGTGCTGCAAAGAAGGAGCAAAAAGCAAAACCTATTCCGTGAGTATTAAATCTGCCGAGCATACCGAACAAATGGCATTTCAAGAAAGCGAGTACTTCAAGGAGAAAGCCAAAGAACGCTACAAAATCGAAGCAAAGAACAGCGAGCTTAAACACAGAGACGGGTATGACGTAGCGTCTTCCTCGGGTCTAGTTGGTATGGAGTTACAAGGTGCCATGGCCATTTTCACTGTAAACCTAAGAGAATATTGAAACTGATGAAATAAAATAACGGATCCATAGACCTTCTGGAACAGCAAAAAAACGACCTTTTATCCAAATATCTGGATAAGGGTCGTCTTTTGTTTTGTCCTTTATGGTTATTCACCAGAAAAACACAAGTTTTTGTGGCCTCGTAGTTTTATCAAGTTCTTTTATATTGCATATAAACAGACACGATGATATAATCAGATTACGACTTTTACATTTTAAATTGACATAATTATTACATCTTACAATTTAAGTGTACCATGCCGGTAAACTCTTGTCAAATGTTTTTTCTCAATTTAATGGTTAGGAGAGATATTGAATGAGTTCTTTGGTTCTCGGTTTTCAGGAAATGGAAAAAGCGCAGCTTTTGCTCGTTGGCGGAAAAGGATTAAATTTAGGGGAATTATCAAAAATTGAAGGAGTACAAGTACCAGAAGGATTTTGTGTTACAACAGTGGGATATCAAAAAGCCATCGAACAAAACGAAACGTTTCAAGCATTGTTGGATCGACTAACCATGCTAAAAGTAGAAGATCGAGATCAAATTGGTGAAATCAGCAGGAAGATTCGACAAATCATTATGGAAGTAGAAATTCCTTCCGATGTTGTGAAAGCAGTTACTCACTATCTCTCCCAGTTTGGTGATGAACATGCTTATGCAGTGCGTTCTAGTGCGACTGCTGAAGATTTACCACATGCCTCTTTTGCTGGACAACAAGACACCTATTTAAATATCATTGGCAAAGAAGCGATCTTGCAGCATATCAGCAAATGTTGGGCTTCCCTATTTACGGATCGCGCGGTAATCTACCGTATGCAAAACGGATTTGACCACAGTCAAGTTTATTTATCCGTTATCGTTCAAAGGATGGTGTTCCCACAGGCTTCTGGGATTTTATTTACCGCTGATCCAATTACTTCTAACCGAAAGCTGCTATCAATCGATGCCAGTTTTGGACTTGGAGAAGCACTGGTCTCTGGCTTGGTATCTGCCGATTGTTATAAAGTACAGGAAGGGCAAATCGTCGATAAGAGGATAGCAACCAAAAAATTGGCTATCTATGGACGAAAAGAAGGCGGAACAGAGACAAAGCAGATCGATCCTGATCAGCAAAAGATTCAAACACTTACTGAACAACAAATTTTACAACTGGCACGCATCGGAAGACAGATCGAAGCTTATTTTGGTTACCCCCAGGACATCGAATGGTGTTTGGTTGATGATACATTTTATATTGTCCAGAGTCGGCCAATCACGACTTTATACCCGATCCCTGAATCGAATGATCAAGAAAATCACGTTTATGTATCTGTCGGTCATCAACAAATGATGACTGACCCGATAAAACCATTGGGATTGTCTTTTTACCTGTTAATAACTCCTGCACCCATGCGTAAAGCCGGTGGAAGGTTGTTTGTTGATGTTACACCTATGCTGGCTTCACCTGTCAGCAGAGAAACTTTCTTAAATACCCTGGGCCAATCCGATCCGCTCATAAAAGACGCATTTATGACCATAATCAAGCGAGATTTTATAAAATCGTTACCAAATGATAAAAAAGAACGGAGTCCCGGTAAAAGCAATAAAGGGTTGTCGTCTGCAGGTTTTCAAGCACAAATCGAAAACGATCCGGCAATCGTTTCTGATTTGATTAAGAACAGTCAAACATCGATAGAAGAATTAAAACAAAACATCCAAACGAAATCAGGAGCAGATTTATTTGATTTTATTCTGGAAGATCTCCAGGAATTAAAGAAGATCTTATTTGATCCACAAAGTTCAAAGGTTTTTATGACTGCTATGAATGCTTCGTCATGGATCAATGAAAAAATGTACGAGTGGTTAGGTGAAAAAAACGCAGCAGATACGCTTTCTCAATCTGTACCAAACAACATTACTTCGGAAATGGGTCTGGCGCTATTGGATGTCGCAGATGTGATTCGTCCTTATCCGGAAGTAATTGATTATTTACAACATGTAAAAGATGATAATTTTTTGGATGAACTGGTTAAGTTCGATGGTGGACAGGAAACTCAAGACGCTCTCTATGCTTATCTCAACAAATACGGAATGCGATGTGCCGGTGAAATCGATATTTCGAGAACTCGTTGGAGTGAAAAACCAATTACACTTGTCCCCATGATTCTTAGTAATATCAAAAACTTTGAGCCTAATGCTAGCCATCGGAAATTTGAGCAAGGGCGACAGGAAGCTTTGAAAAAAGAACAAGAGTTATTAGATCGATTGAAGCAATTACCGGATGGTGAACAAAAAGCCAAAGAAACAAAACGAATGATCGACCTCATACGGAATTTTATCGGTTATCGTGAATATCCAAAATATGGAATGATTAATCGCTACTTCGTTTATAAGCAGGCTTTACTGAAAGAAGCCGAACAACTCGTACAAACGGGCGTTATTCATGAAAAAGAAGATATATACTATCTCACTTTTGAAGAACTTCACGAAGTCGTACGCACAAATAAACTAGATTACCAGATCATTAGCAAACGAAAAGACGAGTACAAATTATATGAAAAACTAACTCCACCACGTGTTATCACGTCTGACGGTGAAATCATTACGGGTGAGTACAAACGAGAAAACCTCCCAGCCGAAGCTATTGTAGGTCTACCTGTTTCTTCCGGACTTATAGAGGGACGAGCACGTGTCATCTTAAACATGGAAGATGCTGATCTAGAAGATGGAGATATATTAGTCACCTCCTTTACTGACCCTAGCTGGACACCATTGTTTGTATCCATAAAAGGCCTAGTCACCGAAGTTGGTGGACTGATGACCCATGGAGCCGTTATCGCACGTGAATATGGCTTACCAGCAGTTGTTGGTGTGGAAAATGCTACCAAACTGATAAAAGATGGGCAACGAATTCGCGTGCATGGAACAGAAGGGTATATCGAAATATTGTGATGGCTGAATGCGTCAAGTAAGAGCCTTTATCATAATGGACGGCATTAAATGCAACCTGTCATGGATAAAAGGGCGGTTACCCTGTTCGTCCTTTTATCTACCCATGACACAAAGCACCCCAAAAAAAATCAAATGATTTTAATTTGGGGGTGTACTTTAACAATAATCAGGAGCCTTAGGAGTTACCGACGGTTTCCCTTGCTGCGATTCTATGTAGTTCAATGAAGCATAATAATATTATTCTCAAAACAACACAATGATTTATACATAGCCTCTCCGAAGATTATTTGAAAGATATATTAGAGTTCCTACTCAACAAATATCCAAATAGTGATTGAGCTATCGAGAAACGATAGTTCAATGAACAAGACAATAAGGCTAAAGCATACCAAGTTGCATTGGAATTTAAAGAGCTGGAAGTTGCAGCTTCATCTGACCAACCTCCAGCCCGTCAAGCTCAACTATCCCGTCGCTCAGGCCAGCTGCAGCGATAGCTTCCCTAATGAGAACCTTACGGTCAGGGAACCCGCAATTATAGTGAGTTCTATGATGTCTTTCGTCATTGGGGTAAAGTGACAGACTTGACTTGAGCAGAGGTATTTCCGTAAATATCTTTGGCCAGCACGAGAATATGCAGCGTATCGGCTTGGGAGGCACCACCCTGTTTGTATTTAGTAGTTGGAAGCGTTGCTGACCAATTGGCTTTATCTTCTGTAATAAAGATACGAATGCCATTGACATAAACTTTAAGCTGTGCGATATCGCTTTGATCTGTGACTGAACCTTCCAAAGCGAGAACATCATCCTTGATCGAAGCATTCAACTTAAGTGCAGGGGCTCCTGTTTCCTTACGTTTAGAGGGTGGGAGAGCAGTTTGCGGGTTATAGGAAAAGGTTTCATCCTCAAGCGCTGGCGTGCGTGCTGCAATAGGACGGTTTTTGGTCGCCTGCTCATAGGAATAAGCGTAACGAAGCAGGTCATTATCGCTGTATGCGGCACCTGCCATCGTCAGATTAACGGGCATACCGGTATCCTTCATAGCGCCCATACTCACAGATACACTTGGAATCCCGTACTCGCGTAGAATGAAATTCGTATTGGAGAAATAGTTGCCATTCTCCCAAGCCTCCTCATAGGACGTTTCATTCACATCGGAGTCAGCTTTGCCGATATTCGAATTTGCCGGGAATGCAATAAAATCAAGGTTGTTTTGCTTCATCCAATTTTCAAAATCAATCTTTCGTACATTTTCAAGCCCCCGTAGTCCTTCATGAAACTGAGGAATTTGTTCGTAAGGGGTGACGCCTTTCTTTATGGTATCAATGAATACGTCATAATGGCCAAGGTCTCTGCCACGTTTGGCATCTACCGAACCAGGCGGATTCGGGAAGACGGTTGCAGGGTCGATATTAGCCCATGACGGGAAGTTTGGATCGCCCACACTTTTGAGGAATTCCTCAGCCGCATAAGGATTAAGCAGCCCAAATTCCTTTTCAGCCCACTTTGCTGGCATCAGTCCACGCTCCTCAGGTGTTTTCGCTGTTGGCCGGTCCTTCTCGCTGTTCGCCTGCAGGGGGAAGTCAACTTCCACAACCTCAGCTCCAAGAGCAGTTAAATCCTTTACAGCTTTTTCCCATAATGCCTGTATCGAAGGTCTGAATTTGATCGGGGTTGTGGTTTCATGGTCCTTACCGATATAGATTTTCGGAACGCCAATGCGTTTGCCTTTCAAAGCTTGGGTGTCTCGCAGTTCTAAATAAGATTTTGGACGGACACTGTTGACAGAAGGCAGCCAAACGGCTTTCTGTTCTCGCCAGAAATCGCCTTTGGTGATCTTATCCTCTACAACGATCACGTCAAGCAAGCGGAGCATGTCCTCGACAGTCCTCGTATGTGGGACAACGACATCCCGTATTGGGAAGAGTGGCCAATTCCCCCGAATGGAGATTAGGCCCCGCGATGGCGTGTAGGCAATTAAACCATTGTTAGATGCTGGTGATCTTCCAGAGGATACCGTTTCTTCCCCCATACCGAAGGCAGCGAGGTTGGCGGCTGTTGATACGCCAGATCCGTTAGAGGAGCCAGAGTACCAGGCTGCGGCCAAATAATCTGAATTGTACGGACTTTCAGCACGGCCATAAACGCCTCTTTGCATTCCCCCTGCTGCCATTGGCGGCATGTTGGTTTTACCAATGAGCACCCCACCGGATTTGCGTATCTTCTCTACTGTAAAGGCATCGTCCTTTGCCATCAGGTTTTTGAAAGCCGGAGATCCAGAGGCGACAGTGAGTCCCTTAACCTTGTAGCTGTCTTTAACCGTGTAGGGGATGCCTTGCAGAGGCCCGGTTTTAATACCTTGTGCCCTTAGTTGATCAGCCTGAGCGGCTTCTTTCAGTACGTCGGGGTTCAGAACAGGGATGGAATTCAGCCGAATGCCACTAGAATCATAGGCATATACCCGGTTAAGGTACAGGGCGGTGAGCTCGACACTTGACAGTGCCCCTGACTTCATCGCTTCCTGCATTTGAGCAATCGTAGCCTCTTGCAATTGAAATGTAACTAGGGAGGACGTGGGTTCACTAGTTTTACTAGAGGATGAGGGTGAAGGAGCGGCGGATGCAAGCGGGCATCCCGTGAAAGTTAAAATCATACCAACTGCGATCCATTTGCAATAGTTACCGATTACATACCTTGTATTCGCTTTTAGCGTTCGTGCACACATAGCATTTTCACTCCTTAAAATAGGTAGGATCAGGAATTGAATAGAGGGGAATGAGAAAAGGCCTCTTTTACAGTATAATTGTTTCTAATTATACTACTTATTTTCATGTGAAATGTCAATTTTTGTAATGGACAATCATAACAAACGAAGTTTAGCGAAAAGGGATCAGCGATGTTACACGTGAAAAAAACGGCCTCTTTTGAATGATCCAGCATGAAGGCCGTTTATTTACTGTCCTCCGAATACCATTACTCAGATGTCATTTCATTACCTGATACGACATCTCATGCAGCCAATGGCAAAAAGAATATTACGATTCGAGTAGATAATACCAATTATCCAACAAATGGTGGTCATCTTGATCTTTCGATCTCGTTATCCGTTTCACGGATCGACTTTATGACAAGTTCAGAGAAAGCTTTCACTGTTGGAGATAGCCACTTTTTCTTTTTAATCAGCATATGGGAGTATATCGGATCGAACATTTCGGAATGACTTACAACTGTAAGTTTTCCTCTATCCACGTCTTCTTTAACTGTAATATAAGGCAAAAAAGAAAATCCAAGCCCACTCATAACGGTTTGTTTAATCGCCTCTATACTCCATAACTCCATGGTTTGAAATGGATGAATATCATGCTTCACAAGATATCTTTCAAACATGGTCCGATAACGACTCTTTTTCTATGATTTAGACTTGCAGCCACGAGGTATAGCGACGAAGCAAAAATTTCAAGGTTGGAGTGACTGTGACGGAGATATGGAAAGGTCTTTTTCACTTGATCATATCCTCACCAACATATCGATTTACTGGTTTACCAATTCAATTGCTTCTTCCATACGAATATATACTGAAGGTACCAAAATGCCACTGCATTTCACCGAAGGTCAGCGTGTTACTGTTCCAACAGGGGTTTCCTTATTTCCCAAGGAGCTGCCCACGCCTCCCCGAAGCTGGGTAGAACGCGTCTATAATATTACTTACTGG
This sequence comes from Paenibacillus maysiensis, assembly GCF_000520815.1. Lineage (GTDB taxonomy): Bacteria > Bacillota > Bacilli > Paenibacillales > Paenibacillaceae > Paenibacillus > Paenibacillus maysiensis. Next base: position 575 of record NZ_ASRY01000098.1, on the reverse strand, counting down.
GAGAAAGCGAATAAAGGCGGTCATTTCGCTGCTATGGAAAATCCTAAATTGTTTGTCGACCATCTAAATCATTTTTTTCATTCATTAAGCATCTGATAGTCTCTATCCTTGTGAGGGTTATGAACAACCAGTACAATTGGTTACCGTCTTCAGAATGCAACTCTTCAGGTGCTTTTTTTACCAGACATATATTTATCCCTTAAAAGGGAAATGCCACAAAGAGATAACCACAGTGAGACTGGAGTTGACCTTCACCCGTATCTGAACTTGGTCCCCAAAACTAATTAAAGTAACATTTTTCTACCAAGACACGTAACATCCGGTCGGCTCACAACCGTATCGGGTGTTTTCGTATCATTGGAAAATTAGCGGAACTCAAAAGACGACCACGGAGCAATCTCATTAAAAGTGAGTTAGGGCTATTGCTTTGCAGTGTTGAAAGGCGTAAGAATCTGTCCACTGTGCCTGGTTTAAATAGTTACCTGATTATCAGGTTTCAATAATTGAACAAATTTTTCATCTGAGAATTCGCTAAATTCCCCGTTAGCCAATCATGTAGCGCAAAATCAGCGCTG
>NZ_ASRY01000097.1 GCF_000520815.1 Paenibacillus maysiensis | reverse complement strand
CCACCCGCCACTACATAAGGCGAAGCGGCTCGTTGTAATTGGCGGTAAATAATGCTTTGACCGCTGGATACCGGGAGGACGGAGGCCCATTGAAGGACAGCTTCCGCTTCCTCGCCACCCCCGGCGTGCCCCGGATACAGTACTGCGGTCAGAATACCGCGAGGGCGTAGCAGATACATTGCTGCATCAAGAGCGGTGAGTGTGCTGTCCGTATGCGTGATAACAGACGGGTCAGCGCCTTCGGAGGGCAAGTAGCCGAGGTTAAACATGACCGCAGCGACTTTGCCATGCAGCTTGTCGGGAACGGCCTCCCGCATCTGCTCATGGCCTTGCAGCAGCAGCGACACCTCCGCCAGTGAAGGGGATTCGTCTTCGTCGAGCCGACGACGAGCGAGCTGCAACGCCTCCTGCTGGATATCGAAGCCGTAGACACGTCCCCGTCTTCCGGCAGCCTTAGCCAGGAAAAGCGTATCCGCTCCAGTGCCGACTGTGGCATCAATAGCGGTATCGCCCGGCTGGACTCGCGCAGCTACCAATTGATGAGCGTAGCTCAGAACGGACAAGAAGCCCATTTAAGGCTGCCTCCAATACTTACCCTGCCATGTTTCACGTGATTTTAACTCATCGTCAATGGCGTTAAGCACTTCCCATTTTTTGAGCGACCACATCGGTCCCATTAGCAAATCGCGTGGTGCATCCCCGGTCAACCGATGAACGATCATTTCAGGCGGCAAAAATTCCAGCGTATCGACGATCAGCTTGACGTATTCATCTTTTTCCAGAAAGCGTAGCAATCCGGCTTCATACTGCTTGACCATCGGCGTTTTGCGCATGAGATGCAGCAGGTGGATTTTGATGCCCTGCACATCCATAGCCGCCACTGCGCGACCTGTGTCCAGCATCATTTCATGCGTTTCCTGCGGCAGTCCGTAAATAATGTGCGCGCACACGCGGATATTGCGCTTGCGCAGCTTTTCCACCGCATCCAGATAGCATTGAGTGTCGTGGGCGCGGTTAATCAGCTCCGAGGTGGATTCATGGACAGTTTGCAGGCCCATTTCGATCCACAGGTATGTGCGCTCGTTCAGCTCGGCAAGGTAATCCACTACATCGTCAGGCAGGCAATCGGGACGTGTAGCGATGGACAGACCAACAACGCCGGGCTGCTCCAGAATGACCTCGAAGTATTCGCGCAGCTGCTCAACCGGGGCATACGTATTCGTATAGGCTTGAAAATAGCCGATATATTGGGCGTTTGGCCATTTTAGATGCTGACGGTCCCGTATCGTATTGAATTGGGTGACCAGATCGTCCCGGCGGCGTCCTGCAAAATCACCAGATCCCCGTGCGCTGCAAAAGGTGCAGCCTCCTTTGGCAATTGAACCATCCCGGTTCGGACAGGTAAAACCCGCATCCAGCATGACTTTAAACACTTTATTTTGAAATTGCTCGCGCATTTCGTGATTCCACGTATGGAATCGTTTATCTCCCCATAGGAGAGGAGCAGGCAACAAATCTGTTTTCATGGGTGTACTCCTTTTTTTACGATCACCCTATTGTAACAAAAATCAGTCGGAATTGGGAATCACTTGAGAGCGAAAGGCAGGAGAAAGTGCGGATTTTATTGGATTCAGGATTGAAAAAGGTTACACCATGTGTTATATTGTAAGCGGTACCAGACATACTATAAAAGGACTGTTTTCGATCCTGAAAATAAAAGTTAACCATCGGCTAATGATTATTTTTCAGGGCAGCTATGCTGCTTCTATCGCCTGCTTTAGGGTAAATGCACGTCGGTTCCATCACTAATAACCCGTGAGGTGATCTTTTATGAGTACGCAGGATAAAACGCGTATGGATAAAGTTACTGTTGAGTTAACCTTTGATGAGGCATTGGCGCTAACCGGTGTCCGTTTTGGGCAGGACCGCCAGATTGGAACGGCCGCACGTCAAAAAATCAGAGCCGCTTGCCAAAAGACGATTGATTTTTCACCTGCTGATGGGGTAGACTATGAACAATTAAATTAGTTGGACCCCAATCCAAATATATTGAAAAAGGAATTTCATTTCCGTATCTTCAAGCGGGGGTGAAATTCCTTTTTCCTTGATAACAGAGCATATGGAGGAGTAACATGCGTTTACGCGGAAGAAAAGGAATACGGGAAAGTCTGGAAGAACAGCAGGACCTGGTCATCTTGGAGCCGGGACAGTATAAAGGAAAGTGGCAGCAGCTTTTTGGCAATGATCGTCCGATTCATGTGGAATTCGGTATGGGCAAAGGGCGTTTTATCAGCCAAATGAGCTATCGGAATCCGGAAATCAACTATATTGGCTTTGATATGTACGATGAACTGGTTCGTCGTGCAGCGGAAAAGTCGCGTCTGGCCTGGAGTGATAGAGAGGTTGATACGCCGCCTAATATCAAATTGGCGCTGGCGAACATTGAACAGATTGAAAATGTTTTTGAACCTGGGGAAATTGAACGCATTTATTTGAATTTTAGCGATCCGTGGCCTAAAGCCAAGCATGCGCGTCGTCGTTTGACGCATCCGCGCTTTTTGGACAAGTACCGTCAGCTTTTAAACAGCAAGGGGCAAATTCATTTCAAAACCGATTCGGAGACGCTGTTTGAGTTCTCGCTGAATTCATTTGCCGACAGTGGTCTGCAAATGACGAACATTTCATTGAACCTTCATCGTGATGGTATCAACGAAGAGCATGTCATGACCGAATATGAGCATAAATTTATGGGCAAAGGCATGAACATCCATCGTGTCGAGGTGCTGATCGGCAAAGATGCTTTGGAACAGTATGAGAAAATACGTCTTGAGAAGTATGGAAAATAATAAAATAAAACAGGGTGCTTCCTTTTTTAGGAAAGCACCCTGTTTGGTTCCAGTATATCCAAAATACTCTGTGCACTCTGAAGAGGATAATATCGCGCTACATTATGAACGTGATCCTGTCGCTTGCGAACGATTTCCGGAAATTCGTGTAACAGCCGGTTCATCCATTTAACGACAACATCCAGCGAAGTAATCGGTTCTCCGAAGCCTTGAGCCGTAAAGTATTGGCAATTTTCTTCTTCCTGTCCGGGGAGAGGTTTGTGAAACAACATAGGAATCCCTTTTGCCAGCCCCTCGGTGCATGTCATTCCGCCGGGCTTGGTAATAAGCAGATTCGATACCTCCATTAATTTGTCGATTTCCCGCGTAAACCCGAAAATATGAATATTCGGATGATCGAAGCGGGGGTCCAGCTGCATTTTACGACGAATTTTATCATTATGACCTAGACAAAAAATAAATTGAATGTTTTCTCTCCAATGGGTAAGCGAGCGATGAATGACTTCATCGTTCATCAGACCCCAGCCGCCGCCCATAACGAGCACGGTGGGTATCGGCTTAAGACCGAATTGGTCCCGTATTTCGTCGTGCCCCGGATGTTCCCAAAAATTTGGATGAACCGGAATACCCGTGACTTGAATTTTCGACATAGGCACTCCACGTACGCGCAGCTTACGCATGACTTCAGGCGTAGATACAAAGTAACGGTCAACCTCGGGACTGATCCATGTTCCATGTGCATCGTAATCTGTAATGACGGTACAAAGCGGGACATGTACGCCCAAGCGCTTCAAACGTGAAATCACCGCACTTGGGATGGGATGAGTGCATACCACCAAATCAGGACGAAGCTGCCGGAGAATGTTACGGGTCTGCGTGTAGAACAGACGATGCAAAGCGAGCGTTGTAAGACGGTTTAATGATTTTTTATACTGATGACGGTAAACCATTCCGATCAGGCGAGGCTGCGATATGATAGTCTTCTTGTACGCTGTAATAATGAGCGGAGCCATTCTCGGATTCAAAAAGCTCCCCAATTCCAGCACTCTGGTCTGCACATTCGGAGAAAGCTTGCGCAAACTGCTTGAGAGCGCGTACGCAGCTTGAGTATGTCCGGCACCGAAACCTTCCGATAATAATAACACTCGTTTTTTAGCCACTCTCATTTCACCTGTTCCTGCTGAGATGTTCTCAATCATACCATATCGGCTTTAAGGCCAGAATGCAACCGTTCCTATTGCCGCAGATGTGCCGATGACCGCTCCTGCGAGTACGTCCGTAGGATAGTGGAGCCCCAGGTAAATCCGGGAAAAACCCACAATCAGCGCGACAGGCAGTAAAAGCAGTGTTAGTATGGGTGACTGTAGCATAAATGGAACGGTCACTGAAAAAATAGCGGTTGTATGCCCAGAAGGAAAAGAATGATCCGACAGGGGGTTACGGAACGTATTCGTATCTGGCAGTGCCAGGTACGGACGAATCCGCGGGTACAGCTTCTTGGCGATGGCTACAGGGATGTGGCTGACTCCAAGCGCGATAGCTCCCTTCATACCGGATTCCTTCCATGGAAGCGGAGCAAGCAGCCATACAAGCAGTGTGGAGGTGATTGTAAAGGTCGCCCCACCCAGATGTGTAAGATAATAAAGCCAGAAGTTCAAAAAACGATTGTGTAAGCGTCCGTTGATCCATTTGAACAACTGCTGCTCCAGATTTACAAGTTTTACGACTAGACGTTGCATTTGGTTTCCTCCGCTTGCCGTGCCGGGTTGGTCGGCAAATATTTTGAATCACTTGGACAGAATCAGGCGATAAGTCATTATTCTCTTGCTCTCATCATATTTTTAAACGCTGCTCATTTCAAGAATCACAACTTATCTGGTTCAATTCTACACAAAAATGTTAATGGAATATAAGTTGAATTGTATAACTTTCTTTGCGTTCATCCGTCTAATACGATAGAGTATTTAGAAGTGGCTGTTAAATGCGCCACAAAAAGGAGGGACTAAAGAAATAAAAAGTTAGCAAATGGATGAAAATAAGACTTATCGTCATGTATGAAAGGCTCAGCGTCGCATTCCTGGTTCAAACGGGAGTTTGTCGTATTTTTTTGCTGCTGAGAACGGTTTAAAGGCTTTGACAAAAGATTGAAAACCAACGAAAATCGTAATGGCGTCCCTGTGTCAGCCAATAGGGGGCTGCGCACAGTCAATGAAAAAAGTAAGGGTCGGGTCAAAAACTACAAAAAAGGCGCGCAAAGCGCCGCAACTTGCGCTACACAGATAGAAAACAAACAAACGCAGGATTTTTAAAGGGGTATAAAAAAGGGGGTAACAAGAGATTATGCTAGACGCCATTTTCGTGACGCTCCAGATTATACTGGCGCTGATCGCGGTCTATCAGTTTGGATTCTCCTTGTTCGGGCTGATTCGTAAAAAAAGAAAAGAGAATGCGGCTCCGGAAAAATCATTTGCCATTTTGGTCGCTGCCCACAACGAGGAACAGGTTGTTGGAGCATTGATGGAGAACTTGAAGCAACTTGATTATCCAAAGGAACTGTACGATGTATTCGTTATTTGTGATAACTGCACGGACAAGACGGCGGACATCGTTCGCGCTCACGGTATGAATGCTTGTGAACGTACGAATCCGAATTTACGTGGTAAAGGCTACGCGATTGAGTGGATGCTCAAGGAATTGTGGGCAATGCCACGTCAATATGATGCGATTGTCATGTTCGATGCTGACAATTTGGCACATACGAATTTCTTAAGTGAAATGAACAACGATTTGTGCACAGGTGCCCGTGTTATCCAGGGGTACATTGATACGAAGAATCCGGAGGATTCATGGATTACTGCGGCATACGGGGTATCTTACTGGTACATCAACCGTTTGTGGCAACTGTCACGTCACAACCTGAACATGGCTAACTTCCTTGGTGGTACAGGCATGTGCTTTGAAACGAATCTGCTCAAGGAAATGGGCTGGGGTGCGACGAGCCTGGTAGAGGATTTGGAGTTCACCATGCGCTGTACGCAACGCAACGTATATCCAAGATTTAATTATGATGCCAAGGTATATGATGAGAAGCCGTTGACTTTTAAAGCTTCCTCCAGACAACGTCTGCGCTGGATGCAGGGTCACTTTACAGTCGCTCGCCGTTATTTCTTCCCGTTGCTGTGGCAGAGCATTAAGCATAGAAGCCTGATCAAATTTGATATGGCTCTTTATGGTCTGAACGTGTATATCGTACTGCTTACCTTCTTGATGACAGTAGCGATGTGGGTAGACATTACGTTATTTGGTGGACCTAATATCGAAAATATCTATGTACAATTCCCGGCTTGGACCGGTGCTATAGCTGTTGGTTTGAACATTTCAACCTTTGTGATTGCGATGATTCTGGAGAAGGTCACGTTCAAAAAAGTATATCTTTATTTGCTGCTGTTCCCTGTCTATCTGATTTCGTGGTATCCGATTACGTTTTATGCGTTCTTCACGCAAAACAACAAGCAATGGAGCCACACCCAGCATACGCGTGTCGTTCGGCTGGAAGAAGTTCAAAGTAAGCAGGGCTAAATGCAGAAGGGCATGAGTGTATCGCAGATCCGAAGTGTCAACTGTTTTGAATAAATGTGTTGACACTCTGGTGAGTTGCGTGATAAGATGTTCGAGTATGTTAATTGAAAAGATGGATTAACAAGTAGAAGGTCCGACTTCTCACCTGACCGGTATTGCCGGCTGGTCTTGATCCAATGATTTGTGAATTGAACTTTCATGATGAATTGAGTATCAGACAGGGATGTCGGCTGCATAGTCGTCATCCCTTTTTTGTGCTTTAACACAATACAACAATAACAGGTTCTGGAGGTGGAGGGTTATTAGTAAGGAACATATGATCAATGATGAGATTCGGGTGAGAGAAGTACGTCTGGTTGGTGCTAACGGGGAACAAATCGGGATTACACCGACTCGTGAAGCTCTGCAAATGGCGATTGACGCAAACTTGGATCTCGTGAACGTGGCGCCTCAAGCGAAGCCGCCCGTGTGTCGGATTATGGATTACGGAAAATTCCGCTATGAGCAACAGAAGAAAGAAAAGGAAGCCCGTAAAAACCAGAAGATCGTTGACATCAAAGAGGTATGGTTCCGTTCCAACATCGAGGAGCATGACTACCAGACCAAGTTTCGCAATGTGGTTAAGTTCCTGAATGAAGGGGACAAGGTGAAATGCTCCGTTCGTTTCCGCGGTCGGGAAATTACCCATGCTAATGTGGGTCAAAAAATTCTTGAGCGTGTGAAATTGGAAGTTGCTGATCTTTGTACCGTGGAGCGCCAACCCAAGCTCGAAGGACGCAGCATGATTATGATATTGGCTCCAAAGAGTCAATGACAAATTAAGGAGGAAGTTCAATGCCTAAAATGAAAACACATAGCAGCCTTAAAGGCCGCTTCAAGATTACCGGTACTGGTAAAGTAATGCGTTACAAAGCTTACAAAAACCACTTGCTTTCCCACAAATCCAAACGTGCAAAACGCGTTCTGGGTACTAACCCTGAGATGGCACCTGGGGACGTTAAGCGTCTGAAACAAGGTCTTGCTAACCTGAAATAGCACACAGCACGGCAATGAATTAAGCATAAACATTATTTGGGAGGTCTTTTGATATGGCAAGAGTAAAGGGCGGATTCGTCGTTCGTCGTCGTCATAAAAAAGTATTGAAGCTTGCTAAAGGTTATTTTGGTTCCAAACACCGCATTTTTAAAACAGCTAACGAGCAGGTAATGAAATCGCTTGTTTACGCATACCGTGACCGTCGTCAGACGAAACGTAACTTCCGCAGACTGTGGATCGTGCGTATCAATGCAGCAGCTCGTTTGAACGGTTTGTCTTACAGCAAACTGATGCACGGCCTGAAATTGGCTGGTGTGGACATTAACCGCAAAATCCTGGCTGATCTTGCAGTCAACGATATCAATGCGTTCAACTCTTTGGCAACTGTTGCTAAAGGCAAAATCAACGCTTAATTATTGACATGAAGGCGTTGAAACCGCGAAAGTGGTTGAAAAGGTATCCCGAGCAGTATGCTGTGTAGGGATGCCTTTTTTTGTACATACTTAACGAAATGAAAAAGCCCAAATCATTCAAAATACGAATAAACATGACGTGTGATGACAGAATGTATGGGTTTTGCAATAGGTGTAGCGCTTACATTGATAGGGTTTCAAAAAAAATTGACCCAAGGTTATTAATCATCTAGATTTTAGTCGATCATAATTGTATAATCTCTAAAGTAAGTCTTCTGTACGATCTGTCTCGACAGTAAATGGCGTATATGACGTGTCCATTTTCAGAGAAAAGAGACAGTCCAGGGATCTAACACTAAGGGGGAACAGTATCAGCATGAAGAAAATGTTTAGTATGTCTTTGGTTATGCTGCTAGCGATCTCGGTCATTATCGCAGGCTGCGGTAACAAAAATCAAGGCGCGTCCAATGCAAGTGGCGGAGACGCAGGTGGTTCTGCCAAAACATCCAATGTCCAAATCGGCATGGTTACAGATGTAGGTGGAGTAAACGACAAGTCGTTTAACCAATCTGCTTGGGAAGCACTGAAAGCTATTGAAAAAGAAACAGGCGCCAAGGCTAAATACCTGCAAAGTAAATCGGACCAGGATTATATTCCTAACCTGAATCAATTTGTTAAGGGTGGTTTTAACCTCACTTGGGGTATTGGTTTTAGTCTGGCGAATGCGATTGGACAAGTAGCGAAAGACAACCCGGACAAAAATCTGGCGATCATCGACAGTGTCGTAGATGCGCCTAATGTAAAATCGGTTGTTTTTGCTGAAAATGAAGGTTCCTTCCTGGTGGGAGTTGTAGCTGGTAAACTCACCAAAACAAACAAAATCGGTTTTGTGGGTGGACAAGATAGCCCGCTGATCAAACGTTTTGAAAAAGGCTTCGAAGCGGGTATTAAAGCAGTAAATCCAAATGCAAAATTGGAAGTAAACTACACAGGTGCGTTTGATAAGCCGGATCTGGGTAAAGCGGCAGCTGCAACGATCTACAACAGCGGTGCGGACATTATTTTCCACGCAGCTGGCGGATCAGGTACAGGCGTATTTAACGAAGCACTCGCACGTAAGCAACAAGGTCAGCAAGTATGGGTTATTGGCGTAGATAAAGACCAATCGCTTGAGTTTGGTGACGACGTAACGTTGACTTCAATGGTCAAACGCGTAGATGAAGCTGTAAAACGCGTATCCCAGGAAGTCATCGACGGTAAATTTAAGGGCGGTATCGAAACGCTGGCTCTGAAAGACAACGGAGTCGGCCTGGCGGATACATCCAGTAAAAACGTTCCTAAAGATGTGCTTGATCTCGTAGAACAATACAAGCAAAAAATTATTAAGGGCGAAATTACAGTTCCTTCGAAATAAGATTTGGCTTGCAAGATAAATAAAGGTGGCGACAAGGCTGGTTCACAAGACTAGCCTTGTTCTTACGTCTGGAGTTATACAGATCATAACGGTCAATCAGCTCATTAGAGCACATACTATAAAGTGTATAAGGGTGATCTCATGGATGCAGCGACCCCCGTCGTTGAGTTAAAGCAAATTACAAAACGATTCCCCGGCATCGTTGCCAACGACTCCATCAGCATCAAGCTGCAAAAGGGAGAAATTCATGCCCTTTTGGGTGAGAATGGTGCGGGTAAATCTACGCTTATGAACATTCTTTTCGGACTGTATCAGCCGGATGAAGGATCGATAGAAATCGGTGGGAAACCAGTACAGATTGATAGCCCCAATAAGGCGATTGATCTAGGCATTGGCATGGTACATCAGCATTTTAAGCTCGTGCAGCCGTTTACCGTAACCGAAAATATTGTCCTGGGCTCGGAGCCACGCAAAGGTCTGAAAATCAATTATAAAAAGGCTGCCGCCGAAGTGCAACGGTTGTCTGAGCAGTACGGCCTTCAGGTGAATCCAAATGCCAAAATTGAAGATATATCCGTCGGCATGCAGCAGCGTGTGGAAATTATCAAAACGCTCTACCGTGGCGCAGATATCCTGATTTTCGACGAGCCAACAGCGGTGTTGACTCCACAGGAAATCATTGAGCTGCTGGACATTATGAAGCGTCTGGTAGCTGAAGGCAAGTCCATTATTCTGATCACTCATAAACTTAAAGAAATCATGCAAATTGCAGATACAGTTACGATTATTCGTCGGGGTCAGGTTATTGATACGGTAAAGACATCGGAAACGACTCCAAATGATCTGGCGGAGAAAATGGTAGGCCGCCGTGTGTCCTTTAAAGTGGACAAGCAGCCTGCCCAGCCGGGACAAACCGTCCTGGAAATGAGCCATGTGGTCTCTAAAAACAAGGATGGCATTAGCGTTCTGAATGAGCTGAACCTGCAAGTCAAGGCGGGTGAGATTTTAGGAATCGCCGGAGTAGATGGCAATGGACAAAGTGAGCTGATTGAAGCTTTGACTGGTTTACGTAAGGTCGATGGCGGGCACATCCGATTGCTCGGACAAGAAATGACGAATCAGTCGCCACGTAAAATTTCAGAGGCAGGCGTTTCGCATATTCCGGAGGACCGACATAAGCACGGGTTGGTACTCGATTTTTCCATGAGCGAAAACATGGTTCTGGAGACGTACTATCAGGCTCCTTACAGTAAAAATGGCTTTTTGAACAAAGAGGCTATTGATAAGCAGGCGAAAAGTCTCATTGAGAAATTTGATGTGAGAACACCGGATATTCATACCAAGGCAAGAGCGTTATCCGGTGGTAATCAGCAAAAGGCAATCATTGCGCGTGAAATCGATAAAAACCCAGACCTGCTTATTGCGGCTCAGCCTACACGTGGGTTGGATGTTGGAGCGATTGAGTTTGTCCAGAAACAACTGATTGCCCAGCGGGATCAAGGAAAAGCAGTATTGCTCATTTCCTTTGAGCTGGATGAAATTATGAATGTATCCGATCGTATTGCTGTCATTTATGAGGGTAAGATTGTTGGAGAAGTGCTGCCGGAAGAAACGAATGATCAGGAATTGGGACTGATGATGGCCGGAAGTGCAGTGAAGAAAGGAGTAGAGAATGGCTAACCTATTGAAAATATTTACAAAAGACTCCTTTGTTCTGGCGCTGGTCTCTATTATTTTGGGTCTTCTTCTGGGTGCTGTCGTGATGCTGATTGGCGGCTACGATCCCATTGTGGCGTATTCTGCACTATTTAGCCGTGTGTACGGAGACTCATATAACTTTGGTGAGGCTATCCGTGAAATGACCCCACTGATCTTGACGGGATTGGCATTTGCTTTTGCGGCTCGTGCCGGATTGTTTAACATCGGCGGTGAAGGTCAATTTCTGGTGGGGATGACGGCTGCTTCGATTGTGGGCATCAAGCTGCATGGACTGCCTGCTATTATACATGCGCCGCTGGCGATCATTGCTGGGGCGGTATTCGGTGGTCTATGGGCAGCAATTGCTGGCTATTTGAAGGCCAAGCGTGGCGTTAATGAGGTTATCACCTGTATTATGATGAACTGGATTGGTCTGTATTTGGCTAACCTGGTGATTAACCAGTTTGCACTCCTGGAGGGTGAAAATCGTTCCGTGGATATTCAGCCTTCCGCTTCGATTTCGATTGAATGGCTGTCACAGATGATGGGAAATGCCCGGGTTCATTGGGGGACGGTCATTGCTGTGCTGGCGGCGGTATTTTTCTATATTTTCATGTGGAAAACCAAGCAGGGCTATGAGCTGCGTGCTGTCGGATTTAATCAGGACGCATCCCGCTATGCAGGTATGAATGTGAATCGCAACATCGTAAAAGCGATGTTCATTAGTGGTGTTTTTGCCGGATTGGCGGGTGCCTTTGAAGTGCTGGGGGTATTCCATTATCAATCCGTCATGGCAGGATCGCCGGGAACCGGCTTTGACGGTATCGCCGTGGCGCTCATTGGGATGAATAATCCGTTCGGTGTGCTGCTGGGCTCTGTTTTGTTCGGAACGCTTACGTATGGTTCTGCGGGGATGAGCTTTAGCGCGGATGTACCGCCCGAAATTATTCGGGTTGTCATCGGCTCGATTATTTTCTTTATTGCAGCCCAGGGAATTGTACGTTGGGTTGTGAAGCCGCTCTACTCCAAGCGGAAGAAAGAGAAGGTGTTGTAAAATGAGTTGGTTAACACTTGGTGAATTAATCCATACAACGCTCGTTTTTGCGACGGCGATTATATTTGCGTCTCTCGGCGGAGTTTTTTCGGAAAAATCCGGTGTAACGAACCTCGGGCTGGAAGGTCTTATGGTGTTCGGGGCATTTGCGGCGGGTGTAGGCGGATTTTATGCGGAACAAGCAGGGCTTGGGGGAACCTCTGCCGCTTGGATAGGTGTGCTGGCGGCGGCGGTATTCGGTATTCTGGTTTCGCTGATTCATGCTGTAGCCTCGATTACGTTTAAAGCCGATCAGGTCATTAGCGGGATTGTTATTAACTTTTTGGCGGCAGGCAGTACGCTATACATGGTTAAGCTTTTATTTGAGGGTGATGGCGATACTGGGCGAATTCAGGGATTTAGCGAAATATCCATTCCCTATCTAGTAGATATTCCGATTTTGGGAAAAGCTTTTTTCCAAGCCTATCCAACGACCTATTTGGCCATATTATTAGTCATTATTGGTTATTTTACATTGTATAAAACGCCGTTCGGCTTGCGCCTGCGTTCTGTCGGAGAGCATCCGGGCGCTGCGGATACGGTTGGTATCAAGGTAAATCGACTGCGTTATATCGGGGTCATGATCAGCGGTGCGTTGGCTGGTATTGGCGGAGCTACGATCACCTTGACGACGACAAATATGTTTTCGCATAATACGGTATCCGGTCAAGGATATATTGCCATTGCCGCTATGATTTTCGGAAAATGGAATCCGCTCGGCGCTTTTGGCGCAGCCGTGTTCTTTGGCTTTTCTCAGGCCATTCGCAACTATGTGCAGTTGTTCGCATGGTCGCAAAGTATTCCCCAGGAAATTATTTTTATGCTGCCATATCTCCTGACGATTATTGTGCTGGTAGCGGCTGTAGGACGCTCGCGTGCTCCGGCTGCTTTGGGTCAGCTCTATGATCCAAGCAAGCGCTAATTTTACATGGGCAGCTGAAAGCTGTTTGTCTTGAAATCTGAAAATTACATTTGTTCGCAAATCCGGTATCTGCATTCGCAGGTGCCGGATTTTTTTAGGTTGTGCAGGCATTCAAACATACGCTTCTGGCATGGATGGAATAGACTGTGCTATGCAGATTGGACGAACGCTCGGCCCCTGTCAGCTCCAGTCTGTTTTGTGGTGGCGGTGAGCTATCAAGGAGCCGTTCAATCTGTCCATCCGTTGAGAAAGAAGGAGGAAATACGATGAAACAGGCAGTAACCAGAAAGCAGGTGGAGAAGCTTGTCGGCAAAGTCATTCTGGCTACTCGCAAGGATGGTTCCCAGGTCAGCGGCAAGCTGATTCGCATTTCGGGTAACCGACTGATTCTTCAGCCCGATCGCAAGAAAAAGGTAAAGACAAAGGCAATTATTCCCTTGGTGCTGTTTGACTTGCTTGCCATCGGCACAGCTCCTTACGTTGGTGGATACGGTGGGGGATATGGAGGCGGATATGGTGGTTACGGTCCAGGTTATGGAGGACCAGGATATGGCCCGTATACAGACGGGGGATACCCCGGAGTAGGCTATCCGTTTTACCCTAATTTATTTTAGTTTTACAAAATCACGAGCCCGAAAAAGATACTTTTCACAGAGACTTTTCGAGTTCGTGACATCGGCTCAGAGCTACGTATCGCAGCATGTGATATTGATGACGCAGATAAAATTGGATCCCCCGGATATTGTCTTCGTCCACCATGACTTTAGCCCGCTTGCAGCGCCGCAGTCGGCCGTAATGCTCGGCATGCTCCAGCAGTTTTTTTCCGTATCGCTTACCTTGATGAGCCGAAGAGATTGCGATCAAATCAATATACAGCAGCTCTCCATGCAGCATGACATGAATGAAGCCGACAGGCTGTGCATTATCCGGCCTGCAAGCGACAAAAGTGATGCCCCGGTTTAAGCGCCGGGGTAATTCTTTACGAATTTGATCCATTTCTTGCGCGCTTAAATGCGATAGGGGAACAAGCTCTTGCTCGATCAGGCGAAGGATCATGCTGTCATCCTGGGCGCTGCGTTTGCGGATCATAAGTGGGCCTCCTTTTCCAACCTTTTAGCAAGGCAAGATGCAGCTTTGGAGGTGCGCACAGTCTCGCCGTGTGGTCTTTTTTATAATATGCGGATACCTCTTGCAAGCGTGCGACTCAGAGGTACCCCGGAGAAAAAACATAAATTTTTATGAAATCTGGGTATTGACTATCCCAGATGGGGGACATATAATGTGTCTAAACATTTGAAAGAATGACATGAACTCAACGGCAATGAAAAGGACGAAGTGATTAGGGCTCTTTTGTTCAGAGAGTGAGGCATTAGCTGCAAGCTTCACCAAAATCCCTTTTTAACGAGCTCACCTTGGAGCTGTTTTCCTGAAAAGTATTTGGGCCCGATGATATTTAGCGGTGGGCTGAATCACCTATTAGGGAAAATCGTACGGTCTACGTTACAGACGCCAGATATGGAGATCCTTTGTGATTTCTGTACCTGCCAAGGTTCGATATTGCGAAATATCGGGCAAACACGGGTGGTACCACGGAAGCTACAGCCTTTCGTCCCTCAGTAACAGCAAGTCTGTTCTAGGGATGGAAGGTTTTTTTGTTTTTACAAATGTCAGATGTGTGTAAATTTTGTGGAGGAGGATGACCTATGAGTGCACAAATTCCTGAAGTTCGGTCAACCGATGAATTACGTGAAAAGTGGATGAAACCTGAAGTGATTACAGGTTCGGAAATCTTGCTCCGTAGCCTGTTGCTGGAGGGAGTAGATTGTGTCTTCGGATACCCTGGTGGTGCAGTGCTTTACATTTATGATGCCATGTACGGCTTTGAGGATTTCAAGCATGTCCTCACCCGTCACGAGCAGGGAGCCATTCATGCGGCAGATGGTTACGCACGTGCCAGCGGTAAAGTCGGTGTCTGTATCGCGACTTCCGGACCTGGAGCAACCAACCTGGTAACCGGCATTGCGACGGCTTTTATGGATTCGGTGCCGTTAGTGGTCATCACGGGTAACGTTGTATCTTCCCTGATCGGCACGGACGCTTTCCAGGAAGCCGATATCACGGGAATCACGATGCCGATTACGAAGCACAGCTATCTGGTAAGAGATGTAGAGGATCTGCCGCGAATCATTCATGAGGCGTTCCATATTGCCAACACGGGTCGCAAGGGTCCGGTACTGATTGATATTCCGAAGGATATATCAGCAGCCCAAACGCTGTTTGTTCCGCAAACGGGACCTGTAACCATGCGAGGTTATAACCCGAAGGTATTGCCAAACAAAATTCAGCTAGACAAGCTGACTCAGGCTATTGCTGAAGCGGAACGCCCATTTATTCTGGCAGGTGGCGGGGTTGTATACTCCGGCGGACATGAGGCACTTTACGAGTTTGTTCGCAAAACGGAAATTCCGATTACGACAACATTGCTGGGATTGGGCGGTTTCCCAAGTGGTCATGAACTGTGGACGGGAATGCCGGGGATGCACGGAACGTACACCTCCAATCAGGCGATTCAACAGTCGGATTTGCTAATTTGTATCGGTGCCCGCTTTGATGACCGGGTGACAGGCAAGCTGGACGGCTTTGCTCCTCACGCCAAAATCGTCCATATTGATATCGATCCTGCTGAAATCGGTAAAAACGTACCGACAGACATTCCGATTGTAGGGGATGTGAAGGCGGTACTGGAATTGCTGAATCAGGATGTGAAACGCGCGAATCGAGCGGATGCATGGAGAGCGCAAATTCAACAATGGAAAAATGAGAAGCCTTATTCTTATAAGGATTCGGATACAGTGCTTAAGCCACAATGGGTTGTCGAGCTGCTGGATGAAACAACCAAAGGCGGCGCAATCGTAACGACGGACGTGGGTCAGCATCAAATGTGGGCGGCGCAGTATTATAAATTCAATCAGCCGCGCTCATGGGTAACATCCGGTGGACTGGGTACGATGGGATTTGGTTTCCCTTCCGCGATCGGCGCTCAGATGGCGAATCCCGACAGACTGGTGATCTCGATTAACGGAGACGGCGGCATGCAGATGTGTTCGCAGGAGCTGGCCATTTGTGCAATCAATAACATCCCGGTCAAAATCGTAATCATCAACAATCAGGTGCTGGGGATGGTTCGACAATGGCAGGAACTGATCTATGACAATCGGTATAGTCACATTGATCTGGCCGGAAGCCCGGATTTTGTTAAACTGGCTGAGGCATACGGCGTAAAAGGACTGCGTGCTACGAATAAGGAAGAGGCACGTCGGGCTTGGCAGGAGGCGCTTGATACACCCGGACCGGTCGTTGTCGAGTTTGTAGTCAGCAAGGAAGAGAATGTATATCCGATGGTGACGCAAGGTTCGACAATTGATCAAATGCTGATGGGGGACGAGTAAAATGACGACTAAAAATACCATTGCTGTACTGGTAAATGATCATCCTGGCGTTTTGCAGCGTGTGTCCGGCCTGTTCGGTCGCCGTGGTTTTAACATTGAGAGCATAACCGTGGGTCAATCGGAAGAAGCCGGATTATCCCGTATGGTCATTGTGACTGTAGGAGATGAGAACAACCTGGAGCAGATTGAAAAGCAGCTTTACAAGCTGGTTGATGTGATCAAGGTCATCGATCTCAGTTCCAAGCCGATGGTTGCTCGGGAATTGGCGATGATAAAGGTAAAGGCAGAACCGCCTCAGCGGCCAGAGATTATGGGCGTGGTAGAAACGTTCAGAGCAGCTGTAATTGATGTTGGAACGACGAGCTTGATCGTTCAGGTCATTGGCGATACGGAAAAAATAGATGCCATGATCGAGTTATTGAAGCCTTACGGTATTCGTGAGCTGACCCGAACCGGGGTTACAGCCATGATACGTGGCAATGCTTAATACGGAACTTTAACGAATTACCGCTTATAGCGCATTACATCAATAAAGAACCGCCCGCATAAGAGCGGGGGCTCGAAGAGATTTCAAGTTTTGGTAACGAGGCAGAGTCTCTTGGAGTACCCGCTCATTATGAAGGGTCCAATTAAAAGGAGGAAATTAACCATGGCAGTTACAACGTACTACGAAAAAGATGCAGAGCTCAGCGTATTGAAAGGAAAAACGGTTGCCGTTATCGGTTACGGTAGCCAAGGACATGCTCAAGCACAAAACTTGCGTGACAGTGGTCTGAATGTTGTTATCGGTTTGCGTGAAGGTAAATCAGCAGATGTTGCAAGAAACGACGGTTTTGAAGTTCTGAACGTGGCTGATGCAACAAGCCGTGCAGATGTGGTTCAAATTTTGTTGCCAGATGAAACACAAGCTTCTGTGTACAAAAATGAAATTGAACCTAACCTGAAAAAAGGCGCAGCTCTTTTATTCTCCCATGGTTTCAACGTTCATTTTGGACAAATCGTAGCTCCTAAAGATAGCGATGTATTGCTGGTTGCTCCAAAATCCCCAGGACATATGGTACGTCGTACCTATGTAGAAGGCTTTGGCGTACCGGGTCTGATCGCAATCGAGCAGGATGCAACAGGTCAAGCGAAAGAAATCGGTCTTGCTTATGCCAAGGGTATTGGCTGTACACGTGCAGGCGTGATCGAAACCTCCTTCCGTGAAGAAACGGAAACGGATCTGTTCGGTGAGCAAGCGGTATTGTGTGGCGGCGTGAGCGCACTCGTTAAAGCAGGTTTTGAAACGTTGACTGAAGCAGGATATGCTCCTGAAATGGCTTACTTCGAATGCTTGCATGAGCTTAAGCTGATCGTTGACCTGATGTATGAAGGCGGGTTGGCATCAATGCGCGATTCCATCAGTAACACAGCGGAATATGGCGACTATGTAACTGGACCACGTATCGTAACAGAAGATACGAAGAAAGCAATGAAAGACGTATTGACTGACATTCAACAAGGTAAATTTGCTCGTGACTTTATCCTTGAAAATCAATCCGGACGTGCATTCCTGACAGCTACTCGTCGTAATGAAGCTAACCATCCGATTGAAGTGGTGGGCGGACAATTGCGTGAAATGATGCACTGGATCAAAAAATAAGATCTTTTTGTACAACAAGTTCGACAACATGATTCATTTATAAGGTAATCTTACAATGCGGCCCTGCTTATTGCGTGAGCCGCATTGTAATTTAATGCTTCTATCCTGAGGGAGGTGCGTTGCGTTGCGCAAAATATATATATTTGACACAACGTTGAGAGACGGAGAACAGTCACCTGGTGTGAACTTGAATACCCGTGAGAAAGTAGAGATCGCCTACCAGTTAGAGAAACTGGGAATTGACCGCATGGAAGCTGGCTTCCCGGCTGCCTCTCCGGGTGACTTGGCTGCTGTCAATGCAGTTGCAAAGGCTGTCAAAAATTCAACGGTTATTGGTCTTTCACGTGCGAGGGAACAGGATATTGATGCGGTCCGCGAGGCACTTAAGGGAGCTCAGGACCCATGTATCCATATCTTTTTGGCAACCTCTCCGATTCACCGTCAGCATAAGCTGCGGATGGAGAAGGCACAGGTATTGGAGACTGCACGTTCAGCCATTCGTTACGGGTTAAAATATTTGCCTAAGGTAGAGTTTTCCCTGGAGGATGCAGGTCGTACAGAGCTTGATTTTGTAGTGGAAATGGTCACCATGGCTGTACAGGAAGGCGCTTCTGTCGTCAATATTCCGGATACCGTGGGTTACTTGACACCTTATGAATACGGCAACATTTTCAAGCATATTAAAGAAAATGTGGCTGGTGTGGAAAAGATTCAATTGAGCGCACATTGCCATAACGACCTGGGAATGGCTACGGCGAATACACTGGCTGCGATCCTAAACGGGGCGGATCAGATTGAAGGAACTATTAACGGTATCGGTGAACGTGCCGGAAATACCGCTATTGAGGAAATCGCAATGGCGCTGGAGACGAGACAGGAATTTTTCCAGGCCAAAACGTCTCTGCAACTGTCCGAGATTGCACGTACGAGCCGGTTGGTCAGCCGTCTGACGGGTATGGTCGTGCCGGGTAACAAGGCGATTGTTGGAGCGAATGCTTTTGCGCATGAATCGGGTATTCACCAGGATGGCATGTTGAAGGAAAAAACGACCTACGAAATCATGACGCCGGAAAGTATTGGTCTGAAGGAAAGCAAGCTGGTACTGGGCAAGCACTCCGGTCGCCATGCCTTCCGCGAACGTTTGATCGAGTTGGGCTACGAATTGAGCGAAGAGGAGCTAAACCGCTCTTTCGGACAGTTCAAGGATTTAGCTGATAGAAAGAAAGAAGTATCGGATGATGATATTCTGGCGTTGCTGGAAGAAAAACTGGCCGATTCACCGGAAGTCTTCAAGCTGGAAACGCTTTTCGTAACCTATGGCAACGAGGCTACACCTTCTGCCAAGGTACGTCTGGTTACCGACGAAGGTCAGGTTATAGAGACAGAAGCTGAAGGGAACGGTTCGGTCGATGCGATTTACAATGCGATTGACCAAGCCAGCAGCGAGGCAGTCGTTCTTTCGGATTACTCGATTAAGTCTGTTACCCAAGGTAAGGATGCTCTGGGTGAAGTGCATGTCGTGTTGACCCAAAACGATCTGTCTGTACAGGGACGCGGGGTAAGCACTGACATTCTGGAAGCAAGTGCCCGCGCTTATGTGGATGCATTAAATGGCTTGATCGACAAGCGTAAAACCTATAGCAATCGTGTAGATTACAAGTCCTAAGGATTGCAAATCAAGCAATTTTGAAGTTTACAGGATCGGGTATTTCCGGTCCTGTTTTGTTTTGTCTTACTACAGATTTTCAGCTTATAGGCTAAGCCTATTAATTGATAGATTCTATATCTTGGTCAAAGCCCTGCCATGTATGTTACAAAGAAGGTATGAATAATACGCCCGTAAGGCTGTAAAACAAGAGGAGTGTACGTGATGGCAGACGTGAAAAAGATTGCGGTAATAGCAGGGGACGGAATTGGACCGGAAGTGGTCGCTGAGGCAGAGAAAATTTTGAAGCGTACGGAGGAAGTGTTTGGTCATTCATTTGAAACGGAGCATGCACTGTTCGGCGGAATTGCCATTGATGAGAAGGGTACACCATTGCCGCAAGAAACGCTGGCTGTCTGCAAATCTGCAGATGCCGTACTGTTGGGAGCTGTAGGTGGTCCCAAGTGGGATAACAATCCGAAGGAGCTTCGCCCTGAAACAGGACTGCTGGGTATACGCAAAGCGCTGGGCCTGTTCTCGAATCTCCGTCCGGCTGTCGTCTTTGATTGTCTTAAGGACGCATCAACACTGAAACCTGAAGTGTTGGAAGGAACGGATCTGATCGTTGTGCGCGAGCTGACAGGTGGCATCTACTTCGGTGAGAAGTTCAGACGTGAAAGCCCGCAGGGTGAGGAAGCTGTCGATACATGCGCATATAATGTAACGGAAGTGGAGCGCATTGTTCGCCAATCTTTCGAAATTGCACAGAAGCGTCGCAAAAAGCTTGCATCAGTCGACAAGGCCAATGTGCTGGAAACTTCCCGTTTGTGGCGCGAAGTGGTTAACCGGGTCGCCGTGGACTATCCGGATGTTGAGCTGGAGCATGTACTGGTTGATAACTGCGCAATGCAATTGCTGCGTCGCCCGTCCAGCTTTGACGTCATCGTGACGGAAAATATGTTCGGCGATATCCTTAGTGACGAAGCGGCTATGCTGACTGGTTCCATCGGTATGCTGTCCTCTGCTTCTCTCGGAGAAGGCAGCTTCGGTCTGTACGAGCCGGTCCACGGCTCAGCACCGGACATTGCGGGTCAAGGGCTTGCTAATCCGATTGCTACGATCCTGTCCGTTGCTTTAATGTTCCGTATGACTTTCGGATATGAGAAAGCTGCTGACGCCATTGAGAAGGCGGTAGCAGAGGTACTAGATGCCGGACATCGCACAGCCGATATCGCGGTGGATAAATCCAGGGCCATCTCGACAACCCAAATGGGTGATTTGATCGCAGCGGCTATTCGATAAAAGCTTAGCAGCTTCCTTGAAATAAGGTAGCTGATTATACAGCAAGTGTATGATACAGCAGCTCCTGAGCAATCAGGGGCTGCTGTTATATCCGGAAGTGTACAACCTGATGAATGTGTATAAATTGTGAATTTTCAAAAGCTAGTTTAAAATAATTCTAAAAAAGTAATGGTTACAATATTGACTTTGATTTCTGCGAATGATAACATTTATCAAGTAGGTTGTTTTAATACAATACAGATGATTGAGGAAAACACATTTGATGTTTTTCTTACATATTTTAAAAGGAGGATTTCATATTATGGCAGAAAGATTGGTAGGAAGACCCGCACCTGATTTTGCATTGGAAACAGTGACTGGGGACGGTCAAGAATTTGGTTCGGTGAAGCTTTCCGATTACCGTGGCAAATGGCTCGTATTCTTCTTCTATCCACTGGATTTCACTTTTGTGTGCCCAACAGAAATCACAGCGTTGAGTGATGCTGCTGACCAATTTAAAGAGCTGGATACTGAAATTCTGGGTATCAGTGTAGACTCCGTACACAGCCACAAAGCATGGATCAACACAGCTAAAGAAAACAACGGATTGGGCAAACTGAACTTCCCGTTGGCTTCTGATATCACGAAAAAAACAGCAAGCGATTATGGCGTTCTGATCGAAGAAGAAGGAGTTGCATTGCGCGGCTTGTTCATCATTGATCCTGAAGGCGAATTGAAATATCAAGTGGTTAACCATAACGACGTAGGTCGTAGTGTAGAAGAAACATTGCGTGTACTACAAGCTTTGCAATCCGGCGGCTTGTGTGCAATGAACTGGAAACCAGGCGACAAAAACCTGTAATATAAGCTTTAGAAGAAGTTGAACATTAAATTTGCAAGCCCCCAACAAGCGGTTTTTTACCGACATTGGGGGCTTGCTTGCCTATGTTATGCAGGAAAAGAGTTTATGATTATGTGTGTTTGAAGTGAACAGTGCAGGGCGAAATAAGAAATAATTGTGGAAATGTTACTGTGTTTTGGAGGAATTTCAACTGGTGAAAGCGAATAAGGTAACATAGAGGATAAACAAGGCAGAATAGGTTTTGTTCAGAGGAGGCTGAGCCCGGATGAGTTATTGCTGTGGAGCAAGCATGGTAGGAACCAAGGGAACGCTGAAGCATTACCGCACCCAAGTTCATAATGTTCCTTTGCTGTTTTGCCCGGTATGTCGTCGTATTGAGGTCCATTATAAAGTCGAGAATGAGTATGAAATTTTGGCTGAGTATGCACATGGAGACGGGGCAAGCGAGATTGATTTTCAGGACTACGTCATGGAAGATGATGATACGATATTTGAGAATTGTGTGAATCGGGAGAGTGAAGATGCGTTTGAAATTGTGAAGCGCCAAATTGATATGTCTCTGGATTTATTGATGGTAGCAAAACAGATGAACGATGAAAAATGGCAGGGAGAGCTCAAGAGAAGACTGGCTGTTATGAGCCAGAGACGCTCTCGGTTTCAGCATAATAAGAGCGGCAGTTGATATCCTACACACCAAAGAAGCTCTCACACCTAGAGAGCTTTTTTTGGTGTGTAGGCGCTTATTCCTAACTTATTATTTCGTTTTTGGTAATGTTGCGCAGATATTATGACGAAAGAAAACAGGATAAAAATGTGAATTCGACACTTTTTCCGATTGACTGGAATCCTAAGTCTTGTCTATCATAAAATTAGACTCTCAATTGGAAAGAGATGACCGGATTTTGTGAATCTGTTTTCTAACCGTTGAAGGGTAGTCGATAGATGATGTCTTTCTCTTCTTCAATAATGTTAAGCGTCCGATACGGCCAGTTTATCATTCCGAAACAAGGGGGAAGCCTGGCATGATCAGTGAATTCCAAGAAGCCTTGCTTGATACCGTGGGAGCTTGCCCTTCCACACAGATCGCCAATAACAAGTATGAAAATGTGCTGGAGAACCTGGATAGTGGTATCATGCTGTTTGACAGTGACGGGGTACTGACCTTTATTAACGTGCAAATGGCCAAACTGCTGGAACTGCCGCGTAGTTCGCTGGCAGGTCGCAACTTGATGCAAATTTTGCATCATCCCGAGTTAAGTCGATTTAAGAAGAAGAAAATTTTGCGGATATATAAAGAGACCATCTTTCATAGAAAGCGCTATCATGAGTTGATTGATGAGTATGGCCGGCATTGGTTGATTACGGTGACCTACGGGGATCAGATGGATGGCGATTTTTTGTTCAGCGTCAAGGATGTGTCGGATTATAAGCAAATTGAGCAGACGGCGTATCAAAATGACAAGCTCGCGATGCTAGGACGCATTTCCGCCTCGATTGCTCATGAAATTCGTAACCCGCTTACCGCCATCCGGGGCTTTATTCAATTACTGCGGCCGCATCTGGTGGAGTTGGGGAGAGATGAGTATGCTCGTATAATTTTGACAGAGATAGATCGCGCGAACGACATTATTTATGAGTTTCTGAATTCGTCCAAGCCTTCAGCTCCTCAAAAAACGGCTGTACCTGTGATGGGGCTGCTGAAAGAGGTTGTGATGCTGACCGAAAGTGAGGCGCTGATGAAGGGTTGCCAGATCGCACTGGATGAAAACAGTACGCTCATGAAGGTTTCCATTGATGTAAAGCAGATTAAGCAGGTCATTCTCAATATGATCAAAAATGCAATGGATGCCATCGAAGGTATCGGAGAGGACCGTGAGGGATGCATTGATATCCATACGGTGCTGGAAGGCTCGTATGTCCATATTTGCATTGAAGATAATGGTTTGGGAATGGATCACAATACATTGTCACGTTTATTTGATCCATTTTTTACAACGAAAGAAAGCGGTACCGGCTTGGGACTGGCAGTGAGCTATCGGATCATCAAAAATCACGGAGGCTTTATTCATGTAGACAGTACACATGGGAAGGGGACACAGTTTAAAATCACGCTTCCTGTAGTTTAATGTTCTGGGACTTTCACAAAGGGGTGTAGTAGCTACTGATTCTTTTGTGTTGTACAACACTGGTGCATAGGTATCACTCAATTGGAAAAGACCGGATAGAGCGCATGATCTGAAAAGATGATGCGCTTTTTTTGGTACTGAAAGCTTATTTGTTTGCGTAAATACGAAAATTAAATAGTGAATATAAGACTAAAAAATGATTCACCTTTCACAGATTAAATGTTATTATGTACCAGAATCCATATTTATTTTTGATACTATAGACTTGAAAAACGGCTTCCAAAGCTGTCAAACGTCTTAGATGATCGGAATTTCCGATATGCAGGGGGCTGAAGAGGCTGAATGAGTACACGGCTGGAAGTAAAGAAAACGATAGGCATTGGCATTGCTGCGCTAGTTCTGTTTGTCTTGGTTCAGTTATTTCATGTAACTTTGAATAAGTTATACTTCCATGATGTTTTTTTCTTGCTATACCCCATTGCAGGATTCGCCTGTGCGGCGATCTGTTTCTCTATTTTTTATCAATCCTGGTCGGTTTTGCTGGAGCAGTTATCCTGCCAGAGACTTCTCATCGCGCCCACATTTCTGGTGGCTGGTCTGCTTTACCTTGTTCATATCGTCTCGTTTAGTTTTGTTAGCCTGACGGACTTTGTTTTGTCTCCGGGTATTTCGCTGTGGCTTCTTTATGTGAATCGTGTCTTTACCTCTATTATGCTTATAGTCATTTGCTCCCTCCCCTTTAGAAAAGCCGTATCAGGATACAAGAAAACCGCTTTATGGATAGGGATATGTTTTACTTTGCTGATCCTCGGGACCATTCAGATATACGAGTCGCACTTACCGGATCTGCGTATAAGTCACGAGATGGACAATCCGGGGTGGATCTTGAACTGGGTTATCCTGTTTCTGCTTGTATCCAATTTTATTTTAGGTGCACGAAAATATTTCCGACATCTCCCAACGGAATTTGGTATGTTGCTTATGCTTCGCGGGATTGGGCTGTGTACCGTAAGCCAGTTGTTTTATTTGTCCTCCCGGCAAATGAGTGATATAAATCACCTTATGGGACTTTTGATGAATGCTATTGCATTCTATGATCTGCTGGGCGGATTGGTTCGGCTAATGGTCCTTGTTCCATACCAGGAAAAGAAGGCGGCAGAATCTGAATTTAATTACATAGCCTATTATGACGATATAACAGGGCTGCCGAATCGTCGGCGTCTTTCACAACGGCTGGAGCAATCTCTGCACAATTCATTAAAACCCGATGAAACGGTAACTCTTTTAATATTGAATATTGACCGATTCAAAACCATTAACGATTCGCTGGGGCATATGGCAGGGAATTATTTGCTGTATGCGGTAGGCGAACGTTTGGAGCATTTTTGCCGTGAAGGCGAGGATGTTTTCAGCATGGGTGGAGATGAGTTTGCGTTTCTTCTCACAGGCTACAAGGATATAGATGCCATGAAAAATCGTATTGATGATATGGTAAAGCTGTTTGAGCAACCTTTTGATATTAATGGAGAACATTATCATGTGATGGTGAGTATGGGGATAGCTTTGTACCCACTGGATGCCACTCAGGGTGAGCAACTCATTCAGCATGCGGATACCGCTGTTCACAATGCCAAGGAGCAGGGAGTGAATTTTCAGCGGTATACCAGTGGCATGCAGATGCGGGCGCAGGAAAGGCTCCAATTGGAAAATGATTTGCGGCGCGCGCTCGAAAATGAGGAATTTTCACTGGTGTATCAACCGCGTGTTCATTTGCAAAGCGGTGAACTAACGAGCTTGGAGGCACTGGTGCGTTGGAATCATCCTCATCGCGGAATGGTGATGCCGGGAGATTTTATTCCGGTGGCCGAAGAAAGCGGTCTGATCGTGCCTTTGGGGGAATGGGTGCTGCGGGAAGCATGCCTGCAAAACAAGCGCTGGCAGAAGGCAGGGTACCAGCCGATCCCGATATCAGTGAATTTATCCATGCGCCAATTTCAGCAAAAAAAGCTGGTGGATGTGATTCGGGGCATTTTGACCTACACGGGACTGGAACCGTGCTATCTGGAGCTGGAGATTACAGAGAGTATGACTTTTGATAAGGATCGAGCCTTTAAGCAACTGAAAAAAATAAAAGCCATTGGTGTCGCAATCAGTATCGACGATTTTGGAACAGGCTATAGCTCGTTGCATTATTTGAAAAATCTTCCGATTGACCGTCTTAAAATTGACCGTTCCTTTGTCAATGAGGTGCTGGTGGACAGCAAAAATGCGGCTATTGTGTCGACCATTGCCTCCATGGCCCACCATTTGAAGCTGAAGGTTACGGCTGAAGGAGTGGAAAATGAGGGTCAACTCCAATTTTTACAGGCTCAGGATTGCCATGAGGGGCAAGGCTATTATTTCAGTCGGCCTATTCCGGCGGAATCCTTTGAAAACTTGTTTTTGCGCAAACCTATGAATTGGCTGGTTCAGGATGGGATGTAGTTTGCTTGCAATTTACAGGCAGGTAAGTTATACTAGATAACATCCTGATTCTCCTAGTTGACAACAGTTTAATGATGTCAAACATAAGAATTGAGATATTCTAAAATGCGGGTGTAGTTCAATGGTAGAACTTCAGCCTTCCAAGCTGATAGCGTGGGTTCGATTCCCATCACCCGCTTTGCGGTAAAAATGCTCGAAACCCTTGCGATGCAAGGGTTTTTATTTTTGCCCATAGCTCGACGTACGGCAGACTCCTTTTTCAAATGGGGCAGAATATGATTCCAATGGTTCAGATCTGGACAAGCTTTTGTATGTAGGGCAATCAGCTGATTAGGTAACCATCAGTAATTCCAAATTTGCTAATCATAAGTACGGTCTCATTCTGGGTTATCCTGATGATAGCAATAAGAGTTACGATGGCTTACCTCATATCACCATCGCGAATAATTATTTTGAAAACTTGCTAGTTCGCGGTCCCGGGCTTATGAGATATGGGTATTTCCATGTTAAAAATAAATAATTTTGATGCACAATGGATTTGCAAATACGTTCTGATCTGCTATACTGGCTGCAAGCAAGTATTCCGTGAAAAGGAAGGTAACGATACGTCCGATGAAGTAAGCACACTGATTTTCCCCATAAACTGCACAGTTACTGGCAGGCGGCTGTATGCTGCAACGGGAGAAGTGTGTCTGAAATGAGGTTTGGGACGTATACGTTTGCTCCGTAACGGGATTATGCTTTTTTCCGTTTACGGTTCTCTTTCTCATAAACGTATGTTCTGAAACGATTCATAGCAGTCATTCTATATTCCTTGTATGCAAGCCGCAGCCTTCTGCGGCTTTTTTTATTGCTTTCGGTGGTGAAAACCGGACAGGGAAAGGATGATTACCATATGAAAACCATTTTGCGTATCCGCAATGTGATAAAGGATTGGAACGGAACGTCTTTGTTTGAGAATGTATCGATGGATGTGACGGAGGGAGAACGACTCGCCCTGTTCGGAAGAAATGGAGCAGGCAAAACGACGCTATTGCGGATACTGTTAGGCGACGAGGCGCCGACTTCAGGTAAGGTAGAGCATGAATTACCGCTGGAGGAGCGGGGCTGGCTGAAGCAGCAGGACACCATTCAATCCGCCCGAACTGCACTTGAGGCGGCACAGCAGGCCAGTCCTGAGCATTGGCGAGTCAGGATGACGCTGAAGCAACTGGAGGCCGAAATTGCCCATAAGGGAGAGGAAGCAGAGCGTCATCTGGAGCGATATGGCGAGCTGATGGATGAGTACGAACGGCTGCAAGGTTTTGCGTGGGAGTCCGAAGTGGAAAAGGCGCTGACCCGGATGGGCATGCCTGCTGAGACGTGGCCTATTGCCTATGGTGACCTGAGCGGAGGGCAGAAGACGAGAGTACGGTTGGCCGGGCTGATGGTCAGACAGCCGAAGCTGCTGGTGCTGGATGAACCGACCAACCATCTGGATGCCGAAGGTTTGCTCTGGCTGGAGCAGTGGCTGTCCACATATCATGGGACGCTGTTGTTTGTATCGCATGACAGAGCCTTTTTGGATCGGGTAGCTACAGGCATATGTGAGCTGACGTCAACGGGCATTCGGCGCTATAAGGGTGGCTATACGGAATATAAGGCGCATAAGGAACGGGAGCTGCGGGAGCAGGAAGCCAACTATCGGAAGCAGGAACTGGCACGGCAGGCGTTGGAGGAGACGATCCGAAATTACCGGGAATGGTTCCATCAGGCGCACCGGGCAGCCTCCAATGTGGAAATGGCCGTTACGCAAAGCTTTTATAAGGCCAAGGCTAATAAAAATATTTCCCGTTATCATGCGAAGGAGAAGGAGCTGGAACGACTGGAGGCCAACCGGGTTGAGCAGCCGCGCGAAGTAGCATCTTTGCATATGAAATTAAGTGACAGCGCGTTTCAGGCCAAATATCTGCTGCGCGCCGAGCATGTCTATTTTAGCTACGACGACCATACCATTGTGCAGGATCTCAACCTGAACATTGCACGTGGCGATCGCCTTGCTGTTCGGGGTCCGAATGGGATTGGCAAAACAACGCTGCTACGGCTGTTGACGGGTCAGCTGGAGCCGTATAAGGGCAAGATCACAGCGAATCCACAGCTGAAAATCGGGTATTTTTCACAGGAACTGGAGCAGCTTCCAGAGGATCAGACATTGCTGGATAGTTTGCTTGCGCTCCCCACCATGACGCAGACAGAAGCGAGAACGGTGCTGGGATGCTTTCTTTTTGCCAGAGAAGATGTGTTCAAGAGGATCGGGACGCTTAGTATGGGAGAGAAATGCAGGGTGGCCTTTCTACGCTTGTATTTTAGCGGAGCCAGCCTGCTGGTGCTGGATGAGCCGACCAATTATTTTGACATTGAAACCCGTGAGATTGTAGAGGAGTCCTTACGCAGTTACGGCGGGGCGCTGGTGCTTGTCTCGCATGACCGGGAGCTGGTGCGCCGGACGGCAACCCGTTTGCTTGATATGCAGCCTGGAGGCGTTTATGAAATCTACGAAGGGACCGCCGACGAAAAGCAGGAAGATCAGCAGAACCGTCAACAGGAACCAGAGGATCAGGAGCAGCGTGAGGAGCGTCTGCGATTGCAGTTGCGTCTTACGGAGCTGATGGGTACGGTCGGGCTGGACGATGAAAATGAGGAACTGTTGTCAGAAATCAGGCGTATTCGTGCCAAACTGGATCAGTCGGATTAAACGGCTGCGTCAGAATGGGTAAAACCGTATGCCCGGCTTGCCAAAGCGCTAGGGTTTGCATATAATAATGAGCAATAGTTCGAAATTTGAAAATGTCTTGATGGAGAAGAGTAGGCAGTGTCTGATTGAACAGGGAGGAAGCGCCGTAGGATTGAGAGCGTTTCTGCAAAACAAGGCTGTTGAAGTTCGCTCCGGAGCAGTTCCTTGAACCACGTATGCGCCATCTGTAGATGGCAAGCGGGCAAGTAGGGGATACCGATTCACGACCGTTACAACGTGCAGAGCGAGATGATCATGCAAAGCATGTATAAACCTGTACTGTCGAATGGCAGAAATTGTCGAAAGACAAAGCGCGGGATGAGCTGAGCAGGATTGTCTAACGAGGGTGGTACCACGGTCTTTTCGTCCCTTTACCGGGAGAAAAGACCTTTTTTTGTTGTCTGAAAAGCTGGATATGAAGAAAGGGGACTGAACAGGCGATGAGCGAAACCATCCAAATGAAGGAACATTTGCTGGCCTTGAAGGAAGAAGCACTGGAAGTATTGGAGAAGGTGGCAACGCCCAAAGAGCTGGCCGATCTGCGGGTTAAATATTCGGGTAAAAAGGGTGCGCTGACTGAAATTTTGCGCGGTATGGGCAAGCTGAGCGCGGAAGAGCGTCCGGTTGTCGGACAGGTAGCCAATGAAGTTCGCGAGGCGATTGAAGAAGTCGTCAACCGTAAACAGGATGAGTTCACGAAAGCGGAGACGAATGAGCGTCTGCAAGCGGAAAAGATCGACGTTACGCTGCCTGGACGCACATTGCCGCAAGGTGGGCTGCACCCGCTTAATAAAGTAATTGAGCAGATTGAGGACATTTTTACTGGTATGGGTTACCGGGTTGCGGAGGGTCCACAGGCAGAGACAGATTATTATAACTTTGAAGCGTTGAACCTCCCTAAGAATCACCCGGCGCGGGATATGCAGGATTCGTTTTATCTGACCGAGGATCTGTTGATGCGTACCCATACGTCACCCGTTCAGATTCGCGCAATGGAGGCGATGAAGGGCGAGACGCCGATTAAGGTCATTTGTCCGGGTACGGTTTTCCGACGTGATGATGACGATGCTACGCATTCTTTCCAATTCCACCAAATTGAAGGGCTTGTGATTGGAAAAGACATTCGCATGAGTGATCTGAAGGGAACCTTGCTGCAATTCGCACGCGAAATGTTCGGGGAATCGACCGAAATCCGTCTGCGTCCAAGCTTCTTTCCGTTCACAGAGCCGAGTGCTGAGGTAGACGTGACTTTTGTAAAGAAAAATGGCGAGCGCGTATGGATCGAAATTTTGGGCTGTGGCATGGTGCATCCGAAAGTACTGGAAATGGGCGGTTTTGATCCCGAGGTATATAGCGGTTTTGCATTCGGTATGGGTGTAGAGCGGATTGCCATTTTGAAATACGGAATTGACGATATTCGTCATTTTTATAACAGCGACCTGTCATTCTTGAAGCAGTTTGCGCGTCAATAAACAACTATATCGAGGGAAGTGAACCCATATGAAAGTATCATTCGATTGGCTATCCGAGTATGTATCGCTGGATCAGGTGAGCGCGGAGGATCTGGCTGAGAAAATCACCCGTTCGGGCATTGAAATTGATGAGGTCGAACATCGCAACAAAGGGATTACAGGCGTCGTGGTCGGCTATGTCAAAAGCAAGGAAAAACACCCTGATGCGGATAAGCTGAATGTGTGTATCGTCGATGCGGGACAAGAGGAAGATTTGCAAATCGTGTGTGGCGCCAAAAACGTGGATGCAGGGCAAAAGGTTCCTGTTGCCATCGTGGGCGCGAAGCTGCCGGGAGATTTTCAGATTAAAAAGGCCAAGCTGCGTGGTGTTGTATCCATGGGTATGATCTGCTCGGCGAAGGAACTGGGCATGAATGACAAGCTGCTGCCCAAAGAGCTGCAAGAAGGTATTCTCGTACTGCCTGAGGATGCTGAAATCGGTACGCCGATTACGAAGCTGCTGGCGCTGGATGATCAGGTGCTGGATTTTGATCTGACACCAAACCGTTCGGATTGCTTGAGTATGCATGGTGCGGCTTATGAAGTGAGCGCGATTCTGGGGCGTGACATTTCGCTGGCTGAACCGGCTAAGGATTTGGTGGAAATCAGCGATGCGGCGGCAGATCATCTGTCGGTAAAGGTGGATACACCTGAACTGTGCACGCACTATGCGGCTCGATATATCACGGGTGTAAAAGTGGGGGCTTCTCCGCTGTGGATTCAAAACCGCCTGATGGCGGCGGGTGTTCGTCCAATCAATAACATCGTGGATATTACGAACTATGTCATGCTGGAATACGGTCAGCCGTTGCATGCTTTTGATGCGGATAAGCTGGAAAATGGCAACATAGAAGTACGTCTCGCTCGTGCAGGCGAAACATTGGTTACGCTGGACGATCAGGAGCGCAAGCTGGAGCCACATATGCTGCTGATTACAGACGGCGTGAAGCCGATTGCGCTGGCAGGGGTGATGGGCGGAGCCAATTCTGAAGTTACGGATGCGACGGTCAGCATTGCGCTGGAATCCGCAAAGTTTGACGGCGGTACGGTTCGCAAAACGTCCCGTCAGCTTGGACTTCGATCCGAAGCAAGCCTGCGTTTTGAAAAAGAGGTTGATCCGGGTGCTGTTGTACCTGCAGTGAACCGTGCGGCAGCGCTGATTCAGCGTTATGCAGGAGGCACTGTGCATCAAGGAATCGTGGAATCTGCTTCTGCGAAGGCCGAGAAACGCATTATTAAGCTGTCGTTAGATAAAATAAACCGATATTTGGGGACGGAACTGTCGCTGCTTGAGGTGAAAACGATTTTCGGCAGACTTCATTTCGGATGTGGCGACGCAGAGCAAGGGGTACTGGAAGTTGAAGTACCTACACGCCGTGGAGATATTACCATAGATGTGGATTTGATTGAAGAGGTGGCCCGTCTATATGGTTACGACAACATTCCGACGACACCGATTGAAGGACCGACGACGCCGGGTGCTTTGACAGCATCGCAATCACTGCGCCGTTCGCTGCGTAAATTGCTGGCCCATGGCGGTTGGCAAGAGACGATTAGTTACTCGTTTGTGCATCCGGATAGTGCAGGTTTGTTTAATGCGCTGACAGAGGGAAGCCATCCTGTACGCTTGGCGATGCCTATGAGCGAAGACCGCAGTGTGCTGCGTACAAGCATTATTCCGCAAATGCTGGATACAGCAGTGTATAACATGAACCGGAAGCAGGAAAATCTGGCGATTTTCGAAATAGGAACTGTATTTTATACCGCGGAACAAACGCTGACCCGCCAGCCTCAGGAAATTCAAGTGCTTAGTCTGCTGCTGACTGGCGTACGCCGTGAAAAACAATGGAATATCGGTGCTGAGAAGGTCGATTTCTTTGATATTAAAGGCGCGCTGGAAACGGTATTTGACTATTTTGGATTGGATGCAAGCATCCGTTATGTGGCTGACCAGCCGCAAAGCTATCATCCGGGCCGTTCCGCCTCGGTATGGCTGGATGTGAATGGGACCTCCCAACGAATCGGTACCATCGGGCAGATCCATCCAGAGCTGCAACAATCTTATGGGCTGAATGATACGTATATAGCGGAAATTGCGTTGCAACAGGTGATCGAACACGCTAACAGCCACATTCAGTTCAGAGAGCTGGCTCGCTTCCCGTCCGTGGAACGCGACATTGCCCTTGTGGTGGATAAGGACGTAGAAGCAGGCGAACTGCTGCGTGTGATTCATGCGGCGGGCGGAGAGCTATTACAGGATGCACGGGTGTTTGATGTATTTACAGGTAGCAAGCTTGGCGAAGACAAGAAGAGTGTAGCTATCTCCCTGACCTACCGTCATTGGGAGCATACGCTGACGGATGAAGAGATTAATGCGGCGCATATTCCTGTCGTGACGTCTCTGGAACAAACTTTTGAAGCGGAATTGAGAAAGTAGCAGGAAATGCGGGGAGCCGTATCGAATCTTAGTGACAGAGGTTCGATACGGCTTTTTGGCCTATCATCATTGAAGCTCTCTACTCTGATATTCACCCGCTGCGGGGAAACCGGACTAATGGGGTTGAACGCTTCACGAAGAGCGGGTTACCATAGTACCGGACACAACTTAGAATCAACATACAGTAGTATTGAAGGAGGGCATAATTGTGACTACACCAGATCGTACTCGCGTCACTGTAGAGATCTACGGTACTTCTTATAAACTCGTCGGCAGTAATACCGATTATATGAAGCAGGTTGCCAATTACGTGGATGAACGCATGCATAGCATTTCTCAGGCTCATTCGCGTCTTGATATGCCCCGAATTGCCGTGCTGGCTGCGGTTCATATGGCAGAAGAAGCTGTACAAATTCAGGAAATTCAGAGTCATATGAACCGGTTGGCCGGGGAGCGGGCGGAGCTTCGGGGCGAACTGGCTCAACTTCAGACGGCTCTTGGAGAACAGCAGCAAAAAAATACGGATATGCAGCAGTCTTTTGCCCAATTGAAGGAAGAGAAGGAAACGGTTCTGAAAAAATGGAGGGAGACCGAATCCGCATCAGCCAGGGAAATTGCCGAATTAAAGGCGAAGCTGGAACAGCAGGAGAAAAAATCAGCAGAACTCGAAAATGGACAAAAGCAGGCTGAACGTCAATTGGAGGAGTCCCGTCAGGAAGCTTCCCGTAAGCTGAAAGAGCAGCAGGAGGCGGCAAATGCCCGTATCCGCCAGATGGAGGAGCAAACCAAGAAGGAGCTGGCCGAAGCGGTCAAGCAGGCGGAAGCCCAGCTGTCGGCTGCGGAGAAGGCTCATCAGGAGCGTCAGCGTACAGAGCTGGACAAGCTGCGTTCTGCTTTGCAGCAGGAGCATAGCCGGAAGGTCACCGAATGGCAGGGCAAGTGGTCTGAGCTAAACGAGCAGCTGGAGCAGGAGCGTAAACAGGCGGAATTGGCGTTGAATGAAGAAAAGCTTCAGCATCAGGAAGCGGAGAAACGGGCCGAGGAAGCTGCACTGGAGCAGGAAATTCGAATCGAGGAGCTTCAAGAGCAATTGGAGCAGGTACAAGCAGGCAGTACAGAGCTGTCTTCCCGTCTGGGAGAGGCGCAAGAGCAGGTTGCAGCTTTGAAGAAACAGCAATCCGAGCTGGAGTCTACGCTGGAAGCACAGCGACTGGCTGCAACAGAGCGAGAGCAGGCGGATACACTTGCGCGTGAAGAGCTGCAAAGCCGTTACGATGAATTGGCGGCAAAAGCCAAGGCAACGCAGCAGCAGGCGGCCAAGCTGGAGGAAGAACAGCGCCGGATGCAGAAGTTGCTGGAACAGGCGCATGTGTCCTCCCGCAAACTGCAAAGTGAGTTGGCTACACTGGCGGAAAGCGAGAAGTCTTGGCAGAAGCTTGCAGAGGAACGCCAGCTCGCAGTAGATCAGCTGGAGCTTTCGATACTGGAAGTACGTGAACAGAAGGAGGCTGTACAGGAGCAATTACAGCATGCCATGGCTGAGGTTGAAGCTGTAAACCATAAATTTGCTGCGCAGCAGCAACGTTTGTTGCAGTTGGAAGCGAGAATCAAGGAGCTTTCACCTGAGTTGATTCGGGTTCAGGACGAGCTGGAGAAGGTAATCCTGCGTGAGCAAGAGGGAACAAAGGCTTACAAAACACTTCAGGAGCAGTATGGAAGCATGAAGAGCCGGGCAGAGCAACTGGGACAGAATATCAAGCAGCTCCAGCGTGAAGATAGCGAACGGCGGAAGGAACTGGAGCGTGCTGAAGAAGAATCACTGGAATGGCAGCTTAAATATGAGCAGTTGAAGGCCGAAGCGGAACGTTTGGAAGCCGAAGATGCTGCCCGCAAGAAAGAATTTGCTTCGTGGGAACGGGAAATAGCCGTAACAGTTGAACAAAAGGAAC
This sequence comes from Paenibacillus maysiensis, assembly GCF_000520815.1. Classification (GTDB taxonomy): domain Bacteria; phylum Bacillota; class Bacilli; order Paenibacillales; family Paenibacillaceae; genus Paenibacillus; species Paenibacillus maysiensis. Next base: position 7,532 of record NZ_ASRY01000097.1, on the reverse strand, counting down.
AGCTTCAAGAGGAAATTCGTCTGGCCGTTGAAGCTGCCGAGGCGGCGAAGGCTGAACGGCAATCTGTAGATCAGGAACGGATGGCTTTACAGTCCGAGCTGGAGGAAGTCGGTCAGAAGTATGAACTGGCGGCTCATCAGCTTCGTCTTTTACAGGTTCAGCAGGATGTGGATCGGGAAAATACGGAGAAGATATCGATGGAATTACGTCAATTGCAAGAAGAGTATACCAAGCTTCAATCCGAGTACAATGAGTGGATTGAATTAATCGAACAGGATCAGTAGATACGGATTATACATGCAATGCAATCCCCGGCTGCTTATCGCCGGGGATTATTTGTATGCTGTATTCTGTTCGGTTCTGTAGATGACAAAAGGCTGTCCATCGGCAGAAGAAATCTGCTGTGGAACAACCTTGTCGGAAATGTGAACCCAAATTATTTCTCGCTCTTGCGGCCGGCTTCAAACGGTGTCGATACCGGAATGAAGAGGTCGATAATCCCGATAACCAATGCAGCGAGCAATGCGCCCAGAACGGAAACACTGACATGGGTCACGACATATTGAGCGATCCAGATAACCAGAGCGCTCACCAGAAAGCCTACGATACCGCGTCCGAATGGTGAAACGCGTCGGCCAAACATAGCCTCAATGATGTAACCGATCAAGGCAATGACAATGGCAAGGATCAGCGCGCTCCAAAAGCCGCCTACACTAAAGCCGGGAACGATCCAGCTTACGACCATCAGAACCAAAGCGGCAACGATGAAACGCACAATGTGCCCGAGAATGCTCACGGAATAACCTCCTTTGTTTTTTTGAATGTACAGGGTTATACAAAGGTATTGTGTGGCATAAACGGCTTTCTTATGTGTAAGCAGAGTTGGCAAATAGCGTAAGTGCGCGGCTTTCGTTATAATATAGATATAAGTGAAAGGAGTAGTGAAGTTGGACTCTAAAATATTCAAAACCCTAGAATATCAAAAAATTTTAAATAAACTAAGTCACTATGCTCAAACCGCGATTGGTCAGCAGACAGCCCAGCGGTTACAGCCCAGCGATGATTTGGAGCATATCAAGAAATTGCTGACAGGCACGGATGAGGCCTATGCTGCCGATCGACTTAAAGGAGTACCCTCGTTTAACGGAGTCGTGGATATTACTCCAGCGGTCAAGCGCGCCCGTATCGGGGGAACACTGAGTCCGCAGGAGCTGCTTGGCATTCGGACAACAGTTCAGGCTGCGCGCCGTGTACAGGTGTACGTGGCAAGTTTGCATGAGGAAAATCCAGTTGAAACACTGCTGTATTGGAGTGAGCAGCTTTCAGAACAGAGAGGTCTGGAAAACTCGATTAAAGGCTGTATCGACGAAAATGCAGAGGTGCTGGATTCTGCCAGTACAGAGCTTTCACAAATCCGCAGAGAGCTGCGCTCGGGTGAAGTGCGTATTCGAGAAAAGCTCGATTCCATGATTCGTTCCTCCACCGTATCCAAAATGCTTCAGGATCAGTTGATTACGATCCGTGGAGACCGTTTTGTAATTCCGGTTAAAGCCGAGTATCGTTCTTATTTTGGCGGAATTGTGCATGATCAATCCGGGTCCGGTGCAACGCTGTTTATCGAGCCTGAATCCATCGTGGCCATGAACAACAAGCTGCGGGAAACACGGTTGAGAGAAGAACGCGAAATCGAAGTGATTTTACAAAAGCTGACCGCACTTGTCGCAGAACAAGCGGATATGCTGCTATATGATGTAGATGTTTTGGGGACGCTTGATTTTATTTTCGCCAAAGCTCGTCTCGCTCGTGAGATGAAGGCAACCTTGCCTTTGATGAATGATCGGGGTTACTTGAAGCTGAAAAAAGGCAGACACCCTCTTATTCCGTTGGAGCAGGTCGTTCCGATTGATGTGGAGCTGGGCAATTCGTATACCTCCATTATCGTAACCGGACCGAATACAGGGGGAAAAACCGTTACGCTGAAAACCATCGGCTTGCTTAGTCTGATGGCGATGTCGGGACTTTTTGTGCCTGTAGAGGACGAAAGCCAACTGTGCGTATTTGACGCGATCTATGCAGATATTGGTGACGAGCAAAGCATTGAGCAAAACCTGAGTACCTTTTCCAGTCATATGACCAACATTATCAGCATCCTGAAAAATATGACGCCGAAAAGCCTTGTGCTGCTTGACGAGGTAGGTGCAGGAACCGATCCTGCGGAAGGCTCGGCTTTGGCTGTATCCATTCTGGAGCATATGCATGCTTTGGGTTGCCGTATGGTTGCGACGACTCACTATAGCGAATTGAAAGCTTATGCTTATGAGCGCAAAGGAATCATTAATGCGAGCATGGAGTTCGATGTTGCTACATTAAGCCCGACATACCGTCTTCTCGTGGGTGTGCCCGGTCGAAGTAACGCTTTTGCCATTGCTGAGCGCTTGGGATTGCCGGGCCGTATTTTGGATTATGCCCGCGGTGAGGTGACGGAAGAAGATCAGCGCGTAGAGCATATGATTGCGTCACTGGAACAGAATCGTCTGACAGCCGAGCAGGAGCGGGAAAAGGCGGAGCAATTGCGTGGTGAGATGGAAGAACTGCGCACCCGTCACCAGAATGAGCTGGATAAGCTGGAAGCACAGCGGGATCGTATGCTGGAAAAGGCTGCGGACGAAGCAAGAGGTCTCGTGGACAAAGCTCGCAGTGAAGCGGAGATAATCATTGCTGATCTGCGTAAGTTGGCTCAGGAAGAAGGAGCCTCTGTTAAGGAGCACAGGCTGATTGCAGCCCGCAGAGAGCTGGATGAAGCGGAACCGAAACAGCGTAAGAAAAGCGCAGTCAAGCGCCCGGCCGCTGTACGTACACGTTCTATCGTAGCTGGCGATGAGGTATCCGTTCACAGTCTGAATAAAAAAGGCCATGTGGTGGAACTGTCCGGTAGCAAGGAAGCCGTGGTGCAACTGGGAATCATGAAAATGAAGGTCAGTCTGGACGATCTGGAGCTGCTGCAACCCGCCCAAACAACGGCACCGAGAGTCCAGAAGCCGGTAACTGGCATTAAGCGAACACGGGATGAAAATGTGCGAAATGAGCTTGATCTGCGCGGTGCGAACGTGGAGGAAGCGCTGATGGAGGTAGATCGCTTCATGGATGAAGCATTTTTGGCCAATCTGGGGCAGGTACACATTATTCATGGCAAGGGAACAGGGGTTCTTCGGACCGGTATTCAGGAGTACCTTCGCAAGCATAAGCATGTGAAAAGCTACCGTATCGGAAATTACAATGAAGGCGGCACAGGCGTGACGGTTGCTGAATTGGAATGAGCTACGGGTTACCGGCCATTCGGTCGGGAATGCTTTGTAGAACGGGAGGGACAAAGTGAAGATGGCGATTGATGAATTGCTGTCACATCCGTTAGGAATGATGCTGGGCTATTTCTCGGTGGCGGTGCTGGAGCTGATTGTATTTTTGTCATGCTTTGAGCTGGTAACCCGGTATAAATGCTGGGAAGAGATCAAACGCGGCAATATTTCAGTAGCGATGGCTACGGGCGGGAAAATGTTCGGTATTTGCAACGTGCTCCGCTTTGCGATGGAAGCCAAATCCAGCGTGTACGATACGATGATTTGGTCGTTCGTCGGCTTTTTACTGCTGCTTGCGGCGTACTTTCTGTTTGAGTTTCTGACACCGGTATTTTCAATCGATCAGGAAATTAAGGAGGACAACCGCGCTGTCGGCTTGTTCTCCATGATTATCTCGATATCGTTATCTTATGTGATTGGTGCCAGTGTAACTTGACACATCCTGTATACTAGAGCTTGGTATACGCATGGAACGGAAGGATGATGAAGCTTGGAAATGACCATTTGTCCATGGTGTAACATGGAAATTATTTGGGATGAAGAATTGGGACCTGAAGAAGAGTGCCCTTATTGCCATAATGACCTGAAAGGGTATTCGGATATCACCGATGATGAAGATGAAACGGAGTCTGCTTCTGCACATGTTCATGGGCATACGGATGAGCACCGACATGGAGAAAGTGAACACATGCATACTCATGCACATGACCACGAACACAGCCATGATGATGCGACTTCTGTGGGTCAAGCAGCGCCTTCCCCTGGGAAGGAAGACCTCAAGGGCTATCGTACGTTGAGCATTCAGCTTGGGGATGAGGATGAGCAGGATATTTTATATGAAGCAGAGGATGAAGTCGTAGTTGAAAAGCCGGCTGACGCTCCATTGTTGCAGGACAACGAGCTTCACAAGCTGCCTGTGCTGCATACCCTGCAAAAATTTGAAGAAAGCGGTGCGGATCTAATGGCTTATGAACAAGGCGCTGAACAAATACTCGACAGACAAGATGAGGTTCTTGAATGCTCCCAATGCGGTGAATACATGCTGCATGCAGGTTCGCAAACCGTGACCGAAGAAGGCTTTGTACCGTCGATGTCTCCTGCGCTCGGAAGACCTGTTCTGGATTTACCGTTTGTCTTAAATGTATATGTATGTCCAAGCTGCTTCCATGTTCAGCAGACGTTGTCAGAGGATGACCGATTGCGTTTGTTGGAGAAGCTGAGTGGTATTTCCAACAATTAATTATATTCCCCCGGATAAGCCCAAGTTGAATTCGGGCATCTTAAGCCGAAGAAGCTCTGAAGCAAGCTAAGTTAAAAGGAGCTGAATGGTGATTTTCGGTTAGGGGGAAATTCATTGAAATCAAACCTGAACGGACAATCCATTCTGCTGCTAAGCCTGAATGGATTGTTTGTGTTTGCGGCAGCTTTGTCAGGTACTTTTCTTAACGTATATCTGTGGAAAAGCAGGCAGGATTACGCGATGATTGGCTGGTTTAATGTTAGTCAGCAAATTGCGCTGGGAATCATGGTCTGGGTGGCTGGAAAATGGGTCAAGGAGCATAACAAAATGAATGCTCTGCGCGTAGGGACCGCGTTGTCCGGATTATTTTATCTGGTGGTTTTATATACGGGATCGCAGGCTGTAAACTACATATGGCCGTTAGGGATGCTATTGGGTGCAGCGTTGGGTTTGTTTTGGCTAGCTTTTAATGTGATTTTTTTTGAGGTCACAGATCGGGTAAGCCGGGATCATTTTAACGGATGGGTGGGCCTGCTGGGCTCGTTTTCGGGTATTGTTGGTCCCTGGCTGTCCGGCTGGATTATCGCCCGTATGGAGGATGATGCGGGATACCGCGTGATATTTAGCATCTCTTTAGCACTTTATGTGGTAGGGGTAGTGCTGAGTTTCTTTCTTCGCAAGCGTAAGACGACAGGAAGTTACAATTGGCTGGAGCCCAAGCAGCGTTTGTCGCAAAAAGGAAGTATGTGGCGGCCATTGTCGTTGTCGCTTGTTACACAGGGCATTCGTGAAGGCGTTTTTGCCTTCCTGATTACGCTGCTTGTGTACGTCGCTACTCAGCAGGAGTGGAAGCTGGCGCAGTTTTCGCTTATTACATCCGCAGTTTCATTTTTCAGCTTTTGGGCTGTTGGCAAATGGCTCAAGCCACATTATCGCTCGGTTGGCATGCTGTTGGGTGCCTCGCTGCTGGTGATTGCGCTTGTGCCGTTACTGTGGCGTATGGAGTATAGCACGCTGCTGATTATGGGCATCGGGACCGCCTTGTTTTTGCCATTATATTTAATCCCGATGATCTCTGCGAGCTTTGACTTGATGGGGGTTAGTGAAAAGGATGTAAATAAAAGGGTCGAACTGGTCGTACTACGCGAGTTGTGTCTGATGGTAGGTCGATTGACAGGAATGCTTATCTTTCTGGGTGTGTTGAGTATGAGCAAGGCACCTATAGCCATGATCTGGCTGTTGATTGGACTTGCATTAATGCCCGTGGCGGGATGGGTATTTATGCGTAATGTGCTAAAGAAGGAGCAAACAACGAAACAGAGCAAGTCTCAGTCCAAGGCACGACGCTGGCACAGGCAAACCGAGTAGCTTGAAATATATTCAAAAAAAGAGCCTCCAAATCCACGAAAATGGGAATTGGAGGCTCTTTCGTACTTCGTATTTCGTATTTATTAAGCCAGCGGCTCCGTGATTTCGGGTGAAGGCTTGGTGGTACGTGTTAGTGAAAAAAGCTCCATCTCAGGTCGGTGTGTGCCCGTCAGTTCATCAGCCAATAGCTGTGCAGCCATCATGCTGGTAACTGAACCGTTTCCCCCGTAGCCCTCCAAAAAGTAGCAGTTCGGAAAGCGCGGGTGCGGGCCAATATACGGTAAGCCATCATGGGAGGAGCCAAAGACGGCTGCCCATGCATAATCAATCTTGAAGGGTATATCCGGAAAATGCTCCTGTAATGCTTGCAGCAGCTTTTTCTGTTGGTGCAACAGTCTGACTTCACGTTGGTCCGGGACGAGTACAGGTTCATCCAGCCCTCCGATAATCACGCGTCCTTCCGTGGTGGAGCGTATATACAGATAAGGACGGGCGGTTTCCCAGATCAGACATTGCTCATGCCACATGGCTGAATCTCCAACTGGATTAGTGGCAATCGCATAAGAGCTTTCCAGTATGGCTCCACGATCCTTTTTAATTTCCTGGGACTCATAGCCTGCCGCAAAAACAACCTTTTTCGCCCGAATGGTTCCACCGCTGGTATGACAAACGACCTCATTGTCGCCAAATTCAAAATGCTTCGCTTCGGTATGCTCATATAAGCGTACACCAAGACGACTGGCGGATTGCAGGAGTCCCTGTACAAAACGAAACGGATTCACCTCAGCATCTTCGTGTGTATACAGCGCAGCCGGTTTACGAAAAGGAAAACGAGCAGCCACCTGTTGCTCACCCCAATATTCCACCGGGAATCCAAAGCGGGTTAGCTGTTCGAACTCTTTTTGGAGCACCGACACATCCTCGGGTGTACTCGCATAATACAGGCTGCTGCGGCGGATAAAGGACGGGTCGAGGTCCACTGTGCCAGCCAGCTTTTCCAACTGATCCAGCGCATCCTTGCACATCCGATAAAACAGTACCCCATTAGCCTCACCAAAGGTGTTGATAAAAGAGGTCAGCGTCTTATCGTTGCTATATTTCAGCAATCCGGTATTGGCCGAAGAACTTCCATGCGCCAGTTTGCGCTTATCAATCACGACCGTATCTACCTTTCGCTCCCCTAGCAGCCAGGCACAGAGCGCTCCACCCATCCCACCGCCGACGATAAGCACATCACAAGTCAAATCTTCTGTTAAAGGAGGAAAATCCAGTTTCTGCTCCAGAATACTAGGCCAATACGTATTTCCACTAATCAATTCCATAACAAAACTCCCTATAAGCAATATCCAGTGTGTGTGTAGTTATTTACAGTAGTTCCGAGAAGCCATCAGGCTTCTCATATTTTAATACCTTTCACTTCCCACGCCAAAGGGGAGTCTTATCGAGATCTTGGCGCCTTAGTGGTGGGCGTTCCTGCCGACGCAGCGAAGCGATTCATTTGAATCTGAAGAAGCGACAGCGTTCGCCTTTGCCATGGAATTCTTACCTCTAAATGTTTTATACAATCT
>NZ_ASRY01000096.1 GCF_000520815.1 Paenibacillus maysiensis | reverse complement strand
CGTGGGGGAGCCGGTGCCAGCTTTGCATATTGGCGGCTGGTATGACGGTTTCCTGATGGGCACGCTGCAGTCATTTGAGGCTCTGCAAGCTACTGCCACACCGGATTGCTTTCATCGGCTCATCGTTGGCCCGTGGGCCCACATTCCATGGGGGCGTAGAGCGGGCGGAATCGATCATGGCGAGCAGGCGGACGGCGGTCATCATCTAGAGCAGCTGCGTTGGTTTGATTATTGGCTGAAGGGCAAGGAAGACACGGAATTGTCCGAAGAACCGCCGATCCGTTATTTTGACCAATTGAGCCATGAATGGCATACGGCGGAGCAGCTACCTTTTGTACTTGAGGGTGAGCCTTCCCCGTCCGAATGGTTCTATCTATCGGGG
>NZ_ASRY01000095.1 GCF_000520815.1 Paenibacillus maysiensis | reverse complement strand
TTTTGTTTTTTTAGCCATGACGGTAGCGGCTGTATTTTCGGGGCTCTATCTGTTTTTGCATCGTAAATTGAAAGTCAAGAAATGGAATGATACGATCCGGCGTCTGCCGAGTCTGGAAATGATGGATCGGTATACCCATATGGCGCTGTTGATTGGTACTCCTTTGCTTGGGGTCTCCATTGTAGTTGCCGTCATCTCTATTATTGCTGAAGAACGCTGGCGTCTGCTACTGGATACGAAAGTATTGATGACAGCGATAGCCCTGTGCGTGTATATTGTATTTTTAGTGAGCAAAAGATTCAATCAGAAGTCGGGCCTTGTGATGGCGAAGTGGGCATTGGTGGGCTACACGCTATTAATTCTTAATTTTTTGCTGAATTCCTGGTCTGTATTTCATCAGTGGACGGGAGAGTGAAAAGCCTTTTGCAGCATTTTGTCCCAATATCGTTGAATTGTAAGAATAAGATCTGTTGTGTTGTAGGCGGTGGTAGGATTGCGGAACGCAAGGTAAAGGGGATGATGGAAAGCGGGGCGTTCATTACCGTCATCAGTCCAAATATAACGCCGGATTTACTGGTTCTGGCCGATCACAAACAGCTCCACTGGGTAAATCGCGTATATCGCGAGGGTGACCTCCAGGGAGCCTTTCTTGTATATGCGGCGACGAACCGGAGAGAAGTGAATAATGCGGTTGCGCATGAGGCCAGACAAAGGGGTATACTGGTAAATGTGACGGATCGATCGGAAGAGGCTGACTTTATAACGCCGGGTATCATTCGGCGGGGGAGACTGACGATTAGTATTTCCACAGAAGGGGCAGGTCCCGCTGTGACCGCTGATATTACATCAACTTTGGATACGTTGTTCGGTAGCGAATACGAGCCATATCTGGATTTCATGCACGATATGCGACAGATCATCAAACGTACTGTAAGTTCCCCACAGCAAAGAACCAAACTACTGAGGCGCTTGGCGAGTAGCGGTATTTTGGATCAAATACGACGTCATGAATTTATTGCTTGGACCGAAAAAGAAATAGACCTATGGATTGCGCAAAATCAGGAGGAATAACATGCGAACAATTGTGGTAGGCAGCAGACAGAGCGCGCTGGCGCTAACTCAGACCGGGCATGTCATTGAGGATTTGAACGTGCTGTGCGCGGAGCATGGGCTGGATATGCAGTTTGTCGTGAAGAAAATTCTGACCAAGGGTGATCGAATATTGGATGTCACCTTGTCCAAAGTGGGTGGCAAAGGGCTGTTTGTCAAAGAGATTGAACAGGCCATGCTGGCTGGTGAGATTGATATGGCAGTACATAGTATGAAGGATATGCCGTCCGAATTGCCGGAAGGGCTTGTCAACGGCGCTGTACCGCGCCGTGAGGACCCACGCGATTGCCTCGTTACATTGGGCGCCAAGAGCTTGGAGGATTTGCCTCAAGGGGCAAAAGTGGGTACGAGCAGCCTGCGCCGGGCCAGTCAAATCAAGTCCATGCGACCTGATCTACAATTGGAGCCTGTGCGTGGTAATATTGATTCCCGTCTGAAAAAGCTGGAGACTGAAGGTTTTGACGCCATCATTTTGGCGGCTGCAGGCTTGCACCGGATGGGCTGGAAAGACCGAATTACGTCCTATATACCGGAGGAAGACTGCTTGCCGGCAGTTGGGCAGGGAGCGCTCGGTATTGAATGTCGCGCCAATGATGAAGAGCTACTCGCATTGCTGCGCCTATACAACGACCGGGATACCTCGGATACAGTTGCGGCAGAACGAACCTTCCTTGGCGTGCTCAATGGGGGATGTCAGGTGCCAATCGGGGCCCACGCAGTCTGGGCTGGCCAAGAGATCCGCCTCACGGGCATGGTAGGAACGCCGGATGGCGAGGTTATTTTGAAGGAAACGCTCCAGGGAAATGATCCGCAAAAGCTGGGAGAAGTGGTGGCGGCCAGCTTGATCGCCAAAGGAGCGGAACAAATTCTGGCGCAGGTGAGGGGATGATGGAATGGCGGGAAAGGTTTATTTAGTAGGCGCAGGACCCGGAGACGCAAGACTGATTACGGTCAAGGGCTGGGAATGCATTCGACTGGGTGATGTGATTGTCTATGACAGACTGGCAAGCCCTCGCCTTTTGGGTTTGATGAAGCCAGGTGCTCAGAAAATATATGTCGGCAAGCTGCCGGATCGTCACACCATGAAGCAAGAGGAAATCAATCAGCTGCTGGTGGATCTGGCTCTGGAAGGAAAAACGGTCGTCCGGCTCAAAGGTGGGGACCCCACCATTTTTGGGAGGGTCGGCGAAGAAGCCGGACTGTTGCGCAAACACGGTATTTCCTATGAGATCGTACCCGGCATTACATCAGCGATCAGTGTACCTGCCTATGCGGGCATTCCGGTCACACACCGGGATATGGCCTCATCGCTGTCTATCATTACGGGGCATGAAAGTCCGGACAAACTCGACAAGAGTATTCATTGGGATAAAGTAACGAACGCAACGGGCACACTGATCTTTATGATGGGTGTGGCGAAGATCGGCTATATTAGTGAGCAATTGATGAAGCATGGCAAGCCGCCTGGCACCCCCGTTGCTTTGATCCGTTGGGGAACCCGTGCGGAGCAGGATACACTGGTGGGTACGCTGGAAGATATTGAGGCCAAGGTGAAAGCCGCGAATTTTCAGCCTCCCGCCGTCATCGTTGTCGGAGAAGTGGTGAATCAGCGTGAGCAGTTAAAATGGGCTGAGGATATGCCTTTGTTCGGCAAGCGGATTTTGGTTACACGTGCACGTGCACAGGCTAGCAGTCTGGTTCATCGGATTGAGGAGCTTGGCGGAGAGCCTTATGAATTTCCCGTCATCCAGACGGTTGTCCCTACGGACGAGCCAACGAAACGACAAATTACTGAGGCGTTTGCACGATTGCCTGAATACGACTGGGTGTTTTTTACCAGCGTTAACGGAGTGGAATACTTTTTCACTCATCTGAAGGAACAAGGCAAGGATGTTCGTTCGCTATTTAAGGCGCGTATTGCCGCAGTCGGACCGGCTACAGCGGCGGCACTTCGCACGCACGGAATTGAAGCGGAGCAGATCGAAGGCCCTTTTCAGGCAGAGGGCTTACTCGAAGCGTTTGAGCAGGATTTGCAGGCAGGTCAGAATGTATTTCTGCCAAAAGGAGATCTTGCCCGGTCCTGGCTGCCGGAGAAGCTGAGAGAGCTGGGACTTGAGGTGACTGAGGCCGATTTGTATCGAACCGTGCTGGCGGCAAACGCACAGGATGATGAACTGCTCAAGCTGCTTGAGGAACGTTCCATCCATGCGATTACTTTTACCAGTTCCTCAACGGTCACCTTTTTTCTGGAAGCACTCAGGCAGATGGGAGTCGAAGATCCGCTGTCGCTGCTGGAGGGAGTGACGATCGCTGTGATTGGCCCTCTCACTGGAGAAACAGCGACCCAGGCGGGCCTGACCGTCAGTTTCATGGCAGAAAAGGCAACCATCGAAAGTCTGATCCAATCGCTATGTGACTGGAAACAATCGAATGCTGTGACATCATAATTTTATTTTACTAAATGAATGTATAAAAACTGGAGGTTTGCAATCATGCGTGTTCCTTTTACCAGACATCGCCGTTTGCGTCAATCTGCTGCCATCCGTAGCATGGTGCGTGAGACGGTATTGAATCCGGCTGATTTTATCCAGCCGATCTACGTAACATTCGGTACAGGAGTGAAGCAGGAAATTAGCTCCATGCCCGGTGTGTACCGCTTTTCTCTGGATCAACTGGAAGAAGAACTGAAAGAAATTAGTGAGCTTGGCATTCCTGCCGTGCTCCTGTTTGGCATACCGGAGACGAAGGATAGCTTGGGGACTTCGGCTTTTGTGGACGATGGTATTGTTCAGGAAGCTACACGTCTGATCAAGTCGCGTTATCCCGAGCTGCTGGTTGTGGCTGACACTTGTTTGTGCGAGTTTACGGATCATGGGCACTGCGGCATGGTTCACATGCATGAGCATGATGGCGAGGTATGTGGTGAAGTGCTGAATGACGAATCGCTGGAGGTGCTGGTACGTACAGCCGTTTCTCAAGCGAGAGCGGGCGCTGATATTATCGCGCCATCCAATATGATGGACGGTTTTGTGCAGGCGATTCGACGAGGGCTGGATGAGGAAGGCTTTTCACATATTCCGATTATGTCGTATTCCGTCAAATATGCGTCTGCTTTTTATGGCCCTTTCCGGGAAGCGGCAGATTCTGCACCGCAATTCGGTGACCGCAAATCCTATCAGATGGACCCTGCTAATGCACGTGAAGCATTGCGAGAAGCAGAATCCGACGTGATGGAAGGTGCGGATATGCTGATGGTGAAGCCCTCTCTTTCTTACCTAGACGTGATGCGCACGATTAAGGATCAATTTGATCTGCCTATGGTGGCTTACAACGTCAGCGGTGAGTATGCCATGGTCAAGGCGGCAGCTCTTCAAGGCTGGATTGATGAAAAAGCGATGGTGCTGGAGATTTTGACGAGTATGAAACGTGCGGGTGCAGACATGATTATTACCTATTCCGCCAAGGATGCAGCGAGATGGTTGAAGCAATAAGCGATTTTTCAGAAGACAGGAGTGATCAAAATGATCAACGAACAACGAAAAGTGCGCGAAGATGCGCGCTCCAAAGTAGCCTTTGATGAGGCAAAGCAATATATTCCGGGTGGCGTGAACAGTCCGGTCCGGGCTTTTAAATCCGTCGGCATTACGCCCGTTTATATCGACCGTGGAGAAGGATCGCGGGTATATGATATCGACGGTCAATCCTATATTGACTATGTTTGTTCATGGGGACCGCTCATTATGGGACATGCACATCCTGAGGTCGTCAAGGCTCTACAGGCTGCAGTTATCAAAGGAACCAGCTTCGGAGCGCCAACGTTGGCGGAAACCGAAATGGCGAAGCTCGTTTGTGAGCGTGTTCCTTCCGTGGATATCGTTCGTATGGTCAACTCGGGAACCGAGGCGACGATGAGCGCGATCCGACTTGCACGCGGATTTACGAGCCGCAGCAAAATCCTTAAATTTGAAGGCTCTTATCATGGTCATGCGGACAGCTTACTGATTAAAGCAGGCTCTGGTGTGGCAACACTGGGTCTGCCCGATAGTCCGGGTGTACCCGAGGTCGTGGCCACACATACGATCACCGTTCCTTATAATGATTTGGCTTCTGTGAAACTGGCCTTTGAAAAATTCGGCGAGGAAATTGCCGCCATTATTGTCGAGCCAGTCGCTGGAAATATGGGAGTTGTACCGCCACAGCCTGGATTTTTGGAAGGTTTGCGTGAGGTAACCCGGGAGTATGGAAGCCTGCTGATTTTTGATGAAGTCATGACCGGATTTCGGGTAGGACTTCATTCAGCTCAAGGTCGTTTTGGTGTAACCCCGGATCTCACATGCCTGGGTAAAGTCATTGGCGGAGGTCTGCCTGTAGGTGCCTATGGCGGACGTCGCGATATTATGGAACAGATTGCACCTTCTGGTCCGATCTATCAGGCGGGTACGCTTAGCGGAAATCCGCTGGCTATGGCAGCAGGCTATTCGACGCTTAAATTGCTGACGCCAGAAGTATATGATCGACTGGAAGAACGGGCAGCACGGCTTCAGGCCGGATTTGAACGTAATGCACGTGAGCTGGGCATACCTGTCACGATCAACCGTGTAGGCTCCATGGTTTGTCCATTTTTCACGGAAGAGAAGGTTGTCAATTTTGATACAGCTAAAGCAAGTAATCAGGACCACTTTCGTCGTTACTTTACCGAATTGGTGAACGAGGGAGTCTGTGTGGCGCCATCCCAATTCGAGGGCATGTTTGTATCGGGTGTGCATACGGTGGAAGATATTGATGCTACCATTGAAGCGAACTATCGCGCGCTCAAACGTCTATGAGCTGGCAAGGCGGCTGGAAAAGACGGGGACCGTGGCTGGAAGTCACACCGGGACGGGAAATCACAGAGGGTGAACATCGCACTGATGCTGTAGATCACTGGTTGCTGAACCGTTTGGAGCTACCGGATAAGCTGTGGCGCAGACTGCGACACGAAAAGCAGATTGAACTTGCGGGTGACCGGTTGCGGCTGGCCCTTTTTCCCGTTGCGGACCTTGGCGTGACCCCTCGCTGGTACGATTTGAAGGTGTTGTATGAGGATGATTTTTGCCTGGTCGTACACAAACCGGCGGGTATGGCGGTACACCCGGACGGAGCTGTAAAAGAGGGTCCACTGACGTTGGATCATGCGGTCGCATCGTATTATGAGATGAATGGCATCCATGCGGCAGTACGGCATGTGCATCGTCTGGATACGGATACGACAGGCCCGGTGCTGTATGCCAAAAATGAATTCGCGTTGCTCAAGCTGGACGAACAGATGCGGGCCAAGGATATCGGTCGCCGTTATGTGGCTTTGGTACGGGGTGAAGTCCCTTCATCACTGCGGACGCTGGATTGGCCGATAGGCAAGGACAGGCATCACAAGCAGCGTCGCCGTGTTTCTCCGACCGGACAGAGCGCGGTTACCCATGTGGAACTTGGTGAAGTGTGGGGGAGTGGTCGAAAGGCGGTTAGCCTCGTATATTTAACACTGGAAACAGGCCGAACGCATCAGATTCGCGTTCATCTTAGCCATGCGGGCTATCCGTTATTGGGGGATGTATTATACGGGGGACGGGCTGCTGATTTTGGCAGGCAGGCGCTGCACGGAGAGCGTCTTACCTTCCGTCATCCGCTGAGCGGTGAAACGATTACTGTGGAAGATGCTTGGCCGGATGATTTTCAAAAGCTGCATAAACAGCTATAAAAGATGGCATGCCTTCTATTTTGGCGCATATACTTGAACCTAGAAACGGTTTGCAATATGGAGTTTCCGTGCGCCTGACAGGAGTCAGAGGTGTGCGGAGGCTGCCCAAAGGAGGATGCCATCCTTGAACAAACAACAGAATGATCAGCCGCAAGGCTTGCGTTTTGATATTTATGAACGCATTCATTTGACGGAGGAAGCTGCCGGGATTGCTGAGTTGGAGGAAATTGAGCTTCTGCCACGCATTCAGGTTGTAGCCCACGGCGACCATGCCGCTTTGCGAGGGCATTTGCTGCTGGAGGGCGTGTACCGCACACCTGAACAGGTAACGAGCGAGCTTCATCATTTGATCCCTGTGGAAATTACGATTCCACTGAATCGGGTAGGAAGATTGGAAGACATCTCTGTTGAGATTGAGAATTTTGATGTGGACCTGCTGTCATTACGTAGTCTGAATATTACTGGTGTTCTCTCCCTGCACGGGGTGGAAAGCTCCCATGCGGAGGAGACAGCGGTTTGGCTGGATGAGGAATTTACGGTGGTGCACGCACCTGAACATCCCGCTCAACCCTTTTCCACGAATGGAGAGCAGCGTCAGGAAGAAACTTATGCCACTCAGGATACTGTATCCGATCACACGACGGAGTCTGAATCTTCATACAGGGTGCCAGCTCAGCAGGAGTACGCTTCCTGGGAACAGCCGTCACAGGAGTATGGGGAACAGAAGTCATCATCGGAACAGCAAGGTTATGAGCCTGCTGTAGACCCGCACCGGATCTATGATCCTTGGGCGGATAAAGCTGTTGAAGATAGCACTTCAGAGGTAAAGCATGAGCATGAGACACCGGAAGTATGGGGATTTCAGCAAGAGGAAGCATGGACGGGAAGTGACCCGAAAATATCCTCCACCGCTCCCGATGTGGTCTATGATCCTTTGCTGGCTGAACCGCATCATGCTACGGAGTCAGAGATCTATCTGGAGCCGCAGCTTGAAGCAGGTCAGGTGAATGATTTTAGACCTGAGACATTAGAGCAGGTGGACGGTGCGTTCCATGATACTGTTGCCGACGATAAGCCGGAGATGCGCGTGGCGTTGAACAGCAAAAAGGACGAAAAAGCAGACGAGCCGGACCCGGTGGTCTACTCATCTTTGCTCCAATCCAGTCGTTCGGTGAAGGAAGCGGAATACCAGCAGCAACTGGAGCAAGAACCGCAGGGCCAGGCGCAGGAGGCCGAAGAAGAGCGTGAGGATGCCAAGTGGAAAAACCTTTTTTTCCATACACAGAATGAAACGTCTTTCCGCAAGGTTCGATTATGCATCGTTCAGCGTGAAGATACACTGGAAACGATCGCTGATCGCTATCAACTCAGCACACGGGAGCTTCAACTGTATAACAGGCTGGCAGAGCATCATGTAGAAGAAGGGCAGGTATTGTACATCCCTTAATCCGGTCATTGGAAAATGAGCAACGGGTGTTGACTATAGTCAATGGGAAATGTATGATGTGGTATAGCTATTGAAAGACTGAGATCGGGAAGAGTAGGCAGCAAGCCCTTCAGAGAGTGGAATTGCAGCGCTGTGAGGTTCCGCAGGAAGCTACTGGCCGAAGTCACCCGGGAGTCGTCTGTTCGAACGGTCCCTCATTTAATCCCAACGGAAGGTACGAGGTTCACGGTAGAATAAGGCCGGTCCGCAGCCGTTATCTGCATAAGTGTCACACCATGTGTAATGGATCAGTGGATACATACACTAGGGGTGAAACAAAGGTGGTACCGCGAGAGAACAGCCTTTCGTCCTTTGAGGATGAAGGGCTTTTTATATTTGCCAATTGAAAAATCATGGAGGTATCCTGATATGTCAGAACAAGACAACAAGACAACCTTGGAAATGCCGACAACGTACGATCCAAAATCAACAGAGAAAAAATGGTACAAAACGTGGATGGAGAAGGGGTATTTCCGCGCTGGGCGACTTCCAGAGGCAGAGCCTTTTACAATCGTTATTCCACCGCCGAATGTTACAGGCATGCTGCACATTGGACATGCTCTTGATTTTACTTTGCAGGACATTATTATCCGCACCAAGCGGATGCAGGGCTATGACGCATTGTGGCTGCCAGGAGCAGACCATGCGGGCATTGCCACCCAGACGAAGGTAGAGCAGAAGCTGCGTGAGGAAGGCTTGACGCGCTACGATCTGGGACGTGAGAAATTTTTGGAGAAGGTTTGGGAATGGAAGGATCTATACCTGGACAACATTCACAATCAATGGGAAAAAATGGGCTTCTCCCTCGATTATTCGCGTGAGCGTTTTACGCTGGATGACGGGCTGTCTCAAGCCGTTCGTGAAGTATTCGTCAAGTTGTACAAGAAGGGTCTGATTTATCGCGGTAAACGCATCATTAACTGGGATCCTGCTGCACGTACGGCTTTGTCAGATATTGAAGTGGAATACAAAGAGGTAAACGGAAATCTGTATCACCTGCAATATCCGCTTCAAGATGGCAGCGGGTTTATCACTGTAGCCACCACGCGTCCTGAAACCATGCTGGGCGATACAGCGGTAGCCGTACATCCTGAGGATGAACGTTACAAGCATATGATCGGCAAAACACTCGTACTTCCGATTATCGGACGGGAAATTCCGGTTATTGCGGACGACTACGTAGAAAAAGACTTCGGTAGCGGTGCGGTTAAAATTACACCTGCTCATGATCCAAATGACTTTGAAATGGGCCAACGTCACCAGTTGCCACAGATTATTGTTATGGACGAAACAGGTACGATGAACGCCGAAGCAGGCAAATATCAGGGCCTTGACCGCAGTGATTGCCGCAAGCAAATCGTCGCTGATCTGAAAGAGCAGGGCGTGCTGATCCGTATCGAGGAGCATGTGCATCAGGTGGGCCACAGCGAACGTACAGGGGCGGTTGTAGAGCCTTATCTGTCTACGCAATGGTTCGTGGAAATGAAGCCTCTGGCAGCCAAAGCGATTGAAGTGCAGAAGGCTGGCAATGGCGTAAACTTTGTCCCGGATCGCTTTGAGCGTACTTATCTGCACTGGATTGAAAATGTGCGGGACTGGTGTATTTCCCGTCAATTGTGGTGGGGACATCGTATTCCTGCCTGGTACGATGAAGAAACCGGAGAAGTTATTGTATCGGCGGAGGACCCTACAACCTTGCCTGAATATGCTGGCAGAAAGCTGAAACAGGATGAGGACGTGCTGGATACATGGTTCAGCTCTGGCTTGTGGCCGTTTTCGACACTGGGCTGGCCTGAGCAGACTGAGGATCTCAAACGCTACTACCCGACCAATGTCTTGGTTACAGGCTATGACATTATTTATTTCTGGGTGTCGCGGATGATTTTTACAGCCCTGGAGTTCACAGAGGAAATTCCGTTCAAGGATGTGCTGATGCACGGACTGGTTCGTGATGCGGATGGAAAGAAAATGTCCAAATCCCTCGGAAATGGTGTAGATCCGCTCGACGTAATCGACAAATACGGTACGGACGCCATGCGTTACATGGTTTCTACAGGCAGCACGCCTGGACAGGACCTTCGTTTCCGTTGGGAACGGGTAGAGCAGGCACGTAACTTCGCCAATAAAATCTGGAATGCGTCACGCTTTGCGCTGATGAATCTGGAAGGGGTTACTGCGGCGGATATCGACATTACTGGTGATTTGAGCACAGTTGACCGCTGGATCCTGCATCGTTTGAACGAAACTTCACGCGATATCACGCGTCTAATAGATGCTTATGAATTTGGCGAGACAGGCCGCCTTCTGTATAACTTTATTTGGGATGACTTGTGCGACTGGTACATCGAGTTTGCGAAGCTTTCCCTGTATGGCGAAAACGCAGAGGCGAAAAAGAAAACACAGTCCGTACTGGCGTATGTGCTGGACCGGACACTGCGCATGATTCATCCGTTCATGCCGTTTATCTCCGAGGAAATATGGCAGCATCTTCCGCATGAAGGCGAAACGATTACACTGGCCGCTTGGCCTGTCTATGATCCGGCTTTCGAGGACAAGGATGCGGTAGCTGAAATGAATTTGCTGATCGACGTGATTCGCGCTGTGCGGAATATCCGGGCTGAAGTGAACGTGCCGATGAGTAAAAAGATCGAATTGCTCGTAAAACCCGGCGATCAAGCCGTTCTCGATATCATTAGCCGCAATGGGGAATATGTACGTCGATTCTGTAATACGTCTGAATTTGACGCGGGATTGGAGCTATCTGTTCCAGATAAAGCCATGACTTCTGTAGTCAGCGGAGCAGAGCTGTACCTGCCGTTAGCCGGGCTGCTTGATATTGCCCAGGAAATTAGCAGACTCGAAAAAGAGCTTCAGCATTTGAACAGTGAAGTGGAGCGCGTGGAGAAAAAGCTGTCCAACCAAGGCTTCGTGGCGAAGGCACCAGCCAAAGTCATCGAGGAAGAGAAGGCCAAGCAAGCCGATTATTCGGATAAGCGCGCCAAAGTTATCGCACGGATTGAAGAACTCAAGGGATAATTCCACTAACTATAAAATGACCTGAAGGTGAAGAGGATGTCAGATACGATCAGGGGCGGGGGAGCGGCTCCTTTACAAAGCTATGATGAAGCAGTGGAATGGATTAACGGTCTGATTCCGTTCGGAATCAGACCCGGACTGGAACGGATTGAGCAGTTAATGAACATGTTGGGTGATCCGCAACGGCATCTTAAATTTGTGCATATTGCGGGAACCAACGGCAAGGGCTCGACCTGTGCTTTCTTGAGCTCTGTCCTGCTGAAATGCGGTTATGATGTGGGAACCTTTACGTCTCCGTATATCACCCGGTTTACGAACCGATTTCAATTCAACGGGACAGATATTCCCGATGATACACTGGTCTTGCTTGCCAATCGTTTGTATCCGTTGGTCAAGGAAATCGCGGCCAGTGATTTGGGATCACCCACGATGTTCGAGGTATCGACAGCGTTGGCTATTTTATATTATGCAACGGTGGCTTTTCCAGATGTTGTGGTATGGGAGACGGGCCTCGGGGGAAGGATGGATGTAACTAATATCGTGAGCCCTATCGTCTCGGTCATTACGAATGTAGGCTATGACCATACGGATATTTTAGGGGATACACTCGAACAGATCGCAGGCGAAAAGGCTGGAATTATCAAGCCAGGCGTACCTGTTGTTAGCTGTGTATCTCAGCCAGAGGCTATTCAGGTTATACGGGAAACGGCGGCAAAGCAGGGAGCTACCTTGTATCTGGCAGGAGAACAGTTTACGTATGAACGGCTGAATGGGGACGAAACAGGACAGACTTTTTCGTTTGCGGGACCCTTCCGACACATGGAAATCGGCATCACGTTGTTAGGCGAGCATCAATGTGCTAATGCGGCAGGAGCTCTGATGACACTTGAGGTGCTTCGTCAGTATATGGCTTTTGTGCTGGATGACGCTGAACTACTGGAGGGCTTTAGAGTAGCGGCCTGGGCAGGTCGTCTGGAACAGGTCAGCAGTTCGCCGCGAATTGTTATTGACGGTGCTCATAATCCAGAAGGGGCGCAGACGCTGGCAAAGAGTCTTCCCCAACTGTATTCGTACCGAAAAATGGTTTTAATGATGGGTATGCTGTCAAACAAGCATCATGAAGCATACTTGCAGCATATACTGCCACTAGTGGATACGCTTATCCTGACCGAGCCCGATTTCCGCCGCAAAATGAATGCCGCTGAACTGGCTCATCTCGTGGAGAAGCTGCGGCCGTCCTATGCCAAAACGGATTTGAAAATTATTGTAGAAGGTGACTGGAAAAAGGCTCTTCGCTTGCTTCAGTCACATACGGAAGCGGAAGATCTGGGGGTGGTGTCCGGAACACTGTATCTCATTGCGGATGTACGGGCTACCCTTATGTATCAAACCGATTCGGAAAAAGGTTGGTGAAATTTGTTGATTACTTCGGAACATGTTCATTTTATCGGTATCGGCGGTTACGGGATGAGCGCGATTGCTCGGGTCATGCTGGAGATGGGATATACCGTGACAGGCTCAGATGTGGCATCACAGGAGCTAACAGAAAAACTGGCGGCGAAAGGCGCAAAAATATATCTCGGGCACACGCCTGAGCACGTTACAGGCGCGGACATCGTCGTTTATTCGACGGCACTGTCCCGTGACAATGTGGAGCGAGTGGCAGCAGAGGAATTGAATATTCCGACCCTGCATCGTTCCCAGATGCTCGCACGGTTGCTTAACGAGCGTAAGGGAGTGGCTGTTGCGGGAGCGCACGGGAAAACGACAACCTCCTCAATGATCGCGCTGGTTATGGAGAGATGTAATGTCGATCCAACATACATTATTGGCGGCGAAATCACGAATTTGGGGACGAATGCCAAAGCAGGCAAAAGCGAGTTTGTCGTTGCCGAGGCAGATGAGAGCGATGGCTCTTTTCTGCAATATCATCCTTGGCAAGGTATCGTGACCAACATTGAAGCCGACCATTTGGAAAATTATGATGGCGACTTTAATCGTCTGAAAAGTGCCTATGTGCAGTTCTTGAGTCAAATCCGGCCGGATGGCGCGGCTATCGTATGTGCTGATGATCAGAACGTACGGGAAATGCTGCCTCAGATTCAGACTCGAGTCATTACCTATGGAGTAGAGCATGAAGCAGATTATATTGCAACGGATATCCAGTTGGGTGACCGTCGATTAAGCTTTACCATGAACCGCAAAGGGACGGCGCTTGGAACCATCGAATTGTCTGTACCGGGTAAACATAATCTGTACAACGCTATGGCTAGTGTGATTTCTTGCTTGGAGGCAGGTATCCCATTTGAGCAAATTGCTGCGGCTATTGTGGAGTTTCACGGAGCAAAGCGTCGTTTTCAGGTGCTTGGCGAAAGCAATGACATTCTTGTTATTGATGATTATGCCCATCATCCAACAGAGATTGAGGCTACGATTAGTGCAGCTACAGTGACTGGCAAGCGTATTATTGCCGTGTTCCAGCCGCAACGCTACAGCCGTACTTTTTTCCTGCTGGATGCGTTTAGTCGTGCATTCAGCGAGGCGAATGAAGTCATTATTACCGATATTTATTCTCCGGCGGGAGAAAAACAAATTGAAGGTGTGCATTCTTCCAAGCTCGTGGATTTAATCGTCCAGAACAGCAACGCGAATGCCATTTATCTGCCAACCAAGGAAGCTGTTATCGACGAGTTGAAGGATCGCCTTCAGCCGGGTGATCTTGTGCTGACAATGGGCGCGGGAGATATCTGGAAAGTGGGCGACACACTGGCACGCCATCTGCGCGAACGGCAAGTCTAATAAGTATTTATAAGGCGTTATGCCTATGAAATACAACCATTCAAGGGTATCCCGAACACGAAACGTGTTCTCGGGATACCCTTTTTTGTAGTGCCCGGGGCATATTTTCACTTTCTGGCTCATACAACAGACTATGAGGAAGTATGGGACAAGGAGGGAGTGCATCCGTGAACAAGGCAAAGATGACATTCCGGTTCGATCAACAGACGCTGGAGGCAAGCCGTGAGGAAAGGCTACAGGTGCTTCCGTACAAAACCGGGCCGATAACTAGCCAGCAGCGTGAAACAAATAAAGAAGCGGAACGGTATGAAAGCGAGAAACAGCCTCAAGCTGCTAACCAGCATGAAAGAACGGTAAGAATTAGCGGCATGGGTGCTAACAGCGGGACTGAACGAATTTCAGAAATTAACGAGCCTCCGAGCGTGAATAGACCTGGTACGAGGCGACGTTTTGCTCCCGCCCCCATCGTGCAGGAAGGATGGGATGATCCGTTTGGGCGGTCAGCAGCTTCCTGGTCAGATACGGATTTTCTGCCAGATGGTACGGAAGAGGATGAAGAAGAAACTCATCGTTCCAGTCAAGAGTACCGAAAGCGCCCGCCCCATCCATCCAGATGGAAGCTGATTGGCTCGGTAGCCAGTGCGTTGATGACCGGGGGGATGTTTGGATATATCATGTTGCTGCTTTTTAACGGAGGTGGAGCTGTCCCGGGATCAGATCCGTCAACAGAGGAGGCTATTCCGGTCTTTAAAGAATCTGTTAGTACAGATACACCATTTGTAAAAGAGAATTCTGCTCCTGTCACAGTTGTATCGGCTCAGGTCCCTTCCCAAACCTATTACCTGCTGCAATATGGAGTATTCAGCACCCCTGAACGGGCCTTGCAAGCGAAGGAAGAGCTATTGAAGGCAGGCATTGCCGCTGGTGGGGATACAGAGGATCAGAACCGAGTCTATGCAGGGATATCGCCGGACAGGGAACAGGCCAAGCTGCTCAGCAATCAACTGAAAGCACAAGGAGTCGAGTTGTATGTCCGTGAGCTCCAATTACCTGGATTCGAAAAAGCAGCTTATGGGGGCGAAGGTGAAAAGCTCACTACCTTTTTTCAGCTAAGCAGCACATTGGTCGGCAAGCTGAGCGGGCTTTCCTCATCCTTGCTTGAAGCAGGCGGATCAGGTAAGGCGAATGGCGCCGAAATGAAGGAACTGAACGATCTGCATCAGCAGTGGACGCAAAATATCGCTGCGCTTCCCTCCGGTCTGCCGAAGGAAGCGGCTGCTTCCGCATCCACGCTGGAAAAGGCGATGAACAGCGCAGTTTCGGCCCTTGGAGAATATAACAAGAACACAGCCAAGGAGCACATTTGGGAAATTCAGTCTTCGATGATGGAATATGTTTTGCATGAGAAGGAATTTATACAATTCATAAAACAATAGATTCTCAATGTTTTCCGGCAAGGAACTGGAAATAGTTCCCCATGCCGGATTTCTGTTTGTATTGCGGTTGAAATCACCGTATAATAATGAAGGTGTCAAAAAATGGCGAGGGAAGATCAGGATGAAAAAAAATGTAGGAATGCTTATACTATTTTTGTTGCTCGGTTGGCTCTTGGGTGCATGGATTGCCAAAGCTCTTCAATCGATCAAATTCCTTTCCTTTCTGACCCACCCCACTACGATATCCTGGTCGCCGAGAGCGGATCTGGATATTATCAGGTACAACATAACGATAAATTTTGAATTGAGCCTGCTTAGTCTGATCGGCATCATCGCCGCGTTCTGGCTGTACCGCAGGCTCTAACTGATGAAAAGGAGCTTCCCTTATGGACGGGAAAATTACGCCCCGCATTATTCTGGCATCGACTTCACCGAGAAGGAAGGAATTGCTTTCATTTCTTAGACTGCCCTTTGACGTGATGCCGAGTCATGCGGATGAAAGCACGCCTGAGAGCTGGACGCCTCAGCAAATTGTGGAGGCCCTTGCGGTACGCAAAGCCGAAGCGGTCGTGAACATTGCCAGCCAGTCCGAAGAAGATGGATTGGTAATTGGCAGTGATACCATAGTCGTGCTGGATGGTTTGGTACTGGGTAAGCCTGCCGACCATGCGGACGCGGTTCGCATGCTGACAGCATTGCAGGGAAGAACCCACCGTGTATTCACCGGGGTGGCCTGCATACATACCGTAACCGGCAAAACGCTTGTCAGACATCGCCAAACGGAGGTTACGATGAAGCCTCTGAGCCATGAGCAAATTGTGGCATATGTGAATAAGGGTGAACCTTCTGACAAAGCGGGAGCGTACGGCATTCAGGGTTTGGGTGCTACGCTGGTGGAATCTATTCAGGGTTGTTATTTTAACGTCGTAGGATTGCCGCTTTCCCTGCTGTCGGACATGTTGTCCGAATTCGGAGTGAGCGTGTTGCAACCTTAAAGGGGATAAACATATGTTAGAGTCGCCAACACTGATGCTTCGCGACCTCCCTCATGAAGAACGACCAAGAGAGCGCATGATGACATATGGGGCGGATGCTTTGAGCAACGCGGAGTTGCTGGCAATATTACTGCGTACGGGAACACAAAATGAGTCATCGGTGCATTTAGCGCAGCGTATTTTGCAGCAGGCGGGGAACTTGCGCCAACTGGTGGATATGAGTCTGAGCGAATTGACCCAGATTAAAGGCATTGGCAATGCCAAGGCGATACAGCTCAAAGCGGGTATCGAACTTGGGCGACGGCTGGCATTGTCACGTCATTTGGAGACCCCGGTGATCAGTTGCCCGCGGGACGTGGCAGATCTGCTGTTTGAACAGCTTCGTTATTTGCAGAAGGAGCATTTTGTATGCCTGTTTCTCAATACTAAAAATCATGTTATTGCCCAGGAAACACTATCCATGGGCAGCCTGAATTCCGCCATCGTACATCCTCGTGAAGTATTTCGGGCAGCGATCAAATGCAGCAGTGCTTCGATCATTTGCGCTCATAACCATCCGAGCGGTGATCCGAAGCCAAGCCCGGAGGATGTCCAGTTGACCCGTCGCCTGATGGAAGCGGGCAACATCGTGGGCATCGACGTACTCGATCATATCGTGATTGGGGACGGAACCTTCGTAAGTTTGAAGGAACAAGGTCTGATATAATATACTATTTAAATCAAACATTTAAATCCGACTGGCTAGGCCGGCCTGAATAAACCGTTTATACATGGATAACAGATTTCAGGGAAGAGAAAAGGAGATTAACAACATGCTGGGTGGCTTTACAAAAGATTTAGGAATTGACTTGGGGACGGCAAACACGCTGGTATACGTAAGAGGAAAAGGGATTGTGGTTCGTGAACCTTCTGTAGTCGCATTACGTACAGATACAAAAACCATTGAAGCGGTTGGTGAATCTGCAAAAAAAATGATTGGTCGCACACCGGGGAATATCCGTGCGATCCGTCCGATGAAGGATGGCGTTATTGCGGATTTTGACACGACTGCAACGATGATCAAATATTTTATCCGTCAGGCGCAAGCCCCACGTTCTTTGTTTCCACGTCATCCGAACGTGATGGTTTGTGTGCCTTCAGGCATTACTGCGGTGGAGCAGCGTGCTGTTGAAGATGCAACGAAGCAAGCGGGCGCAAGAGAGGCTTACACTATTGAGGAGCCGTTTGCGGCTGCAATCGGCGCTGATCTTCCCGTATGGGAGCCAACGGGCAGCATGGTTGTCGATATCGGCGGAGGTACAACCGAGGTAGCGGTTATTTCTCTGGGCGGGATTGTGACGAGCCGTTCCGTGCGTGTGGCTGGGGATGAAATGGACGAGTCCATCATCCAATACGTGAAGCGTCAATACAATCTGATGATTGGTGAGCGGACTTCGGAACAGTTGAAAATGGAAGTCGGTTCTGCAATGCCGCTGGAACAAGTGGAGACGTCGGAAATTCGTGGACGTGATCTGGTAACAGGTTTGCCGAAGACGATTACGATTACGTCAGATGAAATCAGTGAAGCCTTGTCCGATACAGTGAATGCAATTGTGGAAGCAGTCAAAGTGACACTGGAAAAATGTCCTCCCGAGCTGGCGGCAGACATTATGGACAGAGGTATTGTATTGACTGGTGGCGGAGCACTTTTGCGCAACTTGGACAAGTTGTTGGCGGCTGAAACCGGGATGCCGGTTATCGTAGCGGAAAATCCTCTGGATTGCGTGGCAATCGGTACAGGCAGAGCGCTGGAAAATATCCATTTGTTCAAATCGCGCAGCAGTTCTGCCGTCCGTTCCAAACGTTGAATCGGGGGTGTAGGAACTGTTTAAGCTGTTTGGCAATAAAAGACTATTTATTCTATTGATCGGAATCGTTCTGTTTATTGCCCTTATGGGGATCACACTTGGACAGAGAAATTCCTTAACCTGGCCGGAAAAGTTCGCCAGAGATTCAATTGGCTTTGTGCAAGGTATCTTCTACAGGCCCGCTTCAGCAATAGCGGGCTTCTTTGAAGATATCGGGAATATGCGGAGCATCTATAGTGAAAATGAACGGTTGAAAATTGCCGTAGCGCAGTTAACAGCCGAGCAGATTCAGACTTCTAACTTGAAAGAGACAAATGCCAGACTTGAGCAAGAACTGAAATTCACCCAAACGCAAAAGTCCAAAAATCAATATGATTATCGTATTGCACAGGTAAATAGCGTCAGTAATGATTCCAAAACGCTTGTCATTGATATTGGTGAAAAGGACGGGGCCAAGGTTGGTCAGGAAGTCAGATCACTTGAAGGGTTTGTAGGGGTTATTAGTCGTACAGCGAACTTCACTTCTACGGTTACGCTATTGACTACATTAGACCCTAAAAATCCAAATTCTTATGCTATTGCAGCAACAGCACTGGGCAAGGAAAATAATTCGTTCGGTATGATTGAAAGCTATGATCCGGCTACGAACAGATTTCAAATGACTCGCATTGAGGAAAATGATCCAATCGCAAAAGGTGATCAGATCATTACGTCCGGAGCAGGCGGGAAGTTCCGTAAAAATCTGTTGATCGGTACGGTAGAAAAAATCCAGGTTGGCGAGTTCGGACAAACACGTACAGCGATTATCAAGCCCGCAGCCAGCTTCGTGGATTGGAAAGAATTGCTCGTTCTTTACACTCCTGAGGTACCGGAATAATGAGGATACGCGGTCAGGTTTTAATACTGCTGCTGTTTGTACTGTTTATAGCTGAAGGAACGATTCTTCCGTGGCTTCTTCCGGATAGTTGGCATCCAAGAATGGTTCCGAATCTCGTGTATGTCGTCATATTGTTTGTATCCGTGTATTATAGTCGCCATACGGCATTGGTACTGGGTATTGTTTTTGGACTTATTCATGACGCTGTGTATTACGGGTTTATTATCGGACCTTACTCTTTTGCAATGGGATTGTCGGCTTATTTGCTGGGGCTGGTATTTACAGCTCAACGTGCGCCCATGCCTATTATGATGGGAGCTGTGCTGATCGGCAGTTTTCTGCTGGATTCGATGCTTTTTGCCATTGATCATCTGTTCCAGCTGAACCATCAGACTTTCGACTGGGCGTTGGCTCAATATATGATCCCTGATTTATTTATCCATTTTCTGTTCGCCCTCATCATTTACGTCCCCGTTCGCAAGCAATTGCAGCGTTTGGGTATTCGTGTGAAAAAGGAAGAGAAAGTCTAGGTCTTTTTACACACATTTTGTCCCGGTTAGCAGGGATTTCACGTTCCGGGGACGAAATGATTGAGATAGGAGGGACAGGCTAATGGCGGTGAAATCGAATCATGTCACGATTAAAGGCATCAAAGACGGCCTGGTATTCCTTCTGGACGATCAATGTGAGTTTGAGGATTTGCTGGGCGAGCTGCGTTTCAAGCTGGAGCACAGTCATCAAAATATTTTAACCGGACCGATTATTCATGTGGATATTAAGCTGGGAAGCCGGGAAGTGACGGAGGAACAAAAGGAAAGTATTCTGGATATTTTGAGACAGAAGGGGAATCTGCTGATACGGTCCGTCGAATCGCCCGGACTGCCTTCGGAGGTGCAGGGAAAAGCTCCCATTCACACTGTGACAGGGATTATCCGTTCAGGCCAGGTGCTTCATCATAACGGGAATTTACTCTTTTTGGGAGATGTGAACCCCGGTGGAATTATAACGTGTACTGGTGATATCTACGTGCTCGGTGCCCTGCGGGGTATGGCGCATGCGGGGATGGAGGGAAATGGCGAGGCAATTATCGCGGCCTCCTATTTTGCACCAACACAGCTACGAATTTCCGAAATGATCAGTCGTCCGCCCGATGAATGGGAGATGCGTGAATCCGGAATGGAATTTGCGTATCTCAAGGACGGCGCCATGCAAATAGATAAAATGAGTAATATTGTGCGTCTGGGCCGCGATTTTAACGTGTTCAAAGGGGTGTAGCACATGGGAGAGGCTATCGTCGTCACTTCAGGAAAAGGCGGCGTCGGCAAAACGACGACGTCAGCCAATATAGGAACAGCGCTAGCACTGCTCGGCAAAAAGGTGTGCTTAGTGGATACGGATATCGGCTTGCGTAATCTGGATGTTGTTATGGGGTTGGAAAACCGGATTATCTATGATCTGGTCGATGTAGCGGAAGGTCGTTGCCGTTTAAATCAGGCTTTGGTCAAGGATAAGCGCTTTGAGGAGCTGTATATGCTGCCTGCTGCTCAAACCAAGGACAAGAGTGCCGTAACGCCGGGGCAGGTTAAGGATATTATTTTGGAGCTTAAAAAGGATTTTGAATATATATTGATTGATTGTCCTGCGGGTATTGAGCAGGGCTTCAAAAATGCTATTGCTGGAGCGGATCAGGCGATTGTCGTAACGACACCGGAAAATGCTGCTGTGCGTGATGCTGACCGGGTTATCGGATTGCTGGAAAACTCGCATGTGACTTCACCAAAACTGGTGGTTAATCGTATCCGCAACAGTATGGTCAAATCCGGGGATATGCTGGATATTGACGGCATTTTACAAGTGCTTAGCATAGACCTTATCGGGATTGTGCCGGACGATGAAATGGTAATCAAGGCAGCCAATACAGGAGAGCCTACCGTCATGAATCCGGATTCACAGGCAGCGATTGCCTACCGTAACATTGCTAGACGGATTCTGGGGGATACAGTGCCACTCATGCAACTGGATCAGAAGAAAAGTGTGATGACACGGTTTAAGAAATTTTTTGGTATGGGTGGATGAAGAAAACAGTGAGTTATGGCTGGGAGACGCTTCGCGGCTGATTTGATCTTACGATCGCTGTTGCCACGGGATTCTTTTATTTGTAAAACATTTAGTGGTAAGAATCCCATGGCAAAGGCGAACGCTTCGCTTCTTCAGATTCAAATCACCCGCTTCGCTACTGCCTGCGCAAATTCCTAAACTATTTTTAAGTAAGAGAATGGATATAGAGGAAAGATACGTACGAAGAATTGCAGGCTTTTTTTAAAACTTCTTAGTTCTTTCATCTTAATTACGAGCACTTAATAATTAGTGAACTTATTTAAGTGTTTTTGGTTTGTCTTTTTAAACTTCTACAAATCCTGAATCTTAATTTCAGACTCACTAAATAACCGTCATATATACAGACCATCCGGTGCGCTTGCGCCGGTTTTTTTCATATTCAGATACGTAATCCCGAACCGGACAACATAAGTTGAAGCCCGTCCTCATAAGATGTACCAAACATACCTCGCTGGGGGGCTGAAACAGGATGAATAAAAACTCCGGAATCAAGCAGCGCAGAGAAGAACGCATACAGCAGCTGATCGCGAGAAACAAAGCTGAAGAATATTCCTCAGGGATACATCAGGACAGGAACGGGAATAGGGAAATGAAGCCGATGCCAGCAGTCAGTACGATCCGGTCCAGAGACCCGGAAACCGAATGGAAAAATGAACGACAACGCTGGCAGCAATCTTTTGGGGAGAACCGGCGTCCGTCTTTTTGGGTTTCTTTGTGGCGCAGGTCTGTGTTTGCTACTGTGCTGTTTGGATTGGTGTGGGGATTATTTCGCTGGGATATTCCCTATGCGGTCAATTTGAGAATGTTTATCGCGGATGCCTTAAATAAGGATATGAATTTTGCAGCCGCCGGACAATGGTATGAAACTTATTTTGATGGGACCCCATCCTTTTTACCGATCTTTGGAGAGGAGCCTGAAACACACAAGGTGAACGCAGTCCGCAAGGGCTCTCCGCCAATTCAAGGGAATATAACACAGCCATTTGCGCTTAGCCTCAAAGGAGTGGAAATTGCACCCAAAGCTGCTGGTAATGGGGCAATCGCTGTCAAAAGTATAGATGCGGGACGGGTGCTGGACATATTCAATCACCCGGAAAGTGGAATTACAATTACGATTCGTCACACTGGCGGTATCACGGTAACGTACGGACGTCTATCCCGCTCTACCTTAAAGGTGAACGATTGGGTCCAGGAGGGGGACGAGGTTGGCGTGCTACCAGCAGGCCATAGTGGCAGTGAGACGGCGACTCTGTTTTTTGCCGTGCAGAGAGGAAATCAGTATATTGATCCGGCGGAAGTGGTGGCCCTTGATTAATGTCCGGGGCGTGACTTTGTCTCTGCATCCACTGTTCGTACTGGTGATGCTAACCTCTGTGTTGACAGGACATTTTATCGAGATCATGACTTTGTTTACGCTGGTGTTCATTCATGAACTGGGGCATGCAACGGCAGCCACGTTGTTTGGGGCGCGGGTGCTGACCATACAGATGCTACCCTTTGGAGGAGTGGCCGTCATTGACGATCAGGGAAAGCTCAACGCGTGGAAGGAGATTATCATTGCGCTGGCTGGCCCTCTGCAAAACGGAATTATGATTGTCATCCTTCTATTGCTCAGAAATGTGAGCGGAGGGGAGCATGAATATATAAATTATATGATTCAGGGAAATGCCGTCATTGCACTGTTCAATCTGCTCCCGATTTTACCACTGGACGGCGGAAAAATAATGCAGGCGCTGATGAGCTTATCCATCCCATATTACCGTACTCTAGTTTGGACATTTCGAGCCAGCATCGTGACCAGCCTGCTATTTTGTATCTATGGTATTTCGCCGTTATTAAGGCAAAATGGACCTGTGCATTTAAATCTGCTGGCGGTAGGGATTTTTTTGCTTTATTCTAATATTGTGGATTATCGGAATATCCCTTATCGTTTTATACGTTTTTTGCTGGGTAGGGACGAGCTCTTTTACCGCGAGGCGGCTAAGGGAAGTATTGCCTTGCCAATTGTATCTTTTCCTATGAAACATTTGGAGCCTGTTTTGCGTCTTTTCAAAAGGGACCGATATCATATGGTTTATGTCATGAATGAGCAGGGACGGATTGTAGCGGTATTGCCAGAGCAACGCCTTATTCGCTCTTATTTTGCAGCGCGCCCGCCGGATGGAGGAAAATCCAAACCTAAATAGAAAAGTAGCTTTTTATGAGTTGAGGAAAGAGGCTGTATCCAGAGAGGTTGAAAAACCATGAAGCAAATGATTGTACAATGCCAGCAGCAGATGACCCAAATGGCACTGCTGGAAGAGGGACGATTGGTAGAATATGCAGCTGAATTGCCGCGAAAGCGGGGAATTCTTGGTTCCTTTTTCAAAGCCAGAGTCGTCAATGTACTGCCGGGAATGCAAGCCGCCTTTGTTGACATTGGACAGCGAAAGAATGCCTTTTTATATGTGGATGACGTACTCCACGCCCATTTGGACAAGCAACCTGAGATGAAGCCCTCCATTTCCGAGCTGTTGAAGGTGGGGCAGGAAATTGTAGTGCAGGTGTTGAAAGAGGCCGTGGGTAGCAAAGGGGCCAGAGTAACCACTCATTTTTCACTTCCGGGTCGCTGGATCGTATACATGCCTCGCGCCGATTATGTGGCTGTATCCAAAAAGATTGAGCGTGAGGGAGAACGGGCTCGTCTGAAAGCGATGGGAGAGCAGCTTCGAACTGGTGAAGAAGGAGTCATTATCCGTACAGTTTCGGAGGAAATGAGCAGAGAAGCGATTGAAAATGACCTGAACCAGTTGCGTCAGCAATGGGAAGTCATCCAGCGTAAAGCTGCTGAACACTCAGCTCCATGTGAGCTGCACCGGGATTTGAGCATCGTCCAGCGTCTGATTCGGGATGTGTTCACACCGGAACAGGATGAGCTGATTATTGACAGTGAGGAACAGGCAAAAGAAGCGGAAATATTACTACGTCAGATCAGTCCGGAGAAAGCTCATGTGAGCATATTTCGTGGTGCAGAAGAGACCATATTTAAAGCCTATGGCATCCATGAGCAACTGGAACGTGATTTTGCGCGAAAAGTATGGCTCCAGGGCGGCGGATATATCGTCATTGACCATACTGAGGCACTAACCGTCATTGATGTGAACACAGGGAAATTTACGGGGGGCAGCAATCTGGAAGAGACGGTGACCCGGACTAACATCGAAGCGGCTGAAGAGATTGCCCGACTGGTGCGCGTGCGTGATATCGGGGGCATTATCATCATTGATTTTATTGACATGGAACAAGAGAAGAACCGACGTGAAGTGTCCTCTGTGCTGGAGTCTAGGCTGAAAAAAGACCGAACCAAATCATATGTCGTTGGCTGGACACGGCTAGGACTTCTGGAGATGACTCGAAAAAAGGTACGAGAGGAAAAGACGATTTTATAAGGCACTGCGTTTCCAAAATCATTTTAAACTAGAGGTTGAATGTGGACGAAGCTTATGCTATAATCTTTTAGTATGTGTCATGCGTAAGATTGGCTGCACATGCTGTAACCGCTCCAATCAGGTACTGAAGTACAGCATCCCCAGGGAAGTTGTCACCTGCGATTAGGCGAGTCTGAGACATAAGGAGGTGCAAGCAAATGTACGCAATTATTGAAACAGGTGGTAAGCAATACAAAGTTCAAGAGGGCGATGTATTGTTCATCGAGAAGTTGGAAGCTACCGATGGTGAAACTGTAACGTTCAACCGTGTTCTGGCAGTATCTAGCGACAATGGCTTGACTACAGGTACACCGCTTCTTTCCGGAGCTACTGTAACAGCTACAGTTGAGAAACATGGTCAAGGCCAAAAGGTCATTGTATACAAATACAAACCTAAAAAGAACTACCATGTGAAGCAAGGTCATCGTCAACCGTACACGAAAGTGACGATTGGAAAAATCCAAGCGTAAGAGGGTGCGATAAGTGATTATCGTGCGTATTACACGATTGGAGGATGGCAGCATACAGGGATTTTCCATTAAAGGTCATGCGAATTACGCCAAATCTGGCGAGGATATCGTATGTGCTGGCGTATCAGCGGTAACTGTAGGGACGGTCAATTCGATTGGAGCTCTTACAAACGTTGATATGGAATCGGAAATGGAAAACGGCTTTTTGAGCGCGTATCTTCCCCCTGAAATTCATCATGAGGCGAACGCACAGGTACAACTGTTGCTGGAATCCATGGTAATTATGCTGACAAGCATTGCTGAATCATACGGTAAGTATATTCAAATAGAAAATAAACAAAGAAGGAGGTAGACATCATGTTGAAATTGACATTGGATCTTCAATTATTCGCATCGAAAAAAGGTGTTGGTTCCACAAAAAACGGACGTGACAGTCAATCGAAACGTCTTGGCGTGAAACGTGCTGACGGTCAAGCAGTTACCGGCGGTAGCATCCTGGTTCGTCAACGCGGAACGAAAATTCACCCGGGCACGAACGTGGGCATCGGTAAGGACGACACTCTGTTCGCGAAAGTGGACGGCGTTGTGAAGTTCGAACGTTGGGGCCGTGATCGCAAAAAGGTGAGCATCTACCCGATTGACGCTGCTCCAGTAGCAGCTACTGTAGAAGCTTAATAGCGGCTTAGACACGCTGAAAAGCCTCCGGCAATTTTGTCGGAGGCTTTTTTGTATGATGGTAATGAACTGGAAAGTCAGTCTGTGCTATACTGGATTAAGGTTCTTTATTAATCCATTTTAATTATCGCAGAACGGAGAGAAGCTATGTTCCAGCGGATAAGAGCGCCTCATCTGGCGTTGGGTTCCATTCTGATTCCTTTGGTTTTTTCACTGCTCTATCCTGCAGCACTAACGATTATCATATTAGCCGTGTGGTCTGTTATTGCCGCCTGTTTTAGCATGTGGCATATACAGAGACAGGTTGAAGTTGAGTGGAAAGCTGCTTTGCGTTCTTTGGAGCGTACAGCTATCGCAGCTCTCAATCATCACCGGCATGACTGGATGAATGACTTGCAGGTGCTTTATGGCTATATTCGTATGAATAAGCATGATAAATCGGCTGCTTATGTGGAAACAATAAAAGGGCGCGTAGCAGAGGACAGTAAAATATCCAAGCTGGGTATTCCCTCGCTGGTGTTTTATTTGCAGTCTTTTCGCGTGAACGCCGGAAATTTACAGTTGTCGGTTCAGGTTGAGGAGCATTTAAAGTTGGACGCTGTCATGTCTCCCGAAGACGGCGAGTCGCTTGCCTCGGCCGTCATAGGAACGGTACGTGCGTATCAATATGGCGGGGGCCGGTCGTCCTGGGGAGAAGTGCGCAGATTAACACTTTATTTCGGTATGGATGAGAATGATGTTATCGTCCGGTTTGAAGGCAGTGACGTACCTGCTGATTTGAATTTGTTAAAGCAGGTCAGATCCGGACACGGAAGTGAACGTATTCGAACAGAGAAGCTTCCTACGGGTGAAATTCTTCAAATTCGGATGCAGTGTCAGACATAAGGAAGGTGTAACCATGTTTGTAGATAAAGCGAAGATTTTTGTTAAAGGCGGTGACGGTGGAGACGGATTAATTGCGTTTCGCCGTGAGAAATACGTTCCTGAAGGCGGTCCTGGTGGCGGTGACGGAGGTAACGGTGGAGACGTGATTTTCCGCGTCGATGAAGGCTTGCGTACCTTGATGGATTTTCGGTACCAGCGGCATTTTAAAGCTAAACGCGGAGAAAAAGGCCGCAACAAGAGCCAGCATGGAGCCAATGCGGATCATATGATCGTACGCATACCTCCGGGTACAGTCATCATGGATGATGATACCGGTGAAGTGGTAGCAGACATGACACGTCATGGTCAGCAGGTTATCGTGGCCAAAGGCGGACGCGGCGGACGCGGAAATATCCGTTTTGCCACACCAAACAATCCAGCACCTGAGCTGGCTGAGAATGGCGGAGAGGGCCAGGAACGTTATATTACCCTTGAGCTTAAAGTAATGGCCGACGTAGGCCTGGTTGGTTTTCCTAGCGTAGGGAAGTCCACATTGCTGTCGGTAGTATCTTCCGCAAAACCGAAGATTGGTGCCTACCATTTTACTACGATTACGCCTAATTTGGGCGTTGTGGATGTAGGCGACCATCGTAACTTTGTTATGGCCGATCTGCCTGGATTGATTGAAGGAGCTCATGAAGGCATAGGACTGGGACATGAATTTCTGCGGCACATTGAACGGACACGTATCATTATTCACGTCGTGGATATGGCGGGCTCCGAGGGTCGTGATCCGTTTGAAGATTGGACTAAAATCAACGACGAATTAAAGCAATATAACGCGGCATTAGCCGAGCGTCCACAAATTGTGGCGGCGAATAAAATGGATATGCCGGAATCGGAAGAAAATCTGGCTCAATTCAAGGAACAAATCGCTTCTGTTCGTCCAGATCTCGAAATTATGCCCATTTCCTCGTTGACACGCCAAGGCGTAAAGGAACTGCTTTATCGGGCTGCTGATCTGTTGGATCAAATACCAGACGAGCCAGTTGTTGAGGAAGTAGCGGAAGTGAATGAACGTAAGGTGTTTAAGCTGGATAAGGTAGAGGATGAAGGCTTCACCATTGTACGTGAAAACGATACATTCGTGGTGCATAGTGTCAAAATCGAGCGCATGATGAAGCGTATGCAGCTGAATTCGCACGATGCAATTTTAAAGTTAGCAAGAACATTGCGCCACATGGGTGTGGATGCTGAGCTGCGCAAGCGTGGTGCTGTTGATGGAACGCCTGTACGCATTGCCGATTTCGAGTTTGAATTCGTGGAAGGCAGCAGCTATTACTAAAAATGAAATACTTGTCTGAAGTATGGACGGTTACTACGCTATAGGAAACTCTATAGACGGCAGTAGCCGTTTTTTTGTACCGTAAGCTTGCCGATTGTCAGGAGTTTCGATATAATGTCCTCTATATAAAAACATAAGTCTTTGAGGAGAGGACGTTCGTGAAAGAGCGCTATTACTTGGTACGGGAAGATATTTTGCCTGAAGCTATCGTTAAGACGATCCGTGTTAAGCTGCTGCTTGCTTCGGGAGATGTTAAAACCGTGCACGACGCCGTGGAGCAAGTCGGGCTAAGTCGAAGCGCCTTTTATAAATATAAGGACGGCATTCATTTGGTCAACCAGTTGGAGCGTGAGCGAATTGTCAATATCTCTATTGATTTGGAGCATCAATCCGGCATGCTGTCCAGAGTACTTGGCAGGGTGGCAGATTACGGAGGCAATGTGCTAACGATCCAGCAGAGCATTCCGCTGCAAGGCAGAGCTAACGTAGTCATTTCGGTAGAAATGTCCAGACTTAGTGAAGAGCTTGGGGTTCTGCTGGAGGGTCTGGAAACCATCTCCGGTGTGAAGCGCGTTCGCCTGATCGGGCAAGGTTAAAAGCTATAAAGCTCATTAGATATAAGTTAGCAGGAGGGGAATGGATGAAACCGGTCAAAGTAGGATTGTTAGGATTAGGAACGGTAGGAACGGGAGTCGTTCGAATCGTGGAAGGAAATCAGGAAGATTTGAGCAGACAAGTCGGTTCGCCGATCATTATTGAAAAAATAGCTGTTAAAAATATAGAGAAATATCGTTTCATTGAAGTCGATCCCGCCAAGCTTACAGAGGACCCGTGGGAGGTCATCCGTGATCCAGAGATTGATGTTATTATCGAAGTCATGGGTGGCGTGGATCAGACGAAGAAGTACATTCTGGAAGCGCTGGAGCGCGGCAAGCATATCGTAACAGCGAACAAGGACTTAATGGCTCTGCACGGCTCTGAAGTACTGGCGAAGGCGCAGGAAAAGCAGTGTGATATTTTTTATGAAGCAAGTGTAGCGGGCGGTATTCCGATTATTCGTACGTTGATTGAAGGCTTCTCCTCCGATCGCATTACTCGCATTATGGGGATCGTGAATGGCACAACCAATTTCATTTTAACCAAAATGAGTCAGGAGGGGGCTTCTTACGAGGAAGTTCTCAAGGAAGCGCAGGAGCTTGGATACGCGGAATCCGATCCGACTTCAGACGTGGAGGGACTGGATGCTGCCCGTAAAATGGCTATCCTCGGTACGCTCGGCTTCCGTTCGGATGTAGAGCTTAAGGACGTAAGTGTTACTGGTATTACAAAGGTATCCAGTGAAGATATCGCTTTTGCCAAAACACTGGGCTATGAAATGAAGCTGCTTGGCATTGCGGAGCGTCAGGGTGATGAATTTACGATCAATGTTCAGCCGACGATGGTACGCAAGCAGCATCCTTTGGCCTCGGTGAGCGGGGTATTCAACGCAGTTTATGTACACGGTGAAGCCGTGGGTGAAACCATGTTCTACGGTGCGGGTGCAGGAGAAATGCCAACAGCTACATCAGTTGTGGCCGATCTGGTGACTGTAGTGAAGAACCTCAAGCTCGGCGTGAATGGGCTTAAGGCCATCGTGCCTTATAATCCTAAAAAAATCAGCAGTGACGAGGACGTGTATTTCAAAAACTTCGTACTTCTGCATGTAGATGATAAGGCCGGAGTATTGGCGCAGATCACACAGGTATTTGCTGAATTCGACGTCAGTCTGGCATCTGTGGTGCAGCAGCCAAATGAGGTCAATCCAGCTGCTGAAATTATTATCGTAACCCATTTGGCCAGTAAGGCAAGTATGAAAAAGGTTCTGGAGCATTTTGAATCTCTGGATGTCATTCGGCGCATCAAGAGTGTGTATCGGGTAGAGGGATAGTTCAAAAAAGCAGGGGGAATTGTCTGTATGACCGTTTTGAAAACTGCAAGAGTGCGTGTACCTGCAAGT
The DNA here is from genome assembly GCF_000520815.1 of Paenibacillus maysiensis. GTDB lineage: Bacteria > Bacillota > Bacilli > Paenibacillales > Paenibacillaceae > Paenibacillus > Paenibacillus maysiensis. Next base: position 5,183 of record NZ_ASRY01000095.1, on the reverse strand, counting down.
ACTGCCAATTTAGGCCCCGGTTTTGATACACTGGGCATGGCGTTGTCCTTGTATGCATGGATTGAATTGAAAGAGTCCGGACAGACGGCTTTCCATTTATATGGGGATGAAATGAACGGTATTCCCCAGGATAAAACGAATCTGATTTATAAAGTAGCACAAATGGTTTTTCGGGAGGCTGGAGTATCAGTTCCTGAATTGGATGTTTCGATGTATTCGGATATTCCACTTACCCGCGGTTTAGGCAGTAGTGCTTCCGCCATTGTGGGTGCGCTTGTGGCTGCAAATACGCTGATCGGCTCACCTCTGCCAGACTCCAAGCTGTTTGACATGGCAAGTGCTATTGAAAAGCATCCTGACAATGTGGGAGCCTCCTTGTTTGGCGGCATTATTACAGCGATGTGGGATGGCAAACATGCCAAGCATTTACGGCTTGAACCAGATGCAAATCTGGAGGTTCTGGTAGTCATTCCGGATTTCCAATTGCCTACCTCCAAGGCCAGAGAGGTTCTACCCGCGCATGTATCCTTGAATGATGCCGTATACAATGTGAGCCATGCTTCGATGCTCGTAGCGGCATTGGTATCAGGCCGAACCGATTTGATCGCCGAGGCGATGCAGGATCGGCTTCACCAGCCTTATCGGGCGGCTCTTGTGCCGGGTATGACAGAGATTTTGCAGGATGCACATCATTATGGTGCTTTGGGGGTGGCTCTCAGCGGAGCTGGACCGACATTGTTGGCATTGGCGGATCGCCGGGAAAACCGGAGAACGGAACTGGAACAGTATTTAACCGAAACGATGAGGAAGGAAGGAATCACTGCATCTGTTTTAAAATTGCGCCCAGAGAGCGAAGGCGTTAAAGTATATACGGATGAGAAAGAGATTCCTTTTATGGACATGATTAAAGGGGAAGTTACGATATGAAACGAATTGCACTTCTTCCGGAGGGGACCGTTTCCCATGAAGCGATTCGGTATTTGATAGGGGATACGCCCTATGAATTGCTGTTTTATAAGTATATAGCAGATGTATTTCAGGCTGTGGACAAGGGGAAGGCTGACTACAGTGTAATTCCGATTGAGAATACAATTGATGGCTCTGTAAGTCTGCATATGGATTGGCTTGTACATGAAGTGGACATTCAGATGCAGGCGGAATGGGTGTACCCTTCTATTCAAAACCTTATTGGATATCGCAGTGAATTTACCAATGACCGGGGCGAGCTGGATTTTAGCAAAGTGGTCAAAATTATGTCTCATCCGGTGGCGCTTCCCCAGTGTAAGGAGTTCATACAGACTACGGCTGCTCAGGCTGAGCTGGAGAGTGCAGGAAGTACGGCGGAAGCCGTCGAAATTGTTAAACATAACCCGGGCAAAGGCTGGACTGCTTTGGGAACCAAGCTTGCGGCTTCCACGCACGGATTGGATATTTTGGCCAGCAAGGTGACGGATCACGATAATAACTTTACCCGTTTTGTCCTGATCGGCCATCACCCTATCAGCCTCCCGCGTGCACCTGAAGGTCAACGGACCAGTATTTTGGTGACACCACCGCAGGATTTTCCGGGGGCGTTGCATCAGGTATTATCTGCATTTGCGTGGCGCAGGCTGAATCTGTCACGGATTGAATCGCGCCCGACCAAAAAGCAATTGGGGAACTACTATTTTTACATTGAAATTTTGGAATCTCTGGATTCCGTCCTGCTTCCCGCAGCATTTGGAGAGATTGAGGCTTTGGGATGTCATGTGCGTATCCTTGGTTCCTATCCAAGCTACAAGTATGTTGAAGCAGCGATCGAACCTATTTTAGAACAACAATAATGGGAGGTGCAGTTCTTAATGGCAGAGCAATGGATTTATCTAGATGGACAGCATGTAACTAAGGAAAATGCAAAGGTTTCGGTATATGATCATGGGTTTTTGTACGGGGACGGGATATTTGAAGGCATTCGCATTTACAACGGTAATATTTTTAAATGCAAAGAGCACTTGGACCGTCTGTACGATTCTGCAAAATCAATTCAGTTAAACATTCCGCTGTCTCCTGATGAAATGCTGGAAGCGATGGCGGAAACGATCCGTCTTAACGAGATGCGTAATGGATACATTCGTCTGGTTGTATCGCGTGGTGCTGGAAATCTTGGGCTTGATCCTCTTCGCTGTCCGAAAGCAAGTATTATCATTATCGTAGAGCAACTCGCCATCTACCCCGAGGAAGCTTATCTGACCGGGCTTAAGACGATTTCCGTCTCTCAGCGTCGCAACATTCCAGATGCTTTGAATCCGAAAATCAAATCGTTGAATTACCTCAACAACATCCTGGTGAAAATCCAGTCTAACTATGCTGGTGTGGGCGAGGCTATTATGCTAAATTCTCAAGGATATGTGACGGAAGGTTCCGCGGACAACATTTTTATCGTCAAAAACGGAGTGTTGTATACGCCGCCTTGCTATCTGGGAGCGCTTGAGGGTATCACGCGCAATGCTATCATCGACTTGTGCGCCGAGCTTGGTTATTCGCTCAAGGAACAGCCTTTTACGCTGCATGATGTGTATGTCGCTGATGAGGTGTTCTTTACGGGAACTGCAGCAGAAGTTATTGCTGCTTATGAAGTAGATGGTCGTACGATTGGTTCCGGCGTTGCGGGTCCGGTGACTTTGGAGCTATTGGCAGAGTTCCGCAAGATCGTGGATCAAGACGGCTATAAAGTGTGGCAGGACTAAAAATAGTGGATCCTTTTGACTGGATGCCCGCAAGGGAATTCGGTTGAGAGGATTTTTTTGTTTGTATGGGGTCATTCGCCCGGGAAGTGCATAGGATGTAATAACAGAAGCCGGGCGTTTACCTATCTTGCCCGAACGAATGTCTAGGAGGTTTGTGACCTGTGAAAATACACATCGTCAAGAAAGGCGACACACTGTACTTGCTTGCCCAGAAATATAATGTGTCACTCGAAAAAGTTATTGCGGCCAATCCCCAATTGGCTGACCCGAATCAGTTAAGTATCGGCCAGAAAATAAAAATTCCGGCAGACCCTGTTGCGATGCAAGAACAGCCATCAACGGTTTATCAGCACAAAGTCAAGCAGGGTGATTCGTTGTGGAAGTTGTCCAAGGCATGGGGAGTCCCGCTCAAGCTAATTATTGATGCCAATTCCCAACTTAAAAACCCGAACGCTCTACTGGTTGGAGAAACCGTCAATATTCCTCAATACAAAGGGGAATCATCCAGTCCTGCTACAGACAAAAAAAATACCGGAGTCAAACAAGAGATGACGCAACCAAAGCCCGAGTCACCAGCAGAGCCGTCAAACAAACAACAACTCACCCAGCCAAAAGAAGAACTCACTCAACCAAAAGAGCAACTAACTCAGCCGAATATGGAAAACGTGCCTAAGCCTAACGAGCAGTGGACTCAGCCTAATGAAACCGTGAATCCTCCCAAGCTTCCCGAATTAAAGCTACCCGAGGTACCTATGCCTGTGGCACCTGTGAATCCTGCTCCACCTCAACCTGTAGCTTACCAACCGGTTCAGCCCAAGCCCCAGTTGCCTGCAAATGTTGAGCTAAAGCCTGTAGCTGAAAAATTTTGCGGTTGCACGATCTCGGAATCAACGACCAATTCCCAATGGTCAGTACAACAGCCGACGCCTGATTACAACTCACCAACAAGTATGGGACCAAACTCATGGTACCCGGGCATCGGAGCTGCCCAGCCATGGGAGAATGCTCCAGTAAATACTTCCTTTGTAGAGCAATGGTCTCCTTCTGTAGCCCCTAACCAGGAATATCAGCATGACTGTGAACACCCATGGTGTTGGGGACCTGCACAAACAGCGCCTATAAATGTCCAACCGACACCATATCCTGTTTATCCGTACTGTACGTCCCCGGAGTATCATCCAAGCTATGAAGCGGCTGAGAATGCATCCTATCCTGTCTATCCTCCATTTATCCATCAAGGTTACCCGCAGCATCCTGAGAGTGCAGTTCAAGGTAGTCAGTGGGGGTATAAATGGGGACCCACTCATCACGGTCTGCCTACAGGCGGGTATGTATCCGACTATAGCCAGTTACAAGGACAACAGTCGGCGAATCTACCGGATTATCCGTTCACCCATGAAAATGCACCTGTGTATCCTTTAGAGGGATATACCACCCCTTATATGTTTTTGCCTGACTGTGGCTGCCGGGAGGGGGATGTGGAGTCAGTACCAGCATTCTCGGGAACGCAGGGAGATGGAAAAAATCTGAATATCGGAACTCAAAACGAAGCTAATTCTGCTTCTGCCAAGCATAAAGATAGCAACGTGCGTAAAGGCAAGGGAAAAGACACCTCGGGCAGTACGGCCAAAGAAGAGACATCCAAAGTCGAGGTTTCGGGTAAAAATGGTACTGCTAAAAATCAAAAGTCCCGCAAGGCTGTAGCGGCAGCTTCCCATTCTTCGGCCCGCAGTTCCCGCTCTCGCAGAAATCCCTGGATTAAGGACTGACAAAAGGAAATTTAAAAGTAGAGATAACCTTTATGAAGGTGAAATCAGCCTATGATTAACCTAAAAGAGTGAAATGATAAAATAGAGAGACTGTTATTCCTCAGAAACGGAATGACGGTCTTTTTTTCGATTAGCAGCAAGCGAATTTGGGTACAGGAAACCAATTTAAAAAAAGGTATTGCTAAGTATAAGCATAATATGATATATTCTTATAGCTGTCTTTTCTGAGATGGTTAGCGACACAAAGCAGAATGAAAATGTTCGAAAAATTCTCTTGAAAAAAAGTGTTGCAAAGCTTTAGAAAACATGATATATTATTTAAGTCGCCGCTGAGATGCGGTGGTGAAACGAAGTAAAACAAAAGCAAGACAATATGTAGGTTTGATCTTTGAAAACTGAACAACGAGTGAGTAAATGATTTTGTTCGCAAAATCAACCACGAAGATTTCGGTACATACCGCAAGGTTGTATGAAATCGGAGTGAAAAAAGAGATATTTTATCTCGTCAGTTTCAAAATGAGCGAATCGCTCTTTCTATACACCAACCTCGGTTGGTCTTTAATGGAGAGTTTGATCCTGGCTCAGGACGAACGCTGGCGGCGTGCCTAATACATGCAAGTCGAGCGGGGTTAATTAGAAGCTTGCTTCTAATTAACCTAGCGGCGGACGGGTGAGTAACACGTAGGCA
>NZ_ASRY01000094.1 GCF_000520815.1 Paenibacillus maysiensis | reverse complement strand
AGTTCTTTTTCATTTGGCGATAGAAACTATGTAACAAAAAAGCGGGAAGAGAATCCTCCCCGCTAAAAACATTATTAATGTTTTTTCTTTTTGACATTTACGTTGAACAGATTGGCAGCCAGCGCATTGCCACGTGCACGCGCAAACGCTTTTTGTTTTGACCAGATAGATAAGCTTTTTCTTTTCACATGGTGTTTGGAATGTCTTCTACTCATGGATATCACCTCCCTTCACAGGAAATGAAGGTACGGATGGTCTTAGTGGTGCTTTTTGCGTTTGGAAATTTTGATGTTCAGTGCATTGGTTGCCAGCGCATTACCACTTCTTGTTCTGGCATCTGCGGATTGAAAAATTTTAACGACGAGGAATTTGTTTTTACCTACACGGTGTTTGAACGTTTTTACTCTTGTTCTGATCATCTGCATTCCCCCTTTGCTTAGGTCTGCTTTATTTATATGACAGTGGCGATAGCGATGTATCAGCATGAATCTATTAACAGCAAAAAGAAGCTATTACCTAATAGATAGATTTCCTCGGTCAAAATGCCAGTAGTCAATGCGTATTGCTGTTCCTAAAAGGATTTTTTATTCACGAAATGTCC
>NZ_ASRY01000093.1 GCF_000520815.1 Paenibacillus maysiensis | reverse complement strand
AGCGGCGTAGAGCCACGGCTGGCTGCGCAAGGCAGCAATCCTGCCGACCTGCACGTCAGCCAGGCACCGCAGCCATCGCCTGCACCCATGGTGCTAGTCGATTGCCTGACCCTCTGGCTGTCGAACGTGCTGCTGGCCGCAGGCGAGGACGGCGAAGCTGCGGCCCGTGCCGCCATGGATGATCTGGCGACAGCCGTTGAGCAGTATCCGGGGCCGCTCGTCATCGTGACCAATGAGGTCGGTGACGGCATTGTACCCGAGTATCCGCTTGGACGGCTGTATCGGGATTTAAGCGGGATGATGAATCAGCGGATCGCCCGCCTTTGTGATGAGGTATTTCTGGTGACGGCTGGCATTCCCGTAGAACTAAAACAGTTGGAATACAAGCTATGAACGGCGAACGTCAGGCGATTGCTGCTGCTTTTCAATTTTTGTCCCGTCTTCCAGTTAAGGCAGAGCTGGATTTTTCGCCAGAGCTGCTGAAACGTAGTGCAAGCTATTATCCGTTGGTAGGGATGGTCATCGGTCTTATCGTATGGTGCTTTGCAGCGCTTGCCTCTCTGGTATTGCCACCGTTGCCATGTGCAGTTCTTACTCTTGCCGTTTGGGTGTGGCTCACGGGCGGGCTGCATCTGGACGGCTGGATGGATGCCGCTGATGCTTTGTTCAGCTATCGTTCCCGTGAACGGATGCTGGAGATTATGAAGGATAGCCGTGTAGGGGCGATGGGCGTCATTGCTTGTGTGCTATTGCTTATGCTCAAGGCCTCTTTGCTGTATACGGTGCTTTCTGAACGGGATCTGTCCGGTTTATTACTGCTTCCGATGGTTTGGAGCCGCTGGTTTATGGTAAGCGCGATGAAGCGCTGGCCGAAAGCTCGGAATGATGATGGACTGGCGGCGCGTTTTGCTGATATGAGTGGCAGACGTGCCGGATTGGCTGTGTTCTGGGCTGTACTCATCACGTTGGGTGCCGCAGCAGGGCAATTTATCATTGCCGGATGGTTTACAGGAACAGGCGGCATGGGCAATACATCTTTTACAGCGGCTGAGCAGTCAATCTTTTCCCATCCGGGCGAATTAGCCATTTGGACAGGCTTTTTGCTGCTGCCGCTGCTGGCCAATGGTGTTGGAAGCTTCACAGCAAGCCGTATTAACGGCCGTTTGGGTGGACTGACAGGGGACATTTACGGAGCCCTGAACGAATTGCTGGAGACCGTTTTATTGCTGTTTATTGTGATTTTATACGGACTGGAAGCATATTTTTAAATGAATTGGTAAAAGGGGAAGAGGCAATTGTCAAATTTCGAACCGTCCCGCACGAATCCCGCAGCAGTGCTTATGCTTCAGGGCACAGCATCGGATGTGGGCAAAAGCGTGGTGACTACTGCACTGTGCCGTATATTCACGCAGGATGGCTATCGTCCCGCACCGTTCAAGTCACAAAATATGGCGCTAAATTCTTATGTCACCGAGGACGGCAAAGAAATTGGCCGCGCTCAGGGTGTGCAGGCAGAAGCCTGCGGTATTGAAGCAACGACCGACATGAACCCCATTTTGATCAAGCCGGTCAAGGATATGCATTCACAAATTGTTGTTCACGGTGTACCTTATGCATATATGAGTGCTTCCGATTACCGAAAGGAATTTTTGCCGCAAGCCAAGCAGACGGTCATGGACGCGCTGAATCGGCTGCGTGATACCTATGACATTGTTCTTATGGAAGGGGCAGGCAGTCCAGCAGAGATTAATTTAAAGGACCGCGATATTGTAAATATGAATCTTGCGGGCTGGGCGGACGCTCCAGTGCTGCTTATTTCGGATATCGACCGTGGCGGTGTTTTCGCTTCTCTGGTAGGAACGATTGAGCTGTTGGAGCCACATGAGGTGCAGCGTATCCGTGGATTCGTCATTAACAAGTTCAGAGGGGATCTGTCCCTGCTTCAGCCGGGACTGGACTGGTTGGAGGAACGAACCGGTATTCCTGTACTCGGCGTGCTGCCCTATCTACCGGATATCCGCATTGAGGCAGAGGATTCTGTGGTGCTGGACAAGAAGCCCAAGCTGTCTGCAAAGGATAAAGCGCTGGACATTGCGGTCATTCGCTATCCGCGTATTTCCAATTTTACAGACACGGATGCTTTGGCCGCAGAGCCGGATGTGAGTGTACGTTATGTCACGGAGGCCGGAGAATTGGGTTTGCCTGACGCTATTATTTTACCGGGGACGAAGGACACGATTGGCGACCTGCTTGAATTGCGGACAAGAGGTCTGGAGCAGGACATTCGGGAAGCTATGAATGCGGGACGCACGCAGTTGGTGGGCATTTGCGGAGGCTATCAGATGCTCGGTACAGCCTTGTTTGATCCCGAAGCGGTCGAATCTGGTATGCCGCAGCAGGCAGAAGGATTGGGTTGGCTGGCTCTTTCTACGACCTTCTTAAAGGAAAAGCAAACGGTACGCGTACAGGGAACCTTATCTAATCACTGTCCATTGTTGCTAAATACTGCGCCCGATTCGGATTCTGCTCCCGCGCCGATAATTGAAGGCTATGAAATACATATGGGCGTTACGGAATGTGTTACGGAACCAGACGCGCCTACAGATCGTGCCGAGGGAATGAACCCAATGCACACGTTATTCCATATCCGTCGCGGCGAGGGAACAGTCTTTGAGGAAGGTTGGGGAACAGCGGATGGTAAAGTATGGGGTACCTATTTGCATGGTGTGTTTGATAATGATCGTTTTCGTCGTTCCTGGCTGGATGGATTGAGGCAAGCCAAGGGCTTGTCAGCGCTGGACAGCACCTTTACCGTAAGTGAAGCCAAGGAACGTGAGTTTGACCGTGTTGCAGAGGTGGTGCGGGCCCATCTGGACATGGACCGAATCTACCGCATTATGGGGATGGACTCTTAACCTTTATAGATGATCGTATAAAATACGCTTTTAAAAATAAAGAGGTATCTCCACAGCCGTGTTCGTGGCCGAGAGATACCTCTTTCCTTGTAGCTCATCTTAGTTGATTTTGAATTTTTGTACGGCTTTTTGCAGTTCGGTCGCTTGCTTGCTTAATTGGCGTACGACCTCGCTGTGGCTTTCCATTTCATTTAGCTGCTCATCGGCATTAAAACCGATTTCCTGAATCATATGCTGGGCATTGGCAGCGATGAGAGCTGTCTCCTCCACGGATGCCGATACCTCCTCTGAGCTGGCGGATACCTGCTCTGTTGCTGCGGATACCGTCTGAACCGTTGCATTGATCGTTTGCATGAGCTGGCTTAGCTGATTAAAGGCTGTACTCGCTTGCTGCACCATTTCCGTTCCCGAATGAATTTCTCGGCTGACCCGGGTCACAGAGTCAACGGACTGTTGCGATACTTCCTGAATGGTTACCAGATAATCGGAAATTTGCTGTGTCGCTTCTTTTGACTGCTCGGCGAGCTTGCGAACCTCTCCGGCTACAACGGCGAAGCCGCGTCCATGCTCACCAGCACGAGCAGCCTCAATGGAGGCATTCAGGGACAGCATTTGAATCTGTTTTGTAATGTCAAAAATAGCCGAAACGATGCTTCCGATGGCCTCGGAGCGCTCATTCATACTATGGATGTATCGAAGCGACTCATCGGCAGCCTGTCCTACCTGCGACATTTGGGCTACAGCATTTTGAGCGAGCGTATTACCATTTACTGTTTCTTCGGTTGCTTCACTGATCTGATCGGATACATCATTGGCAGAGGAGGCAATATGCTGAACGCCTTGAGCGATTTCCTCCATAGCCTGTGCATTTTCAGCAGCAGCAGAAGCTATGCTGGTACTGCCCTTTGCCACTTCCTCTGCGGCAACGGTAGAGTCCTGTACTTTTACACCCATCGCTTCAGTCCGGCGAAGCAGCTCGTCGGAGCCTTTTACAACTGCACTGGATGTGGAAAGCACATGACCGATCATTTCTTTCAGATTATGGGACATGGATTGGAAGCTGCGGGCAAGCTGCGCAATTTCGTTGTTACCGATAACCTTCGGCTCTTGTGACAGGTCACCTTGAGCAATTTTTTCACTATGACGAACCAGCTCCGCAATCGGCTCTACAACCTTGCGCACGACAATGGTAGAAATAATTCCACCCAGCAGGAGCGTTGCAATTGTAATACCTATGCAAATCCATAAAATTTGTTCGGATTTGTCCTGCACAAAGCCAACGTCCTCGTTCACACCCAGGACCAGGTTACTGCCCGCTATGGCAAAGAAGGCGGTTTTGTGTACTCCGTATGAATCGCTGTAAATGTCGCTGACATTCATCTCGCCTTGTTTTGCTTTTTTGATATCCTCCACAGGAACCAGTGCATCCTTGATCTTATATACCGATTTTTCATTTCGTGCGATAACCTCGGCCTTACCATCTTTCAGCACTGCGATATATGCCGATTCAAGCTTAAGAGTGTTGACCTTATTCTGAAGATAAGATTCCATCTGCATACCAGACCCGGAATCCGAACCATTTCCTTGCTGCGCCTGGACCGCCAAAGAAATATTAAGATCCTGATACACACTCTTGGCCCCAGTTTCCAGCATTTGATCCACCTGAGGAATGACACTGTTATTAATGATACTCATGGATACTGCATAAAAGCTGACACTGAACAGAAGGGACGCGAAGAGCAGAATCAATAAAATCATAATCCGTAATCTTGCGCCAATGGAAAGATTAAAACGCTGCATGAAAAATCTCCTCTCACATGATAACACTTTATGATCTACTTATTTTCCTTTTCTGCTTGAAGAAAAAACTGAAAATGTTCGGATTCTATGTATATTTCAGCTGTATTCAAGGGACAAGAACAAGAAAGGGAAGTAATCCATGAATTACTAGAAGTAGGTTAGACCTATTTTACATAATTAACAGGCGGTTGAATAGTCATATTTGCCCAAAAACAAACAAAAAATATATATCTATGGTCTTGGGTGTTTAGGTGGAGTGATTATATGGAGCACGAAAATAAATATCTCATTCCTTCTTTTAAGACTATTGTAAAAAAGAAGTAATGAAAGTAGTATAAGGAATGTCACCTTCCATGTACTTCCTGTAAGCAGTTATATAAGTACGAATGTGGCCTTCAATATACATAAAAAAGGGGAAAAGGCTTTTATGAATCAGGATTTACTTTCCAAAGAAATGAGTTCGCAGGCAGGAGAAGAAAACAAACAGGAGCCCATTTCAGGTAGCGATAAAACGGCCACAAAAGGGAATCCGATAAGTCGACTGTTTGATTTTATTTCGGGCGTATTTACTTCAATCCTGCCGGCACTGATGGGGGCGGGAATCATTCAGGTGATTGCTTCTGCTTTGTTGTATCTGGATCTTCATTCTAATTTTGAGATTTTTATTATTCTATCGTACATTGGCAGAATAGTATTTTATCTTTTACCCTTTATGGTGGCAGTAAGTGCAGCCAAAAAGCTTGGCAGCAACATATTCATTGCAGCGGTCATCGGGGGATGCTCGTTTATTCCCAACCTTACGGAAGTGCTGAAGTCCGCTAAAGAGATCAGTTCGACCAGCTTACCAGTGGCGGAGCCCCAGTATATTTCTTCCTTTATACTGATCCTTATTGCCGTTTGGCTTGCAGCGAAGATTGAGCAAGGATTGGGCAAATTAAATCGCTATTCCATTAAGCTGCTGGTTGCCCCAACGTTGACGCTCATCATTATCATGCCTCTATTGCTGTTTGTTTTTGGTCCGCTGTGGACTACTCTGGCTCATACATTGTCAGAAGAATTTTCTTCATTGTTCTTCTTCAATTCGGAAGTATTGGCGGGTCTGCTGTATGGAGGCACTATACCTTTGCTTCATTTTTCGGGCATGCAATATATGCTGGTGAACGATATGCTGGAATCCGTTGCTGCGACGGGGTATGATTATATTGCTCCTGTCATGGTGGCGGCGGTTATGGCTCAAGCGGGGGCGGCGTTCGGCGTTTGTATTAAATCCAAAAATTCCAAAGTCAAGGCGCTGGCCGCAACCACAGGCTTGTTAGCCATGCTGGGAATCATTGAACCAGCCATGTATGGTGTAAATGTACGTTTCAAAAAACCGTTTCTTGCCGCGCTGATCGGCGGGGCCATAGGTGGGGCATTTGTATGCCTGTTTGAAACGGCAATTACTTCTCTCGAGAGCTTATTCGGACTAATGACTTTACCGCTGTTTAGTGACTCCACGCTTGTGTACGCCGTTTTGGGGATGGTCATTTCGTTTGTTACGGCTGGTTTAATGACGTATTTCATGGGCTTTACGGATGTAAAGGAAGAAGCAGGAACATCAACAGATGCAGGTACTGGAGCAACGAAGCTTCCGAAGCTGTAGGGCTGGTAAGTGATTTCGGGCTTGAAATGCTTATACATGTCGGCATGGATACAGTTAAGCTGAAAGGTCTAGTGAATTGGATACAGCTGGACAACAGAACAAGTATTAAATAGCAGGCAGCAAGTCTTCGAAGTATGGAGGCTTGCTGTTTTTTGTTCAATTGGATAAAGGGAAAAACTACTTTAAATTATTTTATGAATATAAAACCTACAAAAATAGTTGGCATTGTGATATAGTAATCAATGGATTGATTGAAGGATCACTTTATAAAACATAACAAGTTTGGAGGAAACGATATATGGATACCTTCTTTATCATTTTGAACATAGTAGTGCTGCTTTTGCTGCTCGGCGTATTAGTCTGGATGCAGAAGAAGCATATTTCTTTTACGAAGAGGGTGTTTGTCGGACTGGGCTTCGGTCTAATCTACGGAGCTATTCTCCAGTACGCCTACGGCTCGGGCTCGGAGGTCATTACGAAATCGGTTGACTGGTTCAACCTGGTAGGTAATGGTTATGTTCGTTTGCTGCAAATGGTAGTTATCCCGCTCATCATGGTGTCGATTATTTCAGCCATTATGAATTTGAAGGGACGACAGAATCTTGGCAAAATCAGCGTGTCCATCATTGCCGTATTGCTGATTACAACGGCTATTGCTGCTTCGGTCAGTATTGTGACCAGCTTGTCGTTCGATCTTAAAGCGATTGAGATTCAAAATGGGGAAAAGGAACAAGTACAGGGTTTGAAGATGGAGGAGCGTCTTGGAACAGTTCAGGATATGACGATTCCACAGCAGGTGCTGGAATTTATTCCATCCAATCCTTTTGAGGATATGACGGGAGCTCGTCGTACTTCGACGCTGGCAGTAGTGATTTTCTCGGCTTTTATCGGGGTGGCCGTGCTTGGACTGGATCGTAAAAAGCCAGAGCAGGCGCAAACCTTCCGTAAAGTAATCGATGCCGTGTACGCTGTAGTGATGCGGATTGTGACGCTGGTACTGAGGTTGACGCCTTACGGCATTTTGGCGCTGATTACTAAAGTTGTAGCCACGACGAATCCGGATGAAATCTTGAAGCTGATCAAGTTTGTGCTCGCTTCTTATGTGGCTTTGTTGGTCATGTTCGTCATTCATCTTATTTTGCTGGCTCTGTTCGGCTATAACCCCGTAACGTATGTGAAAAAAGTATTGCCTACGCTGGTTTTTGCCTTTACATCCCGTTCCAGTGTCGCAACGATTCCGTTGAATGTTGAAACGCAAACGAAAAAGCTTGGTGTGTCGGACGGCATCGCGAATTTGTCTGCCACCCTGGGAGCAACCATTGGACAAAACGGCTGTGCAGGCATTTATCCGGCCATGCTGGCTGTCATGATTGCGCCAACCGTGGGCATAGATCCGACGAGCTGGGATTTTATCCTCACGCTCATTCTGGTCGTTACGGTCAGCTCCTTCGGCGTGGCGGGTGTAGGCGGTGGTGCCACCTTCGCTTCTCTGATCGTGCTTTCGACCATGAACTTGCCCGTAGCTTTGGCAGGATTGCTTATTTCGGTTGAGCCACTGATTGATATGGGGCGCACAGCGCTGAATGTCAATGATTCCATTACGGCAGGACTCATTTCAGGCAAGGTGCTCAAGGAGAATAATCAAGACGTGTTCAACGACCATGGCATGGATTTGGATTCGAAGGCACGCTCCTGATTGGGATGATAGGAACTCTCCACGTAGCCTAGGGGCAGGTTTTAGAGGGAGAAGTATCTGCGTGCATATCAATACTCAGAGTCGGCCATAAGGTCGGCTCTTTGTGTTGTTTTATTGATTTAAGTTATAGCTGTTCACGAATCGTAATCTGTGATACATTAAAATAATGTTTTTCCGGCTTGCTTCGGAAGAACCGCGGTTCGCAACCATCCCGCGCTATCAAAACTAGGAGGCTTTCATGTTTAATTTGCTATGGGGGGCAGCTTTTGTCCTCGTCAATTTTATGTTCTTTTTGTTATGTTATCGTTTATTCGGTAAAAAAGGGTTGTACGCCTGGATTGGTGTGGCTACCGTGCTTGCCAACATTCAGGTAACCAAAACCATCGATCTGCTCGGTATTACGACGACCTTGGGAAACACAATGTATGTTTCTATGTACATGGCGAGCGATTTACTGAATGAAAAATATGGACCCAAAGAGGCGCGTAAAGCGGTGTGGTTCGGATTTTTCACTTTGATTATGACGACGCTAACGATGCAGATGGCGCTGGTGTTTCAGCCTAATGCAACCGATTTTGCCCAGACGCCGATGCAGCAATTATTCGGACTATTACCAAGACTTGCGCTTGCCAGCCTGACAGCTTATGCGGTTAGCCAATTACTGGACGTGCGTCTATACTCCTGGATTCGCAAGTTTTTCCCGGAACGTCACCAGCTCTGGATTCGCGGTAATGGCAGCACGATGATTAGCTCGTTTATGGATACGCTCATTTTTTGCAGCATCGCCTTTTACGGATACGAATGGGGAATATGGCTGGAGCTGCTGTTCACCACCTATATCTTAAAATTTGTACTGACTGCGGCGGGTACACCGATTTTGTACATCGCACGCAACTTCCGCTTTGCAGAAGAGGAGGGGCAGACGCTCAAGCCGTAATTTGGCTTGGGGTTGCCCCTCCTTTTTTGTATAACCAATGTAATCGTTCTTATTCTTAAATATATGAATTGTTCAATGAAGCTTACAGTTGCTTATATTGATATCGTCAGGAAGGTGGTTTGTTCAAAGGTCAAGTTGTCACGGGTTCAGATCATGACGCGAGCCTTGAGAACACATATAAATACATCATTCCAATTGGGATACCATTAGAATGGAATAATAAACTGGAGGTTTTTGAAGATGGGAATGACGAAAAACAAAAAAATGTTGATTAAAGGTGCGGGCAAGTTTATGGCTAAAATTCCGAATAGTGATGAACTCATCACGATTGGAACACTGAACAACATGCTTTTGGACATCCAACTGGATATGCAGGATATCGAGGGTGGAGATTCCAGTGTGCCCTTGGATGCATTGCTTCGTAAAAAAACGATTGATATTACAGCTCAAGATGCCAAATTTGACTTAAATCTGGTCCGTCTCGTCCTCGGTTCCAAGCTTCGTGAAGGTGTTAGCGGAGCGTCTTACCGATTGACAACGGAAACTGTAATGGTTCCGGGGGAATCACCATACCGGGTGCTGCTCACAGAAGACGCAGCGACAAGCCCTGCTATTAAGGCCTACGAGGATGTGATTACAGGCACAGATGTAACCACGGAAGTTACCGTGACAGGTAATAAGGCAGTATTCGATGCATCGTTGGCTGGGAAAAAAGTAGTGATTGTCTATCCTGTCGCTTTGAGTGGAATTCAGCAGGATGATGATGGATTTGTGTGGGAGCTGGAAGAGAAGCACGTTATTCAGGAAGTGAACGGGAAGTGTGAGGCAGAGCTTGTCTTTGGTACCTCGCTGCATACCACGCCTGAAATTTCAGTGCGTACGCTAAATGGAAACAAGCTTCTCAAACGCTCGCTCACCGGAACCCCTACCGAGGAGCAATACCTTGTTGAAGGGGGAAAGCTGACTTTCAATGCGGCGTTGAAGGATGTAGCCATTTATGTAAACTATAAACGCAATGAAGTGGTGGATGTTCTGGATATTTCGAGCAGGGATTTACCGTTGACGGTTCACCTGGTTCATGATGGCCGTTTTGAGCAAAAGGACGGTTCTGTGCAAGGATACCAAACGGAATTGTATCAATGTCGTGTGAAATCCAATTTCACGATTGATGCTCAGCGCCAGCAGGCGGCTACGCATAGTGTAACCTTGACGGTCATTGACCCGGAACGCTTTGATAACAAGCTCGGCACGATCAAGCGTTATGAGATTGCAACAACATCTGCTAACAACTGATACGTAAGGATGTGTTTTCGAAATGAATGAAAGAGAGTTCACCGTTCCATCCAAGAATGAGCCTTCCAAGTCAGATGCGGTGGTAGAAAGTGCAAAGAAGGTTTTGACAGAAGAGGAAGCGCAGATCAAAGAAAAAGCATTCTTTGAAGAAGATGAAAAGGTACGTTTACGTGACGGTAAAACGTATTATTTGCCCCCGCTTGGGTTAAAGGATGCGCGTAAACTGATTACAAAGCTGAATACTATTGATTCCGGCATTATTATTGCAAATCTAATTCCAAATGATCCGGAAGGTACAGATCGTTATCATGAGCTGTTGGATGTGCTGATGATGGGCTTCAAGCCTTACTATAGCTGGATGACTCCTGAGTATCTGGAAGAGTATGTTGACCTTGAAACGGCCAAGCAAATTATGGATGCCATGATCGGTCTGAATGGAATAAAAAAGTCCATGTAGCCACTGAGGATGAGGAGTTGGAGTATGACCGGCATGCTCCTATTGACTGGGCGAATCTCTTTTTTAAGCTGGCCCATTATTGTCACCTGGATAAGCATCAGGTTTGGGACCTTACGCTCCCTCAGTTGGGCTACTATCTGGAGCAGTGTCATGACCATATCGAATTTACCATTAAAGTTTCCTCTATGTCTGCCGGTGGATTATGGAGCGGGACTGGTGGAACGGATCGTCCGGATATCCGCCGTACAGGCCGTAAACAAGTCAGGGAAGACGGCTCTTATATGGGCGACTATAAAATAGCGGACGAAGAAGATATGGCATTTTTGGCTAATATGCTTGGTTGAGAGACACTCCTGCTCTGCTCCGTATGGAGGAGCGGGAGTTTCATTTTATAAAAGGCGGTGAATGTATGGGCAATATAGAGACTGATGTGCTTGTGGAGCTACAGGCATTTATTCAGACACTAAGGCATTCTTCTAATGAAGAGAAGCAGGGGCTAGTTTTACGCTTCGGGCGTTTGGAGGAACACAAGCGCACGTTAAGTACCTTATTAGATTGTAGGACAAGGCCAGAAGTAAACCAGCAAAAACCAGATCAGCCACCAACAGATCTGAGTCAGAGTATGCAAGATGATATGAATGGTACAACGAAGCCGTTGACCCTCCCCATGAATGAATACGTGAGCAAGGTACAGAGTGATAGGGATCAAAGCAGGAAGACGCTAAATGTTGAAATAGCAGATGTGCGAACAGGCTCTATAGAGTATATCGGTATGCGTAAGCACCAAGCTCGGGACTTGCAAAGTGTACTCAGTTTTCAACGTACATTTCATATGCCAGAAGGCGTAACGGAGCTAACCAGAAATGAATATCTGACACGTACAAACGTGCAGCCATCTTATACGATCAACTTCGGTGATGTTGTTGTCCATGTGACATTGCCTAATGTCACGAATAACGTAAGTACGACCCAACTGGAGACCATAGGCAAGAGGCTGGGAAGAGGTCTTCAAAACGGCAGAGCCGGAAGCTTGCGGGATCAGCTTCTTATGAATCCGACCACTGCTTATCGTAGCAGTACATCATATTAATCCATACTCCGTCGTACCGGAGCAAATCATCATTTTTTAATGACAGGAGGTATACATTTTGACTCAGCAAAGTCCCAATAAATCTGAAGATACGATCTACAAAAAGCGATTATTTTATGATAATGGAATTCGCTTTGTCGAGGTTAAAGCCAAGCTAATCAGCGAATATAAGCCACCGGCTCCCACTCTGAAATCCTATGTTAATGAAACGTTTTCCTACTCAGCAGGCTTGGTCAATCGTGGGACCTCACATTATACAGCTACCCTAACACTTTTATTTTACAGTAAAAAGGAATATGCGGACTGGCTATCCTTTATAGGCTCAGAGCACAAATATTATGATGAAAAAGGCACGATTTATACGGGGGTTGTCACAGGTAAACCAGATATTCAAACGGCAGAGCTGGAGACTAAATATATCATCCAAGTCCAAATGTCGCTTATTCGCAAGCAAGGTGATGAATACCGCTGCAAAAGTCAATTCATGGACCTCAAGGGCCATTGGGCATCCAGCTATATTGAGGAAATGGAGCAGCGTGGTATGGTGCCCGTCACAGCGGATGAAGGCGAGGTCAGCCCTTATTTCAGACCGGACGAGAGCTGTACCCGGGCAGAGGGAATCACCTTTTTGATGAGGTCCTACAGGTATGTGGACCGGATTCTAAGGGGGTATTGAGATGAAACGTTGGATTGATGTAGATCCACTGGATTGGTTTTATAGAGATATGTTAGATATGGCACGTTTAGGTCTGGATGCCCGCAACGAGCACAGTTTTATCGAGGGGATGCCCTACGACACTTTTGAACAAGGACATGAACGCATTGTCAAGCGCTTTGTAACGTTCGATGGTCAGCAGGAATTTGCCATTCCCGGCTATCAGATGCATATTGAAAATCCAATTTTTGTTTTCGTCGCTGGAGTTCAGGTACAGCCTGAAAGAATGGAAAACGAAAAAATAACGATGCCCCATCCTTTATCCGGCGGACTTGAGGTGGTATGTATCGCTTATGGCAGACCCGCTTATCAGGGGGATGGCTGTGTTCAAAAACCTTATATGGATACGGACGAAAGTCTGATTACCCTGCCTTCTGCGACCTTGTCCATGGCGGCTGATGATCAGAGCCAAACGAAATATCAGCCGGAGACGGTCACGGTTCTGGGAGCCAAGCTCAAGCGGTTGCCTGTGAAAATCCAATCGGAAGAAGATCCAAAGGAAGTGATTAAGAAGGCATTCGGCTTCAGGCAGGATGCATTTGTGATTCATCAAGGAATTGTGTATCTCCCCTTCAACTATAACGGATTTCCCGCGACTGTCGGATATAACTATCGTGAGGCCGGGAGTGTGCAATTCAAACAGGAGACAGTCGTTGTCAGCACTGCACACGCTCGTTATCATGACCGTTTCTTTCCGAATGTTCGTATGAAAAGAGCACAGTTTCTTGTTTTTCTTCAACAGATGCGGGTGGATATCTATAACAGATATACCGACCGTGGATTGGAGAGCAATACGTATCCACTGAGAACCCTGCTGGACCGAAGCTCTTTCTCAGGCCAATGGTATGAGCAGGATGTTATGGACTTGATAAGTGAGCAGTTTCTAGACGGAAGCTACGTATTTCCGCTCTATGAAAACAATATGCTGGAGCCAGAAAAATGTATTACACGTGCGGAAGCTGTCGTATTTTTAAACCGATTCATAGAATGGGCCCTAGAAAAATTCAGATAGGTGATGAAAAATGAATTTTGAATCCACGATGAAGCGTGTACAGGCTCTGGGGCATCAGCCACGCGTAATTGTAGAGCTGGACAAAATGTCCTATGTCCGCAGTTTGCGGCCAAACCAAGACGTCGTTCAATATGTAAAAGATACGGTCGTTAAAGATTTTTTGTCCATTGATGGTGTGACACAACTAACAAGTAAAAAGAAAGAAACAAAGGGTAGCGAGATAGCCCGCCTCTCCAATTTGCCCATGTCCATGCCTATTCTTTCTAGTTCGAAAATGCGTGGGCATGTTACCGATTCAAATCATATTCAGGGCATGCTGATTACCAGCCGTCACCGTTCTGTGAATCCCAAGCGTCCTCTTCACAAGGGAGTGGACCTGGATTGTGACAAGGGGGATACCATTCATGCCGTATGGGATGGGAGAATTACTGCGGCTGGTGCTGTAAAGGGTTACGGTCACGCCGTATATATCTATCACGGCAACGGCTGGACGACCCGGTATGCTCATTTGAAACCCAATGCGATGATGGTCAAGGTTGGAGATCATGTGAAGGCTGGAGATCCTATTGCTATAGGATGGAACTCGGGTCACAAGAGTAGTAGTGGAGGTGGGGATGGAGCACATCTTCATTTTGAGGTTCGCAAGGATGGCGAGGATTTGAACCCCGAAGCTTTCCTGCGCGGGGAAAAATCCATACAATTGCCAATTCGATTGCTGGATACGGCTGTTCAGAATAAAAGCACAGTCACTCCATCGTTGGAAGCTAGCGCTGTCGACTCCTACACGGAATATAGTATGGAAGCGTGGGCTTATTATGTAAATGCTGCAAACTCTGAAGGCATTACAAGAGGCGGAACAGATATACGGCAGTGGAAGGATTACAAAATTATCGCTGTCGATCCCTCTGTCATTCCGTTGGGAAGTAAGGTTGAACTGTTGGTAGACGGGAACAATTGGGGCGAATATGTGGCTGATGATACGGCTGGCTCCACGAAGGGCAAACGTATTGAAATTTTAATGGAAAATGCGGAGCAATGCCTCCAGTTTGGCCGAAAACCTGTCATTGTGAAAATCAAGCAGTGGGGGGACGGAAGAACTCGCAGCGCAAACTCAGAAGTAGATCAATCCATTGTATCCTACCAGATCAACCGTGCCACGGAGAAGGTATCGTATAGCAAGGATTTTACGGCCCAAAAAACAAGTCTGGACCCTTTGAAATACGTGGATATCGTGGGTGCCACACAATTTTTCACGAATGAAACACCTAATCAGGTCCGCAATGTTTTAGGCTTTCAACGAACAGATGGGGCAGGTCAGGTGAAGAAATTCACGTTTGTTCATGACTGGTTCAAGGCGGGTTGTTTAAGCTGGGCCTATGTTTCGGATATGGATATCGAGGACAGAGTAGAGGTGAAGGTGGACGACCAGGTAGTTGCTACCATTGAAGGGGTAAATGCCAAAAACGGACTCGCTTATCCTCCCTCTATTCCGGTGCCTGGTGGACACCATAAGATCGAATTTTCCATGTCAAATCCTTCCAAGGCGTCGAGAGGTAATTTTGGACTTACTTTTCTGAAAGCCAGAGAATTTGATGTGGAGTCCGTCTCAGCCAAAACAGTCTGGACGTTCGAAGATACCATGAGAACAACGAATGATTGGACTCACGATCAGCAGGTAGTGGTGACGGATCTGGGGGATCAGCAGAAGATATCCACCGCACGGGAAGAGGCTGGCATTGAACGGACCGGGAAAATCAGGAAATTTCCATTTACGATGCGGTTCCGAATCAAGGCCGATCAGGGAACACAAGGGAAAATCATGATGTCTAACGGCTCCAAAGCCTTTGTGGTCAAGGTTACAGATCAAGGGGTTTCTACGAATGTCAGCTCCTATAGCCATAACCATATGAGCGAGTACACCGACTATGTTGTAACCTGCCATAACGAAACGGATATGGATGTATATATAAAAAGCATACTGCCAGGCGGTATCGAACAATGGGAAAATACCCGGGTACGCGGCGTATCCGAGGATGATACGACGAACAGACTTCGATTTTCTGTATCCAGCGGTGGTCTGTATATTGCAGAGGTTAAATATGCTTTTCATGATTACTCAATTGAGCAGTTTGCCACCCATATCGCAGATACGTATAAGGAGAAATGGTATGACGTTGGCGGGTTTCAGTATGAGGATACCGCTTCACTGGAACGGGATGTAATGAACTGGGAGGTTCATTCTCACATGGACATGTCTTCTACCTCAGCCACCGTAACTTTAAATAATGCGAAAGGGATCTACTCCCCCTCCTTGGAACGGTACGCTGCATTTTCTGATTGGAGGAAGCAGCCACCTAACGAATTTACCTATTGGGAGGAGGGAGAGCGACGGCATTTAATTAGTGAAGGGACTCCCATCCGTATTTATGCAGGTTACGGCGATGAACTGGTACGTGTATTTACAGGCATGATCAAGGGGGAAATTGAGGAGGATGCCGAGAGAAGAACACTTACATTTCACTGTGTAGACCGTTATGACATGCTGGAGGAATTTATATTTTATAAGGATATGGTCTATCCTCCGGAGGAAGCGTATGCTGGGGACGGCGGTGCCTTTGCCTGGATGAAATCCAGTATCGTAAAGGATATTGTGGTTGCAGCCGGTCTTGATTCATGGCGTGTGCACAGTGAAGATTGCCAATACCCTGGTCTAGATTTAGACGAAACCGTGTATGGTGATGTGAATAAGGGCAATCACTCCTACATGAGATTTGATCCCAAGACAGGAGAACTTCAGACAATTCTCAAAGATCAAGAATGTATGAAGACAGCCGAAGGCTGGGAAAATCCTTTCGTAGCAACGGTATCCTTCAAGGCGGGAACAAGGGCATCAGATGCTATACAATCGCTCATACAGGATTTGCCCTATGATGTCAGATGCGATCGTTACGGAACGTTTGCATTGAAACGAATGAATTTTCTGGATACTCCGGATTGGGATCAGGTAGCGCGTTCCAAGTGGGAATTTACAGATGATCATTTGCTTGAAATGACGTCTTCTACCGACTACTCGCGTGTTCGTAACCATCTGATGATTTCTGGTTCTGAGGGGTTAACGGAACATTTTCTGGATAAAAGCCTGATGGTCGCCACCAAAGGGAATATGAGAACCGCCGGATTACAGCTACCGTGGATTGAAGAGCAGGATGGTGCATCCATGCGTGATCTCAAGCAGCAGATAGCGAATAAAGTATTTTTTGATATGAAAAGACAAGCCCGTACCAAAAACATTGTCATTCGCGGCAACCCCCTCATAGAGCTTTTGGACGGGTGTTATGTGTATGACAACCTTACCTGTAATGCGGGATATTATCTGATTAAGGGCAACAGGCTGATCGGTAATGAATGCGGCATGATTAACTATTTGGAGCTAACCTGGTCTGCTCTTCCTGCTAAATCCTGATTTTGACCGTATGATCCATAACAAGATAAAAGGAAATGGCATTACGCAGCCTGCGTTAATTGTCGTTTCCTTTTTCTTATATTGAAGGAGAAGGTGAGGTGTGAACTTTGGAGAACCAGAATTTTACGAACTCCAACGAGGTATTTCCGATTATTGATCTGATTCGACGCGAAGTACGTAAGGAAAGGGTACATGCGGGTCAGACGGACGACTTGTTGGAAAAAAAGGCTCAGGAGGAGCCCAATGTCATTACCATCGACGTGGCCCGTGAAATGCTTCAATATCCTGCATTGGTAACGTCAGTGTTATACACCTATGATAATGGCTTGCTGGAACGGCTAACGCTGTATCGGGACGATCTTTTGCAGGTGACCGGATTTTTTATTGAATTTGAAGCCTCCACAACCCTGAATGCAGAAATGGAAGAAGAGGCTGATATTCCATCGTTAAACGCTATACGGGGAAGCATTATTCGTGAACATGGCATGTTCAAAAATCTGACTCTTGATTATGTAAGGGCGGTGTAGTCGTTGTCCAGTGGTGCTAATTTTGCAAGCTATATGGTAGGAGGGCGTTTGGACCCGCCTTTTATGCCAACGAAGACCCAACCGTACATTGTGGGCAATCGGATAGAATCCAGAGGAATTGGCAAGGTAGAAAGCACAATGCAAGTCAGCCATGATTGTGAGCTGCTTGCGGTAGCTGTGGGAGCGTCCTTTTATGAGTCCAGTGATTATTGGAATCTGTATGTAGGGGATAAGCTGGTATGCCAACGTATCTTCACGAAGGATCTACCTGAGGGGATGTATTTTACAGCCGTTATTCCTTGTCCGACAGGGACGGAATTTCGTTTTGAGTTTTTTAATGAAGGCGGTAGGAACAAGGATATATGGGTGAACTATCAAATGCTCCAATAGAAAGGAGGTGAAACATAATGCCAGAGGATAGTCCTTGGCTGGAAATGCTCGTTAACGAAGATCAGCTATTAAGCCAAATCGTTACCCTGTGCGCTCAAAACGGATGGGATATGGTGGATGAATTTCATAAGGTCGTCTATTCGAGCCGACTGTCCAAACCCACGATTCAGTGCTTCTCTCTTCCACTCGTCAATTCCTATGTAGATATTCCCAAGCTTGCGCATAAGGGTGACTACTTTGTGTATTTGGATGACGAGCTTATGCCGTCTTCCTATTATTCAGCAGAAGAGAAAAAGGATGGCGGACAACGCATTAGCTTCGCGTCGGGGGTTTCAGGAGAGGCGGCTGTTTATTACAGTGATCTAAACGGCTCGGAGGAATTTGAATTTGTTGTAGCCAAGCACTATATTTTGCGGAATGTATCGGGACACCTTTTTGGCATGGCCATGCTGGGTAGTGTGAAGGAAAAGCTGCACAATACAGGTTCAAAAATCCCGTTTGCTGTTCTCAGGAACCATGCCGGCTGGGGAACGCAGCTTGAGCCACAATCTGACGGGATATTCTCTTGGGCTGTTCAGAAGATCGAAGAGGACAACCTGTTTGAGCGTCATACGATGTATTTTTATCAATTGGAAAAGTTCGTGAATACGAGCAGAATGATTGTAGGCTGGGATAAACCTGCTGATTTTAAAAGACTCGCTTTGGATGTAGAGATTCAATCCTCTATGTGGGGATTGCACGATGAGACCCAAGCGCTTCAATTTATGATTACGCATCAATTTCCTCAATTCTACCAATCTCCTTACGTTGCTTCGCGGACGCGGATTCCGCAATTGGATCGCTTTGAACAGGTAGCCACCATGAATGTGAAATTCACGAACTGGTGGCAGGACAGCAAGGTCCAGCTTAGAGGTTACGTGGATGCAAAGACTGTCATGCTGGTTTTGCTGGCAGATACAGCACCTGCCTGGGAGCGTAATGCAGTACCTTCGATCCCGATCTATATGGGCGATTTTGATGTCAAGGGCAATACCTATTCAATAATGAACGAGAGTTGCGTTTTTGAACTGAATGGCGGTGAGGAATCTCGCAAAGCAACCTTTTCCTCGGATAGTCCTATGGTTAATACCGGATCGACGATGAAAGTGTGGTTATCGGGAGATGTGGCTGCGGAATCAAACTATATTTCTCTACGTGTTGCAGGTCAGGAGCTTGTAAAGCTACGAACCACGGAAGCCCACACCCCCGTCCATACCAGAGATCAGGCAGAGTACCTTGGAGAATTCTCTCTCTACGGGGTGGATGGTAAAAATTCATTTGACTTGGAAGTGTTCTCTTCTTCCGAAGTTGGTGGCTTTAGTCCTGTTTCCGCAAGAGCCTGGGTGGAGCTTCAAATCTATACAGAAAACGCGGGGGCTACAGCCGCTCTATTCGCAGGGACTGCATTTGCAAAAGACGGCTTAAGTTTAGAGAGTGCGCTCAGTCAATCGGCCCGGTTTGACTATGATGATGCAGATCCAAAACGTCATCAGGATACGCTTATGCCGATGTTAAAAGAATATCCTGTTCATCCGAGTAACGGTATTGATTCTGTCATGGTCAAGAGAACAAAGTATGGTGCGCGTTATCAATCGTACTATTTTGCCTGGACTGTTCCGTCAAACAGGATGCCTCCCTTGCGGGAGGACACGACTGGAGCCAAGCACGTCCGAGCCTGGAACAACAGCGATATGAGCAGTGCCTATCAGTATCAGTTTAATCCATCCCGCTACACGGAGCAGGTACATTCCTCGAGAGCTTTATTAATCCATCCGGAAGATGGTACGCACGGAACACTACGAAATGTTATTTTACTGTCGCCCCTAACTATAATGAACGGGGATGAGCTGGAGGCCGTTGATGAATACTGCACCGATGGAGAGGGTCCTAAGCACCAGACGTATTCTTATTATCTGACAGAGGGCATATCACCATTGACCAAGCGGGCAGCGACACCTTATCGACCAGCGGGTATCGGTATTCTGAAAGCTGGAAATCTTCGAAGGCCAGAAAAACGGTTACCTATTTCGCCGCCTCCGTTCGTTGTATCCCTGACTCCGTCCCATATTTCTGTCCATGCGGGGGAGGGAGTGGAATTGATGTCTTCCTATAACAAGCATTCTCCGGTATTGATCTCCAACTGGTTTGCTTCAAGTGGTGCGAATCCAGAAGGCCATACGGTGAATAACGCCCGCTTTACTTTTCATAAAGAGGGGAAGTATACCGTAACCTTTACCTTAACGAATGAGCTGGGACAGACAGGAACGGCGACAGCGGACATTACCGTAGTGAAGTAGCAAAGAACACATCGTAATTCAAGGAAAGGGGAGAAACAAATGTCATTCATTGATACGACAGCAGCAGCATTTACTCCAAAAGTAACGGAAGCGGACTTACAGCCCCGTTTGGGAGAGTTGCTGGCTACCGCAGGCTGGAAAGTTGCAGCCAATTATAAAAGGGTCATTTTCGACGCCAATATTACCCATCCCTCAGATGCAGTGAGGAATTATCAAAATTTCCGGATTACAGTTGCCGAACATTTTATATATTCCAATAAGGATAATCAAAGCTTTGGTATCGCCATCGCCGGAACATGGTACCCTCGACTGGTTGATTATGTGAAGCGTCCGGATAAAGATTCCTACAAGCAATTTGGGGAATGGGCAACGAATGAATTCCGCAAATACCGGCTGTCCCATACTTTATATGTGTACATGCTGGAGGATTTAAAAGGATTGAAACCAGACGGTGCAGATGTTGTACTGGCCTGGAATGATAATTCTGAAGCCGGACAGCTTCGAGCAGCGCTAGATATCGAAGTAGAGGAATCTGCCTGGAAAACAACGGTTAGCGGTCCTATGTTTACGGTGACTAAAGCAGAAGGAGCACGTATGCAGTCACCGATCATGCAAGCAGGTCTGCGCTACAAGTTGATGGAGTCATACTACAACAACTCTTTTAACTACCCTGTCCAAAACACAAACTGGTGGAGTGATTCTGAAATTTCCGTGAAAGGGACTCTTTCGGACACGAATTTCTTTTTCACTATTCAGTGTGATAATGTACCGGCTCCAGAAAACAATCTGGTTCCGATCATTCCGCTCTACTTTGGCAAGCTGGACCCGGTTGAGGAAGGCGATAACGTCTATGCCTTATTCGCAGGAACGGTTCCGATCAGAGATACGGTGGATGGAGTTGCTACGTATGACTTTGACGATACCACCACCAGACAACCCCATATTATGCCTTTATTAAAATCATATCCTAACTTTCCGGCTAATGGTATGGATAATATCATGGTTAATCGGGCCAAGCTGGGTGCAAGATATCAAGCCCATTATCTTTCCTGGAATTCACCACCCAATCTCATGCCGCCAGCCAGAACTTCTGTTGACGGCAAGAAAGATTACCCGCGCGCCTGGAATAATGCTGAAAATCCTTTGTATAAATACACTTTCAATCCTTCTCGTTACAGTGGGAAGGTGCATACTTCCAAAGTATACGTTATTCACCCCGAGGAGGGTGTGCGCGGTACGTTAAAAGATACGATCTCCTTGGCTGCCTTTTCCTTTAATGCCAACAAATTAAGAGTCAAGCGGGCTCACTGTCCAGATGAATTTGATGTATACCGTTACTTCTTGGTAGAGGGAATTTCCCCATTGACCAAAAAACCAGGTACTCAATTCAGATCTGCGGGCATTGGCTTGTATGTGAACACAGTAGATGATGAAGGAAATGAAATAAAACCAACTACCCTATAGTGTAGCTTGGCTAATCTAATATTAGAGGTGATTGATTGTGTCGTGGTTTGATGGAGATGCTACTTTTCAACTGTTTCCGCAGGAATTGGAGAAACAATTCAATGCTCATGGCTGGAACGCGTTTATTAAATACCGGGCAGTAACCGGGAACCCTAGAAATACAGCGACCAAATTCGCTGACGTCCGATTGTTCAGATCCACAGGCAGTGACGGTCAGATACGTAATTTCGGCATGGCTTTTGGTTACGGTGGAACGGTCAAACAGCCCGGGGAGATGGACTTCATCTCACAAAACTCCATGCTTGGAGAAGCACAGCGGGTACAAGGTAGTGACACGCAATTGCAGGTCGTCGTACGTCCTGTAGAGGCGGACTCGGAGATGCTATATAAGAATGGCGTATTCGTTCAGAAGACAGAATATACCTTTGAACCTTACAGTGGCGTGTTTAAGCTGAATAAAGCTGCACTAGCAAGCGATCAATTTACCGTATCCTATGCACCTGCTGCTAATGCTCCAAGTCTACCCAAACGTTTATTTTTCTTTACCTTCGATGATGTGCGCTCGGAAAAAATCGTAGAAGCTGTAAATAACGGAGTAAGGGTAGGCGACCCTGAATCCCTTCTTCCTGACGGAGATGGAACTCGTCGAGAATTTAAAATACCTGCTGACACGACCATCAAGGCAGGAAGCGTCCGGTTATATATTAATCAGGTAGAGGTTTCTCCTGCCGATTTTACAGTTGACTACGATACCAATACGATTAAAATCCCAACAACAGTGAAGGCGCCGGACGCCGGTAGTGAGCTTCACGCTTCTTATATCAGAGTACTGGCGGGTACGGGAACAGACATGATTAATTTCGGGGATGTGACTACCCGGAACTTTGACCCGGATTCCGGAGCAAGCTTAATGGACGCTGTGTACTCCTGCATATACTATATTTATCCTTCGTTGCCTACAGCGTTGTCCTTTACTTCACTGGATAATTATACTCGCGGCTGGCAGCGTGATTCCAGCATCTATTATTGGGGGAACTTCAACAAAGACCGTATTGTTATGTTTCTGCGTCCCGATCCTACCTCGGGTCCTGAAAACACATACTTTGCACCACTTTACATTGGCAAAATGACCACGCTTGGCAAATCGCCAAGGAAAAATCACGTGCTGATCTCCGGATGCCGGGAAAAGGACGAAGTGAAATGGAAAAAGGATATGAAGCTAGGTGCCACATACGTAGATTATGGACTGAATACCTCGAACGGTAACAGCTCGGTACAGCTTCAACAATCTATTGGCGGAACGTATTACCAACAGCATTATCTTGCCTTCATTACACATGACAAACAGGTGGATGCAGGTGAGTCTCGTTTCAATCCTTCGGTATACAGCGGAAAATACCATATTTCTCCTATGTATGTGGTTCATCCAAATGACGGTTTTGTCGGTAAGCTGGATGAATGCTACGCTGTTCATCCGAAAAATATCTCTCAGCTTGACGAGCTGGAGGTCGTGGAAACGACAGATCATGAAATTCTGGGCACAGGTGATGGGAAAAATAAGGTATTCCATTTATCTCATCAGCCTTCATTAAAAGATGATGGTACACCATTCAATCTGGTGATCAAAGTCAATTGTGTCGAGGCCAAATTTGGCACAGATTACACATTGGATTTGGAAACCAAGCAAATCACGTTCCTGGACGGTAAAGGACCGAAAGCGGATGAAGAGGTTCTGGCCACCTATGAGTACAAACAGATTTACCGTTATACCTTGGCGGATACACCTGTGAGTCCGTTCACACTGGCTACCATTAGTCCATTCGCTCCGATCGGCTTGGGTATTCTGAAGGAAACGCTTGTTAAGAACAGTTAACCTACAGGGTTAAAGGAGGTCGGCGGTGACATGCTGGACGGTAAAAAATCTTACCTGATCAGTATCACCGCCCTTTTTTCTAAAAAGGGCTATGAACTGGCATTTGGTACAGACATGATCTTGGATACACAGCGGGATACACGTTACCATCTGTCTGCTCCTGTGAATAGTACGTACCGAACGCTGAGGCAGGATACGTTAAAGAATGCATCCAAAGCTCCATATTCCACTACAAGTTTATTCGGGAGAGATTGGAGAGAGGCAGCCATTGCTGGTGAATTCGAGGGTCAAACCGTGGAAGCTGTTCACTCGACCATTGTATCTTACCTATCAGATATTCACAGGCATTTTAGAGGAGAAATCAGACAGAAAGTGCAGCAGCCTTCACATTCCACAGCGTCAGATGCGCGTTGGAAAATCGGTAGCAAGATCCATTCCATGGAACATGCAGATTCTATTCAGCAGGGATATAGGCAGGAGTCCATTCAGGCTGATTCTATTTTTAATGCGGTGCAGGAAGAAGACGCTGTTTCTGAAATGAGGCAGCAGGTAGAGGCTTCAAGTGATGCTTATGAATCCGGGAAGGTTTTCTCTATCTATGAGGGACTTCTTGATGCAGGCTCTGTATCTGAGCAGCGTCAGGGTAACGGATCGCCTTCTTCAGAATCTGCAATTCACGGAGAAATGGTGAAGCAGGGAGACAACGTTGAACAACAGACGGTTATTCACCAGATATTTCAGGATCGAGAAGTAGTGGTAGAACAGCAAGACGCGGCTGAAAGCCTTGCGATGGAAACTCTTTTCCAGCCAGCAAGTGAGGCGTTGCGCTATCGAACCGATATTCGGGATGCCCTGATTGAAACATCAGAGTCTAGTGTGAAGAAACAGATTTTAGATTCGGATGAAATCAACGATTTAACAAAAGCCGGGAAGCTTGAACAGATAGTAGGGACTATTCCCGATGATCTACTGGGGACAGATGCTAGAGCAAAGGATGATGATGCCCCAGTAGAAGCTCGTATGGCGAAGTCTGACAAAAGCGAGGATACTATCATGAATCGGCAGACACCTGCTAGACAGCGCCAGTTTATAGATTCCACCGATGAGCATAGCACTGCTGCTTCCATGCGTTCTGGCACTGGTACTGAACATGAACGAATGGGCGCAACGGAGTTGAACCAAGACAAGTTCATGATGATTCAAAAGTCCGCCACAGGTAAAAGTATATATCTTCAAGAGGCTACGGAATCTCAAGGCAAACTGGCAAAAGAAATCCGCTCTATATATGGCGAACAAGCGATGGGACTGGTCGAAGCGGGAATGGGAAGTGACCTGCCAGAGGGCTTGCAACAAGTTGACGTACCCGGTATACCAAGCTCGATTGAAAGTGTAATTCAGCGAATGCAGGAGGCTTCAAACGGCGGCTCGCTGGAGGGAGTTCAAGGTCACTCGGTGGTAGGAAGCATGGAATTCGCTGGTGGCACGATAGGTGTGCATACAGAAACGGTTACAAGTGGTTTCGCTTCCTCAGGCCGTAACAGTCTGATCGAGCCTACAAGCGTATCCGTCTATAAAAATGAACAAGTCTATCCTACCAGTCTAGATCAGTATAGAGTAGCTTCTCCATACGACGACTCTAAAGTTCTGCCAGTGGAGCAGAGCAGTACAGCTTATATTCATGCCTCCACAGATGCCGACAATGAACAATTAGGTTCAGCATTATCTGAACATCACGCAACGTTAGACGACTCTCAGCGTGGAGAGCGGATATATGTCAGTGAAGAAGGAGAGTTGGACGACCTTAGTTCTGCGGATTTTAATCAATTGGAGTTGGAGACGCAGCCTGGAGAGTTACTTGCAGCTGATGTTCTGAGAGAAATGATTGCAGAGTCTCCTGAAATCAGCAAGATGGCTCGAATGCTCCGGATTATGTACGGTGAGCAAGCGATGGAACTGATTGAAGCAGGCATTGAAAATATTGTGGCAGAGGCTGTGAAGGAAGGGACAACTCAGGCTTCGGTTGGTCTAATTACAGATAGCGTCATTCATCATTTGGAAACATCATTGGGTGGTGGTTCGCTGGAAGCTATCCAGATTCGTTCGGATCAAGCCAATATTGAGCATACCGAAGGAACGTTACAAACGAATGCTGTACAAGGAAGCAAGTCTTCCGCTGAAAAGGGACAGCTTACGAATTCCGAATCCGGTAACTCCTATTCTTCCAAGGAAGGTGCGTATCATGCGATGGAACATGCAGAAAGACGCATGTCTACTGAAGCTGAAATCCAAGCGTTGGGCAAGGCACTTATTAGCTCGGATTGTGCGAATGTCATGATACAGGACACGCAAACAGGCAGAACCTTCTCCAGCACTACAGGTGTCACGGATTCCATGGAACAGGGCGTTCTCCAATCGTTTATGGATGGTGAATACAGTCATTTGGAGAGTGCAGCCATGAGAAGTGGAAACTTTGATGCAACGGAGTCAGGGCCACTGGAAAGCGCACAGTATATTGGCGAAATGGAAGCGGAGAAAGTCGCACTGGTTCCAGCAGAGCGAACAAGCATTGAGAGCTTGGAAGCGGAGGAAGTCACGCTGGTTCCGTCGGAACGGATAAGTATAGAGAGCCTGGAAGCGGAGGAAGCCACGCTTGTTCCATCGGAACGTGTAAGCATCGTGAGTTTGGAAGCCGATCGGCATGAGGTTAAAGCTGGCGAGCTTTTAGAACAGACGAGGGAAGCTGACGTTACTTCATCGGAGCACGCTTTTGTCTATCCGGATATTCAAGCAAGTGTTATCACTAACGGCACTTGTGCTGACAGTCAGGAATATAATCAGGTCTCCGATGCTGTCCTCGTTGACGGAGAGCAAGCAGCCTCTATGGAATCGGTTCGCGAGACGATTACAGATGAGATCGATCAGGCGAACAGCATCATGAGAACGAATGAGGCTGTGATCGAGCAGGTGCATGGACAAGGTAACAACGTTGAAAATGTGCTTGAAGTCATATGGGTTCATGAGGAAGGTTCCAACGGTGAGAAGAAGGCATACACCAGTGTCAGAGACGGTCTTGAAACTGCCACGCTAGGAGATATCAGCAAAATGGTGGATATTCGGGAGCTGGAACAAGGCCAAGCCAACGAGCAAACGTTGGAAGCGGTGGTGCCTGCTCATACCGATGCAGAGCCTATTTTAAAAATAGAAGAAACCGACCTGCATGTTATATCTGAAGGTACTCGTAAGAAGAAGGTCATGTCTACAAATATTGAGGATGAACACCAACAAGCTAGCAAAAAGAAAAAGGTAATAAAAACACAGATTACAGATGCACAAGAAGGTACACGTTTGAAAAAGACAGTTACTGTTCGTATTGAAGCCCCAGAGTCGGCCAAGCGGCATAAAACCTTGAAGACGGTGATCGAGACTCCATCCGAAGCTACGAATCAATCGATACCGGGCATGCCTAAACGTAAGATATGGATGATTATGGGCAAGATCGCTTCTTGGAA
This sequence comes from Paenibacillus maysiensis, assembly GCF_000520815.1. Classification (GTDB taxonomy): domain Bacteria; phylum Bacillota; class Bacilli; order Paenibacillales; family Paenibacillaceae; genus Paenibacillus; species Paenibacillus maysiensis. The sequence continues at coordinate 18,559 of NZ_ASRY01000093.1, read as the reverse complement.
CATCTGGAACTGGAAGAAGACAAGGTAGGTGATAGAAATCTCATGGGGATTTATAAGAAATGGAGTGGATTGATTTTTGATGACGTGTTCCAAAGTGGAGAAATCCATTCCCGCTACCAATTATCTCCGACAACGGCTTGCGCCCTGGATACAGGTTCACAGCAGTTAATCATGTCCCACACTGAACCGGAAACCATGCTTTTGTTTGATGCACCAAAGGATGAGCCTACCCTGCTGTTAGAAGTTACTGCCGACTATGTTCCTATTGCATATGGTGACGAAGGGGGCATTGTCATCTGGCAGGATGGCTACCATCGGCTGGAATTCCTGGAGAGTAAGGATACGACGACCCGGGAGTATAGCCGATGGCGGGCAGAGAAAAAGGGCAACCGATGGACCTTTTATGCTGATCGCGGATTGGGGTGGGAGCTATTTGACTCGGCTGATCTGGAGGCTGAAAAAATAGGTGTCCTCTTAAAAAGTCCACAACGTGATGAATATGAAAAGCTTGGCTTAGACAGGCTCGTGTTATGTAAAAGCAACAAAATAACGATGGGCAATTTGCCAGAGGGGTATTCCGTGTTTTTATGCAATCCTGATGGATATGCTATTGCTTCCTCCAAGGTAGAGCCCACGTGGACAGGGGTTCATTTGGAGCTTCCGACAATGCCCTTTAGCGGCATACTGAGGGTCTATGATGAAAATGGTGTTCTTTTATCGAGCCTTGGCGCAATGGATATGTACGGTGGTGATCTGTATCTGTATGGTACCGATCTTCGTGTGCTGTGGAAGGATAAAGAGCTTAGTTTAAGCGGGGCAACCTACCTGGGCACAATGTATGACAATACCATTCAGGTGCAAATGGAGCTATATAATCCCTCGAAAAATAAGAAGGCCGAGCAGATCTCGATGGGGATCCTGAAATATCTGGAGGAGTTTGGTTATGAATGGGCGGACTTGAGTCATGATGATGGAACGGATCATCCGCAAGGGGATTATATGCAGCGACTCCCTATGGGAACTCTGCCACCTGACGGCAAGATGAAATTCTGGATGAAGATAGAGCGCAAAAATGAGCACTTTGGCATCAAGCCTCTTCATTTTATTTTGGATATTACTCATATATAAGGAGGTGTTGGATTTTGGCTGGTACGAAGATGACGTTGCGCAGATATGGAAATGAACTAATTTATTGGAACGAGCAGGAGATTATTGTGGATCAGGCCTACCTGGACAAGCATGAAGACTTGTACATCCGTCTGACACATCCTTATATATTGGGTACAAAGATGCTGGACGTATATCTGAATGGGCAGCATTTGCTGGTTCAGGGTGGATATGAGGAAGTGGACGAAAACACGATTCGTCTCGATTTGGGTACTTATCCGCTGGAGCATCCCTTGGCAGGACAGCACATTCCTCTCGTGATTGATGATGAAATATACATCCGTACCTGGAAGCCTGAGTATCGTCAAGGGAGCGGGGGCGGTATTGATGATCTCAGGTTCAAAAGGCTGGAGGAAGAGGTTGTTTCGGCCCGTAAATATACGGAGCGTGATGTTCAGTTTCACCGTCTGGATGACAGGCTGGATTATATTCAAGAGCGGGCAGAGGTCAAAACGATGGTATTTGTGTTGGATCGGATTCCGCTGGGTCCCTGTAAATATGAAATGAGATTCCCCTTCGAAGGTAAGATCAGGGAAATATATGCTTCTTGCGGAGTGTACGGGACAAGTAAAAGTGAGTTTTCCATTGAAAAATGCTCACAGTTCGACTATGAAACGTTGCCGAACTGGACTAATATTTTCACCCGTAACCTGACCATTCATGCAGGTGAAAAATCCAGCAATACGAGTCATTTACCCTATATTCTTTCCGATCCTATGATTCACAAGAATGATCATTTTCGTATTTACACTCATGTGGCAGGCGAAGACTTAAGAGGCTTGACACTAGAAATTGTCGTTACTATATAAGGTTGAAAATAAGGTGAAAAATTAATGATTTATAATAAAATATGACTACAATATCGGATAAGAAAGCATAAAGCAAACTTATATTGCATTCGTAACAAAACATAAAATGGGATTTTGTGAAATCCCGACAAGGAGAGATGAGTTATGGCAGAAACAAGAGGTATTGCGAGATTCCGTGGTGAGCAGTTGAATAACAAACTGTTGCGGAATCAACATTTTGATGAAGCTAATAAGATTGCAGAGAAGTACATTGACCTCAAGTTTCATAATCATCGTGAAATTTTGGAAGACACCAAGATTGATGTATTTGTACAGGTTAATAAAAAAGTGGTTGCCGGCAGTACACAACTGGATGTATCGGGCGATATCGGTACAAGAACCGTCTCGACCGGAGACAAAATGGAAGGTGTTGTGCTGACTGAGAAGGTGCAGCTTCGCTCCGCCGGTACAGACAGTCCGATCGGAGACAGCGACTCTGACGTGGTATACGGTCGTCTTGAAGAAAGTAAAGGCAGCTACTTTCTGAAATTTTATAGTGTAGAAGGGGGCAAAGAGCAGCCTTATACATTTGATGCAAATGCGGGCAAAATTGATTATCGTTTCGTGATTCGCACGAATTTGTCTGTCATTCCTTCGGATGCGATCATTCAAGGCGGTAGCGGATTCGTGGAAGGGGCCACCGATGCCAAGGCCTATATGAACCTGATTCAGTTGATGAAGGATGTATATGGTTCAACGGGTACGCTGGACAATGACGGTAATTCGAATCTGATAGTTTCTATTCAAGATCAGGTTAGTCAGGAGGTACAAGATCGCCAAGATGCGGATCAGGCGATTCGGGATCAGTTGGCGTCTGCTACAGGCGCACAACTGATCGGAGTTGCGACAGATCCGAACTATAGCGGAGTGACTTTACAGTTGGCTCTCAGCCATTTGGCGCAGCGCTTGAAATCTTCTGAGGATTTGATGAATGGAATTAATGACCGGGATGCAGATTCTTCAAATGGTTACTTCAAAGCAGGTGCTTTTGGTAATGCGGAAGGTCGTATTCTTGATTTGGAGAAGGCGGCAGATGTTGCGTTCAAGGCATTAAGTGTGAAAGTGGGCACGATCGAAGCTGCGGATGAAGAAGAGGTATTTGAAGCAGTTGGGGGCGAGACGGAATACACTCTAAAAAAGGGAAAAGCCAAAGACAAAACGGTACGTCTGGCCATCAACGGGCAGCTCCAAACACCAGGTATTAACTTTACCTATATCAAGGATGTCAGCGGATTGATTACAGGCTTTAACTTTACGCCGGATACGTTGAAGGTTGTCGAAGATGTACCGGATGTCTTGTTCATTCAGTATAAAAAGGCTGAATAAGTAATAAGCAGGCTTAATCCTATTTTCTTAAACAGGTAACTCTTTATATCCATCAGCTTGAGTTATAGTAGCACCCCTTAGAAGCGTTGAACGAGTGTATGCTCATTCGTAGCAGCTAAGGGGTGTATTTATGTCTACCTCTAAAGAATTTTGTAGGTTTTATTTCCGCAGAATGTTAGTTTTCGATTCTAGTTACTTATATTGAGTATGCCATGAAGAACGTGGCGAAGAGTTTTATTTTATCTTTTCTAAAATGAAGGAGGAAAAAACATGCCAGCACCAGCAGTATCATGGCTTAAAACAGACAACGTAACAACATTGTCAAAATGGGAGATCGGGACGATAGACGCAGGATCTTCTTCTCCATCCCTGGGTGTACTTATTTGGAACAACCGGGGAAATGTAAACACTGACTTCTCTACGATGACCAATTGCACTATTACGACCAAGGATAGCTCAGGTGGGGATAGTGGTGAGCTGGTCCTGAATACATGGATTCAGGTACGTGTGGATAGTATGGCAGAATCCAGCTTTACGTCAATTGGCGGGACGGCGACGAAAGTCATTCAGGCTGGCGGGAATACGGTCAATTCCAAGGGAACCTTTTCGCCGGGAAACAAGGAAATTCTGGGCGTTATCAACGATGGCTCCGTAGGGAACTCCAAAGGCAATTACACACAAGTGACACTACAAGCAAGCGTTCCGGCTACCGCCACGGCAGGTAATGTAAATTTTCTGACACGTGTGGCCTATCAATACGTCTAACAACTGATATCCAATACAATGGGAGGAAGAATATCTATGTTTGCACAATGTAACGGATATTCTCCTGTGTCACAGGATTTTATTTGGCTAGGTGAGTATACGGATGGTACTCACCTTTCTGAGTATGATTTTGTCACTCAGGCAGAAAATAGCTTTTATGCTATTCAAAGAGATAAATTGATTCGTTTTGGCATGGTAGGGCATGGTCAAAGCTTTTTCTTTGAAAGTGACGGTATTTTCAAATTAGCTGGCAGGATGGTGGAACTGGTATATTCAACGCCGGACAAAGACTATAACCTGACGGGTAATGTGTTTCAATCCTACAGAGACATTATTTCATATAAGGATGCGGAGGCATCTGGATTACCCAATTATAGCCCTGCTGCGGCTGGAGAAAAAGGCGTAATGAGCAGTACAATTACCCAATTTAATTTTGGATATAAGGCGGCACTTCTGATTGACCATGTTGAATTTCATGTCAAAGCGATCTGTAAGATTCCATTCAACGCACCCGTTCATATGGCATTGAGACTAGTATCCAATACGGAACTGAATGGTAAATTACAGGTCAAGGTAAACGGCCTGGTTACACAGGAATTCAGTGCTCCATTAAAACCCGATATCGGAGGTGAATTGAATTGGCTGGTTCAGTAATTCGTAATTACACGATTGAAGTAGATAAAACCAATAAAAAGTCAGTATTCAGTATATACCCATATCCTGTAGAAGTTCTCACTCCAAATGGTTGGGAAAGTATTAAAGAAGAATTTGAAGAGTTGCAGGAAAAAAAGCTGGATGTCAATGATACATTAACACCTGATGAAGAGCAGATGTATCAAGAATATAAGCAACTGGCTGATTCCTTTTACGAAAATAAAATAGCATCCACGATTATTTTAGATACCGTCGATCCGACGGGAATTGACATCGTAGGCAGAGATCGGGTGCAGCATGTATTGGATGCAGAAACCCGTGAACAGATTCCGTTTGGCCGTGAATTTGCTTATGTGCATGGAGCCTCCCACCTTAGCGGAACGATTATTTTACCCTATGATGATTATTCGGATGTATACGTAGTCAGTGATGCGGATGAAGACGGTGTTGCTGAGCTGACCTACGTGAAGACGAAGGAAGAGACGGACGGAGTAAGACCCTATTACGAGAAGGTAGAGGGTCAGACCTATATTTATGTAGATCACTTTTCCGGTGGTGGTGGTACGCAGGCAGATCCTTATATTGTATCTACCGAGCAGGATTTGGATGATGTTCGGAAGAAGCCTGGAGCCTGGTATATGCAGGATAGGGATATTGTCATGGGCAGCTTTCAGAGTGGAGAGGGGTTTACACCGATAGGTAGTGATAATGCCAATCTCGTGTTCACAGGTGTGTATGATGGGAATGGGTATTTTATAAAAAGCTTGTTTATGAATCAGGATAGAAATTTTGTTGGTTTATTTGGTTGTACCAGGTCTGCAACAATACGTAATTTAAGATTGATTGATCCTAGCATCACTAACAAAAAGGGGTATACAGGAGCTTTAATAGGTTATGGGTTTAATACTTCAGTATATAACTGTAATGTTATTTCAGGAGTAATAGAAGGTCAGAATGGATATGTTGGCGGGTTAATTGGTTATCTATATCAAGACATCCGCAATTATTCAGGCAGCTCAATCATTAATTATTCATATAATTATAAGTGTAACGTTCGATCCGCAAGCAATATTGCAGGAGGGTTCAGTGGAAGTGTAAATTATTACAGCGGCAGTTTCTCAATTGCATATTGTTACTCTACCGGTAAGGTTGAGGATATCACATTAGCTCGGGAAAGAAGCAATATTGGGGGCTTTATAGGCAGTAATAATACTTCTGCAATCACAAATTGTTATTGGGATATAGAAACCTCAGAAGTTCCAACCAGTGCAGCAGGTGTTGGTAAATCTTCGTCGGAATTAAAGGTTGCATCCACATTTGAAAATTGGGATTTTGCAAATTATTGGTACATGAGTCAGGATTACAATGGAGGATATCCTGAGCATCGACAGTTTATTCGATATCAGAATGGAACAGGGAAAAAAGAAGATCCTTTTATTATCCTGACCGAGTTTGATCTTGCTCAAATGCGCTGGTTCCGCAATGAATCTTATTTCAAATTCGAAGATGATATCAAAATGACTCAATTCCAGGCGGAGGACGGATTTTACCCCATTGGTTTTAATCTTGTGGGTAAAGAATCGTATTTCAAAGGATATGTTGATGGTGGAGGGCGCTGTGTTGCCAACTTATTCATCTATCGTCCCAATGATTCATTTGTAAGTCTGTTTGGCTACATGATGGGCGGCTGGATTAAGAATCTGGATATCGTTGATTGTAATGTTACAGGTAACAGTTATGCAACTGCATTAGCAGGCCAAATTTCCAAATCTACCATTAGCAATTGCCATGTCGATACATTTTCTTATTGCAAAATTACAAGTAAAGGAAGTCATGGAGCCGGTTTGGTAGGACAAGTAACTACGGATGGAATCATAGAGGATTGTAGTGTAAATGTAACTGTTGCAGGAGTAGGCTACACTGGAGTGTTCGCAGGCTACCTGACGGGTAATGGAATTATACGTAGATGCTATGCTTCCGGTAAAGGTGAGAGTACAGGGGATTACCTGGGAGGATTTTTAGGTTACGGTATTAGTTCTTCTATACTGGAGGATTGCTGGACAGATGCGGAGTTAAATGGAGTAACGGTGGGCGGATTTGGCGGGAATACTGCTACCCTTACTGTAAGACGGTGCCTTGCGTTAGGCAAGGCATTTGCTTCATCCGCTTTGAATGGATTTATTTATGCGGGGAGTGGAGCCTTTTCAGATAATTACTTTGATAAGGAATTGTATAAGAATGCTTCTAGTACAGGTGGATCAGGCCTGATCACCCGTGAAATGAAGTACAGGGGAACCTACTCCAATACGGCCTGGAATTTTGACGACATATGGATGATGGACCCTAAATACAATGACGGTTATCCCGCATTAAGGAAGCTCCTACCTCTTGATCTGCCGTTGCTGGGCTTCCGTAATGAATTTGGTAAATACTATACGGATAATGCAGGAGAGCGGCTGCGTTACCTGGAGTTTGGCACATTGGTCGCAAGCCAAACCTCTTCCCCCAAACCAGTATGGTTGCAAAATAATGCTGATTTCCCGGTGAATCAACTCAAAACATGGGTGGATAGTACAACGGTAGCTAAAGGGATGGAAATCGATTTAAGTATGTCGGATACTCCATTTCTGCCTGCTCAGGAATTAGCTTTTAACGGCACATTGGCCAGGGGCAGCGCGGAAAAGCTCTATGTAAGAATCAAGTCGGATATTGCAGTGAAGACGGGTGGAACGTTTGATCTAAGGGCGAAAGCAAGCCCCATGTAATAATGTTCCAATACAATGGAATAGGGCGTGATGTTCATGTTTAGTAAGAGAGGATTAATCCTTTCCCTTCACGCTTCCCTTGCCGATCAAGGTTTGGAGGTTGGCTCCAACTCAAAACCCACTTCGCAATGGCATGATTTGAGTGGTAAAGGAAATCACGGCATACTGAATGGCTTCCATTTTACGAAAGATGATGGTTGGGGGGGCAGAAACACCCTCGCCGATCCCTATGCCCTGTTTTTTAATGGGACGAGCCATTATATCCAATGTACAGGCGCGGATACCTCTAAGCCTATCGCCAGTGTTACCTTTGAAGTGTGGATATATTATATCGGGGGTAACGTTGTTTTGTCTTCTGGGGGAGAGTTGAACGATACTCAGGGTATTTTAGTCATGTTTAACCCTATTGGGGAATTGGAGCTTCAGATCGCGACCCGTACGAGAAAAGCATATGCCAACTTAGGGAAATTACCCAGAAACAAATGGTATCATATTGTTGGCGCATATGACGAAATTACAGGTAATCTATCTACTTTTCTGAATGGCGCTCCTCAGGGGAATATGCAAGCTGAAATCACTGAACATAGCCAATGGCCCAATGGACTTTTTATTGGCAGGCACAGTACAGAGGATAGCCAATGGTTTCGTGGATATATTCCTGTTGTACGGATGTACAATGTTGCGTTAACGATGGATGAAATCGTTGCAAACTATATGGCTGGTTACCTTTTGGGGATAAGTCATTCTGACATGCAGATTCATGCGAGAGTACTGGAAAGGCAGAATCTCTCAGCATCCTTGCAAGTAGGAATTAGCGGGGGAGTTCAAGGGAAGCAGACTATTATTCCTACGGACATGGCTGACATGTCTTCACATATAACGGTTAAAAAGCCTATGGATGTAGTCAGCAATATGCATATTAATACTCATGTTTCTGTAAAAGCGCACTATGCGGCCCACCCTGCGGATCATGATGATGTACAGAGTGCTATTGAAGTTAAGGTAGCGGATAATCTTGCAGCCGTGCTGGGTGTTAGTGCGTCAGGGAAAACGGCTGTAAAGGCTCGATACAGTATCCTGCCTGCGGATAATAGTGATGTCCAAGGTAGGTTGGCAGTTAAGGTATCCGATCATCTCACTGCTGTGCTGAGTGTTAGCTCATCAGCTGTAGCAGTAGCCGCATACGATGTGAAGCGGCTCATGCCAAATGATTTGCTTTCCAGCCTGAATGTTGTGCAACAGGGATTACCTTCCCGTATATCGGTTCAAGCAAGTACTACCTTAGCCGCCAAATATGATATTCATGCTGCTCAGGAGCAAAACCTCAAAGCTGCAATAGAGGTCAAAAAGCCTAATGATATCGTCAGCAGCTTAAAGGTAAACACTCAGGTAAGCAGCAACGGAAGATATCAGGTGCGGGGGATCGAACCTGCTAATCTCAGCTCCAGCCTGCAAATTAAGTCTATTCATCAAATATATTCATCATTGTCTGTACGTACCCATACTCACCTAGCCGTGAAATATAGTATAGAGTCTCTAGGAGCCGAAGACTTAACCTCCTTCCTGACGGTACCAAGTATATCTGAACTACACAGTAGCATTCTGGTAGGTACCCATACCCGAATAATGGGGCATTACCATATTCGTAAAAGTCATGTTATAGATATATATGCTAGTCTGGAAATTAAGAAGACGGAGAATCTACCTTCATTCTTGTCTATTGCATCCTTTACCCAGTCTACCGGCAGATACGGGATAACTTCTCGGAGTTATGATGATCTTCCGTCTGCAATGACGGTTCGGGAAGTTTCGGATATGGCTTCATCCATAGGAATTGCACCCTATACATGGATGAAAGGCAGATATGATGTTATCGAGCCTCCAACGTACACGACGATTATTTATTCTAATAAAGATGCTTTTGTTCGTGAGTCTCAGCCCAGATTAAACTATGGTGTTGAGGAACAAATGTATGTCGGATATTCTGCCTCGGCTCAGGAAAGATACAGATCTTATGTTGGCTTTGATTTGGATACAGCTTCTATTCCCAAGAAAAATACAACGATTAAATCGGCCGAGCTCAAAGTGTATTTCGATGGTCGCAACGTACCCCTGAAGGGGATACAGCTCATTGAAGCATCCAGGGAATGGACAGAATATGGAGTTACCTGGCAAAACCAACCGTTTCCGTTTGGCTTTAGCAGTCCTAATTCAACCTATGACGGTATAAACATCGTTCAAGATGTAGGTGGAGATTCAGGGTACATTTCTTTTGATGTGACTGATTCCATTCGTGCATGGTATGAAGGAAAAAGGCCGAATTTTGGATATATTTTTAAAGCTCTGGATGAATTTGAACATGGAAGTATCCGTTTTTTTACTAAGGAGCAAAAATCGTACCGTCCTATATTGGATATTACCTACTATGATACTCGTATCTATAGTTTGGGCAGGAACAGTATAGAAGGTGGCCTTACCTCTCGTGTAAGTAAGGTGTCTCATCTTCCAGCTTCGTTTCGCATCAAACAGTCCTATGGAGCAACGGTTTGGAAGGGAAGCCTGTTTGTCCACAACCAAAGGGAGATCCTGACCGATATCACAGTGACGGTACCTAACTTAAACGGTAAGGTGTCCGTACGGCGCAAGGATAATCATTCTTTGGAAGCTCAGCTTGTTATTGCTGTTGCACGTGAGAATTCATTGGACAGCACCCTATGGGTGAATAGGAAAATAGTACCTTCGAATATGTATGTCTTTTACAGGGAGAACCTTGCTTCCGAACTGAGCGTTGCCCGCTGGGCAGTTCCGTTTCCCGAACTTCCGGCAACGATTCTTGTTAATCGTAAGGAAATGCTTGGGTCGATCCGTGTAAGAAGGACAGAGCATCAGGATATCTTTTCTGGTATGGAGTTGAGTATCCCTAATATATTAGGGAGCATATCCGTCTTTCAGGGAGCAGTAAAGAAAAGCTCTATTTCAGTCCGTAGATCTCGTGAAGCAGATCTGATGGTGGAGGGGCGTATACTTTATAGGAAAGATATGCCTGCGGATATGAATATCCACAATCCTGATTTTTACGGCAGGCTTCAAATTGTGTTTAGTAATTTGCTCATATCCGATTTGTCTGTAAGAACAAGAGCACATTCCGGGCTACCTTCAACGGTCACAATATCGCATTATACTTCTTTGAGATCAAGTATAGCGATCTGGCCGAAAAAAGATGTGCCTTCAAGTCTCACTGTACTTTCAGGAAATTTATGGGCCTGCATATCCATTCCGTACCATATAAGAATGGATATGCAGTCACGAATTACAGTGCGAGTTAAGCTCATTTCTGATCTGGAAATTGCAGTAGGAGTAAGATCCGGTAATCTAGGCTCTAATATAAAGGTTCGAGTGGACAGCCATACGGATCAGTCTTCTTACCTGCGAATCAGACGTAGTCATTTGGACTCTATCTCGAGTGAGCTTTACGTAAAAACTTGGGAGAAATCTGAACTTAAAGGCAGGATCAGTGCACGGAAAAGCCGTGAATCTGATAGATGGTCTCGAATCTTGGTGCGTCTTTCCGATCAGCAGGATTGGGATACCGAACTATCGGTTCGTGTTATGGAACACCATGATCTGAATGCTGAAGTGGGGATTAGGCGGGACGCAGCGTATGATAAATATGGTCATGTTGCCGTTCGACATTCAGAGCAAACAGAGCTTCCATCAGATTTGGAGATTCGGGAACATAGTCACATCACAGGCTATCTAACTGTGAGAAGGACAGCACAAATAAGCTTACAAAGTGATATGAGTGTGTGGGAGAAATCCATTGTCACTGGCTCAGTGGTGGTCAGACAGTATCGACAAAATGATCTTCATGGTTCCATGGACATTTGGAAAAGATCTATATTAAAAGGCCATATTTCCGTGTGGCAGAAAGCATTACTACCTGGGGCTATACAGGTTCAGGTGTATGATGATATGGCTTCCAGTATAGATGTGGCTACAGAATACGGATACTGCTTTATCATGTAAACTTAACCCCTGCTATTCGTAGCAGGGGTTAAGTTTTACTGATTTTTACTTATATTGAACCTGTCGGGGGAGAAAATAGACAAAAGGCAGGTGCTGTGGGCTGGACATAAATGTAATAACCGCAGTTATTGGAGTCATCGGCTACGCCAGCGGTCGTAGCAATAATAAGGTTAAAGAACGAGAGCTACTGTCCAAAGATGAGCAGGCTTTTCGGGTTACTTTAATGGATGCCTTGTCAAGTCATAAGGAGGAAATCCATCGCTTAAGTGAAGAGATAGCTGTGCTTCAGAACGAAAATTTAAGCTTGCTCGCAGAAAACAGATCCTTGAATGCGAAGGTAGAGGCATTGGTAGCCAGACTTGAAAGTGGATAGGAAATAGATTTATAGGGGAAGCAAACTGACGTTTGAAATGAAGTACTAATGGAGGCTATCGAGAAACTTCGACAGTTTCCAAAGGAATGTTGAAATAGGTCTTATGGAACATTTTCGAATTGATTCAAAAGGCTTGTTTTTAAAGATGTATACACAAAAAAATGGAACAATATAACCAGATGAAAATAACATCAATCTATGTTAGGAATTGACAAGGTTATATATACCTATTAGAATGAGAACATAGGTTCGCATTTTTTTTAAAAAAAGTAATAGATAAATTGCAACTCTTCTGATAGATATGACGACTATTAGAGTAGAATCCTAAAAATTATATATTCAATTAGGTAAATGGAACTGATTCAAATGTATTACGTATTAAAAAAAGAGTAGGGTAAGATAAAGAAAAAAGTGGAAACTAATTGTCGAATGTCGAAATTCGGAAAGGAGTTGTGATACAAGTTTTAAGGAGGGAACAGAGTGAATTGGAACCTATTGATTTAAAATAAACTATTAAAATAGGAGAACCGCAATGATAACGACAAATGTTAGCTCATTTGACCCAGATACTTTAAATCATATTTTTAACTTTATACTTCGTGGTGTTAACGAGGAGGATCGAGAAGATGTGAAACAGGATTCAATCGTTCAAATTCTGACAGCGATCCACAAAGGGAATATAAAGAAGGATATATCTACTTTTTCACATACGGTCATTAAACGTTCTGTGGTTGACTACTATCGTAAAAAAAAACGTAAAATTACGCAGTTCAGTACAACCGTTAACTTTTGCGATGGCACAGATGAAGAAGGCTCTATGGCCAATTATTACTCGGTTCAAGTGAATGATTATGGGTTTAAATTAGCAGACGTGAAGGTAGACTACTTAGGCAATCGTAACAGATTCACAAAACAGGAGCAACGAATCATAAATTTCATGCTATTCACCGAAGAAGGAATGGATATGAAACCTGCAGAAATCGCCCATTATCTTGATATTCATAAATCTCATGCTTGTCGAGCCGTGAAAAAACTAAGAGAACTCTATAAAACTGAGATTAACAAATAAACACTCTGATATACCACTATCAGAACAAAATCAAATCCAAAAGGAAATAGAAAGGCACTACGCACTGCCCCTTACTATACATTAATTAGTATACATATCTGACTGAGGCATTGCAAGTGAATGATTCTGAAAATTCAATGAAAATTGTTAATAAGGAAGGTAGTTTACATGTTGAGTCGCTATTTAGTCGGTGGAAGATTAGACCCACCTTTCTATCCTACCAAAACAAAGCCCTGCATAGCAAGCCGCAGGGTTGATATAGATGGCTTAAGAGCTTTAGAAGGTAAAAGGATGATATTAGATACCTTTAAGATATCCAATGATCTTGAGTTTTTCGCTATTTCAATAAAGGCGGATGTTATTACCCCTGCTGATTATTGGTCTTTAGTGGTTGATGAAAATGTAATTGTTAACCATGTATATTGCAAAGATTATAGTGAAGGTCTCTATTTTCAGGTAGCTCATCCTGTAATGGGCGGGAGGGAATTTCGTTTTGAATTTTACACGGAGAGTGCTGACCGCAAAAGAATAGAAGTATCCTATTATTTTTTGACAGACCCGAAGGTTACCCTTCGTCTAAACGGTATAACGAACCAAAGCTATGGTCCTATTTCTCTACCTGACCGGGTTTAAGGAACAGCACCTAGGGAGGGAGATTATAGAACATGATCGGTTATATGTATAAATGCCCCCATTGTGGGGCGGAATCTTCTTTTGTTCCTGAAGAGATGGAATGCGATCAATCCCTTGTTCTTTGGTGTAAGCACTGTGGGGATTATATCAATCAGACCATAACGATGGAATCCTTGAGGAAGTGGTGGGCGAGATACGACGCAGGCGAAGACGCATTTAAGCCACCTGTGAGCAAAGGCATACTGCTTATGTTTGAAAAGCTGGAACAAACGTTGGCAGCAGAACCTGACTGTAACCTGAATCGGGTTGAAATACATCTCAAGGATTTTACAGACTATCGCTATAAATAAACTCTGGAGGCAAGGCTATGAACCATACGAACAACAACAGGTATCAGCAAGATGGGGAAGATTCTGAATCAGTAGAATTTATACAAATTATTAGCAAAATTCAGAGAGTTGTCAAAGAGAATAAGGAGCTTAAAAGGAAAAATCATCATCTGATTTCCCAAAATAGACAACTTGCGGCCCGTAATCAATTGCTCGAATTGCAAATGAATGAATATACGTCTTTGGTTCAGGAAATGGAGCAGCAGTTCCTTACCCAGCACGAGTATGTGTTGGATTCGATGCAAACTAACCAAACGCGTTCAAAGAATTTTTTATACTTGGATGATTCCGGCCATACGTATCTCATTAACTATTCAGATAAATAAATTCTAAAAAGGTAGACCGACTACTGGACTGTGAGCGTGATCAATGTAGAAGGAAATTCATTATGCTGGTATTTCCAGAAAATACGGGGTGAACGGATTGCTCAGTGATACGTATGTACAATTAAGAAAGCCTGCTGTGAAGGATATGCATAATATAAAGCTGATCTGTGCGTGTAAAGAGGACAAAGACCTTCTTGGGGAATTTCTTCAAGAAAATCGGAAATTTATGTTTTCGATTATTATGCGATATAAGGGAAGTATAGAAGAGCTAAAAATGAAATTCAAGGTTACTGAAGATGATTTATACCAACAAGCATGTATAGGATTACTAACGGCACTCAAGGATTTCGATATTCATCGAGGAATTAAATTTACTACGTATGTAGTAAGGCCAATTTTATGGGAGGTTAATCAGTTATTATATAGCAACTCTCAAGAGGTAAGACTTAGTCGAGGAGCTATTGATATGATCCGAAGGATGGTAGAGATAGAAGATGCACTAGGCTACAGGCCGAGTGAGCAAAAAATGGCGAAGCTCCTTCAAGTTCCTATAGAACGTTACAGAGAAGTTGCCCAATTCAGTGATGCAATGGAACATTTTGATTCAATAGATAACTTCGAAGCTACAGACAACTCACAAAATAACATGGATGAGCATGTGATTAATAAGGTTTATGTTCAACAACTGTTAAGTAGTTCTCTGTTTACAGAACATGAAAAAACCGTGATGCACTTAATTATGAAAGGAGCTAATAACTCCCGGATATCTGAAATACTCCACGTATACCCCATGACAATCACCAGAACGTTAGCACGCATCAGGAAAAAAATAGACAAACACAAACAGGATACTGAGAATATCCAAATTGAAGCTCAATCAAAATACAGAGAAGAAATTAACTTAATTGTAGAGATGAGTAAAGAACATAAACAAGTCTTGAATGTTACAGACATTACAGATGTACTTAAAATATCCGGCTATGATATTTCAAAGTATTCAAAACGTGTTCTTTACTATATCCGCAAAAAAGCAAAATTAGCTATATAAAGTATAGCAAAGTTAAACGCAAATCACAACTGCTCTCGATCGATATTAGAATCAAGAGGATAAAAAAGCCCATGCAGTTTTCAGCATGAGCTTTAAAGCGAAAAAAAAATCAAACTTATCCCAGCACCGTCAGCTCTTTCGGAAAAGAAGTCAGCACTTCTACACCGTCAGAGGTGACCAGAACGTCATCTTCAATCCGTACACCACCGAGGCCTGGCACGTAGATGCCGGGCTCTATGGTGAACACGAAGCCCTCATGAAGCAGGTCTTCATTACCGCCATGCACAGACGGATATTCGTGAACGCTCATGCCAAGACCGTGTCCAACCCGATGGTTAAAGGCAGGGCCAAACCCGGCAGCTTCTACAACTGCACGTGCTGCCTGGTCTACCGACGCGCAGGATACACCCGGACGAATGGCGGCAATACCAGCCTCGTTTGAGCGGAGTACCGTCTGATAAATCGTCTCCAGTTCAGCTGACAGCTTGCCAAAAGCAAAAGTGCGCGTAATGTCTGAGGCGTAACCATCTGAATATACACCCATATCAAACATAAGCAAATCGCCGTGTTGCAGCTTGCGTATACCCGGAACACCATGAGGTAACGCTGTTTTGGGGCCAGATAGCACCGTGGTGTCAAAGGACGGGCCATCTGCGCCGATTTTCTTCATCTGGTATTCGATTTCGGCTACCAGCTCGACTTCTGTTACGCCTTCACGCACATGGGTCAAGCCGTGGCGAAGGGCGTTCTCCACCAACTGTGCGGCATGCTTCAGACGCCGTACTTCCTCAGGCGTTTTCCTTACACGCATATCCTGAAGTACGGGGCCGAGATCCACATATTGGGCCGCACCAATAGCAGTATGTAGCTGTTCGTAGCGGAGTACGGAGACGTGTTCCTTTTCCAGCGCGAACACCCTCACTCCGGTACCTGTGCGCTGGCGCAGCAGATCATATGGATTGTCTGTATCTGTGTGAGTGGATATGCGAGCCACGGAAGAAGCGGCGTGGGCCGCCTCTGCATCCAATGCAGGCACGATCAGTTCAGGCTCCTCGTCCCGAAGCAGCATCAAGCCGAGAAATCGCTCATGCGGCTCACTGGCAAAGCCAGTCAGGTAGTAGATATGCTTAGGATCGGTGACGAGCAATCCGTCCCATGACTGTGACTTCAATTCATCATATAGCCGGGTTATTTTATCATTCATGCAGCTTCATCCCTTTCTATTCATGAATTCATTATAACGCTTATTACATATTTGTTTATAGATCTGACTACTTTAGTCTCGTTCCTGACTTAATGTCTGTAGACGTGCCTGTACATTCTGATCATAAAAACCCCCATGATAGCACAGCACCTTCTCGACATCCAGTACAGTTAGTTTATTGAGGCTTTCCAAGGCCAGTGGCATATCCGGTGTAGCCGACTCAGCAGGGCCGACCAGTTCGCCTTCAACTACAAGGAGCTCGTCCGCCGCCAAAAGCAGCTTTTGCGCGGGAGCATACAAGCTGATATGCCCCGGCGTGTGACCAGGTGTATGGATAATCTGTATTCCCCCACCATAAGGAAGATGCTCACCGTCTTCAAGGGCATGGGCAAAGCGCAAGTCCGGCAGGCGGCGAATCATATCTTCTGCTTGCTGCTTGAGCGCAGTATCCAACTGATTGATTCGTTCCGGTGTCAGCTTCACAAACGGCCGATCCCCTGTCATATAAGGAATATCATCCTTATGAGCCAATAGAGCGGTATTCGGTAGCAAGTCCAGTAGTGCATGAACATTACCGATATGATCAATGTCCTGATGCGTTAAAATAATTCGCTTCAGGTGGCTGATATCCTCTCCCACATCTGCAATAGCCTTGCGCAACGCTTCCAACTGGCCTAGCATCCCCGTGTCAATGAGCGTAAGCCCGTCCTCATCCTTGAGCAGCACAGGATAAATCGTTGTTTTTCCAAAGAAAGATTCCATAGGTATTTCCAAAATCAAAATTTGAGTTCCAATATTCATATAAGCTGCTTCAGAATCCCGTGAACTCCGAAGCACACCTCCTGTCTTATATTGTTAAATGGGTCGGCTAATCTTTGAAGCTTTTGATTTTCTTCAAGCTCTATTATAGAACCCTTTGCATCCGAACCGCAAAAAAACAACTCGATATGGCTGTTTGGGAGCTTGTCTTGTACAATGAAATAAATCAACAGAACAGGAGGCGGGTACAAACGATGAATAGGGACCAATCTTTTTCCATTGAATTTGCGCGCAGGGAGGATCTTCCGGCTATTGTGGGCATTTATAATTCCACCATTGCAGGTCGAATGGCAACGGCAGATTTGGAGCCCGTGACAGTGGAGAGCCGTATCCCATGGTTTGAGGCTCATCAAGAAGACCATCGACCTTTGTGGGTTCTGAGACATAAAGAGACGATTGCAGGGTGGGCCAGCCTACAGTCTTTTTATGGACGTCCAGCTTATAACGGTACGGCGGAAATCAGTATTTATGTCCATGAAGATTCTCGTGGAACTGGAGCAGGAAGTCGTCTGGTGCAGCATGTACTGAATGAATGCCCTAGGCTTGGAATTACGACGCTGTTGGGGTTTGTATTTGGTCACAATGAGCCGAGTATCGCCTTGCTGAGCAAGTTCAGCTTTGAACAATGGGGTTATTATCCGCGTGTTGCGGTGCTGGACAGCATAGAGCGGGATTTGGCTATTCTGGGTAAACGAGTGGATGTTGAGGATAAATAGACGAACAAACATCGTTTATAAAGTGGAACATGAAAAAAAAGCTGCATCCAAAATGTTCTGTGCACTACAATCGTGCGTGTTTTTGGAAGCAGCCTTTAATGTTGTGAAAAAAATGATGTTGCTTATTCCGTCGTTTAACGCTGTGGTTTCAAACGTATGTTGTGAAAAATCTGATTGAGCACCTCGGACAGCACCAAGCCGACAGCAATGGCACCTGCGATCATGAGTGTGCTCATAGCCAGCTCCAGCGCCTGAGGATAATTATGCTGTACAAACTGTCGCATCGCATTGTAGGCCATGCCTCCCGGAACAAGCGGAATTATGCCTGCCACGCTGAAAATAATAACGGGCATTTTGTACAGTCTAGCCAAGCTCTGGCTGATGATCCCGATCAGAACCGTTGCCAAGAAGCTGGCGCTCACGGGTCCCAT
>NZ_ASRY01000092.1 GCF_000520815.1 Paenibacillus maysiensis | reverse complement strand
CCCTGCCGATGGACTACGAACGGTCTGCGGCTCGCAGCTACGAAGGCGCGCATCTGGAGTTCGACGTCGAAGCTTCTCTCTCTGCGCGGCTGCGCGAATTGGCGGCCGAGCGTGAAAGCACACTGTTCATGGTGCTGCTTGCGGCTTATACCGTGCTGCTGTCCAAGTACAGCGGGCAGGAGGACTTGGTCGTGGGCACCTCGGTGGCGGGAAGAACGAACGCTGATTTGGAACCGGTCATCGGGATGTTTGTCAATACGCTGGCGATCCGCAATCGTCCGTCGGGCGACAAAACGTTCTTGTCCTACCTGGAAGAAGTGAAGGAAACGGCTTTGGGTGCTTTCGAGAACCAGGATTATCCATTCGAGGAGCTCGTGGAGCGTTTGAATGTGAAGCGGGAGCCGGGCCGCTTCCCGCTGTTCGATGCCGTTTTCGACTTGCAAAATATCGAAGAACGAGACGCCGAGCTGGAAGGGGCCAGCCTGAAGACTTACGAGCTTGACCATTTGGAAGAAGCGAAGTTCGATCTGACGCTGTTTATGTATGAAAACAACGGGGCGCTGAGCGGGGGCTTCTTCTACGCCACCAAGCTGTTCAAAGAAGCGATGATCCGCACCTTGACCGAGGATTACCTGCGGGTACTGTCTCAAATTGCGGAAAATCCACAACTCGAGTTAAGCCGGATTGAATGTCATAAACCGGCGGCAGGCGCAAAGAGTGCTGTCGATACGATCGAATTCGCGTTCTAATCCTACAAGCGCGCCTCCGCCGTCAAGCGAAAGCGGCGCGCATCCCAAGGAAGACGGCGAACAACGTCCAAGCCCGTAAACGCGCAGGCCGAAAGCAAGCTTTTCGGACCTGCGCCGGGGCATGCGTTCACTTCATTTTTAGGGGAGGTACAAATGAAATCTTTATTTGAAAAGGAAGAACGGTACTGGAGCGGCAAGTTTGACGCCGATGACAGCCTGAGCTTCCTTCCCTACAGTCAATCCTCCAAATTATCTGCCGACGGGGAAGCTGCGGCCGAGCTGGGCTTGCTTCACCGTACTCTGCCGAGCGAACTCTCGGAGAGAATCATTTGCCTCGCCAACGGTTCGGATTTGGCTTTGTACATGATTGTTTTGGCAGGAGTAAAAAGCCTGCTGTTCAAGTATACCGGGCGGGACCAAGTGCTGGTCGGCATGCCTTCTTATAGCGCAGACCCCGACGGGACTCCGCCGCCGCATGACATCTTGGTGATCAAGACGTCCGTAAGCCGCCAGACTACGCTGAAAACGCTGCTCGGGGGCATCAAAGCCTCCATCGGCGAGGCGCTGGAGCATCAGCACCTGCCTTTTCGGAAAATGGTGGAGCCGCTCCATCTGGACTATACGGGGGACGGCCTCCCGGTCGTCAACACCGTCGCATCCTTCGCCCCGATTCATCCGGGACCGCTAGGTAACCGGGTGGCGGCCGATACGGTTTTTCGCTTCGACCGCCAAAACCACTCCATCGAGCTGGAGATAAGCTTTGACGGGCAGCGGTACGAGCGGGCATTTGTGGAACAGGCGGCCGACCATCTTGTTCGGCTGCTGTCCGTGCTTTTATTTCAGCCGGATCTGGAGCTCGGACAAGCCGATGTGCTGTCCCCAGACGAGAGGGAGACGCTGCTGAAGCGATTTAATGACACCGAAACCGAGTTCGAGCGGGGGAAAACGATTCACGGCTTGTTCGAAGAGCAGGCGGAGCATTACCCGGACAACGTGGCCGCCGTCATGAACGAGCG
>NZ_ASRY01000091.1 GCF_000520815.1 Paenibacillus maysiensis | reverse complement strand
CTCGTATGTCACCTATATGATTGAAAGTCTGCAATATTATGCGCTCGGCGACCTCATTACATTACCCATAGGACAAGGAAAAGAACTGGTCGTGGTTCGAGCAGTGACAACCTTAGCAGATGGCTTACTGCGTACCCGTTACGATCTTCAAGCCGAACAGGATATCCTCTATGCCCGTTATGAAAACGATCAGGCCACCGGGATTTCGCTGACAGGGACGGTTCTCAAGGTACAGCAGGATTTCGTACAGCTTCAACTCGACATCGACCCGAAGCAAGATCCTGCCAAAGCCTGCTGGTTTCCCGTAGCTACCCGTTATGTCGCCGAAGAACATAGCGGCTGGTACGATATGCCTGAAGTAGGAGAACTGGTGGAATTGTATCTGCCAACACACCGCGAACAGGATGCCTATGTAACGGATTCGCTGCGACAACAACGCCACACAAATGGACAGCCGAATGTGAAGGTA
>NZ_ASRY01000090.1 GCF_000520815.1 Paenibacillus maysiensis | reverse complement strand
GGCCAGTTGATCGCCAGCGACGGACCGCTGCGCCTGCCCTCGGCGACGAGCTGCTGCCGGTGCGCCGCATACGCATCCATGAAGCTGTTGCCCGAAGAATAATCGCATTGCCCTTGATTGGGCATCAGCGCTGCAATCGACGAGAACATGACAAAAAAGTCCAGTTCGTCGCCGGCCGTCGCGTCGTCCAGATGGAGCGTCCCCGCGAGTTTGGGCTGCAGGATTTTTTCAAAAGACTCGGTTGTTTTGCGCAGGATGAAGCTGTCTTCAATCAACCCGCTTCCCTGCAAAACGCCATGTATGCTGCCATAGGTCGCACGCGCTTGCTCCACCGCCGCACGCACTTGTCCGGCATCGCCGAGGTCCGCACGAATGTACAGGCCGGAGCCGCCCAGACTTGCCAGCCTGTCAAGCTGTGCCGCGATTCTCTCATCCTGCTCTCTTCGCCCGAGCAACACGACCTTCGCCTGATATTCCTTGGCCAGATAGTCGGAGAAAATCTGCCCCAGGCCGCCCGTGCCGCCTGCGATCAGATACACCCCGCCTTGGCGCAGCGCATAAGCCTGCTTCTGCAAGCCGCCCGCCACAGTCACCATCTCGCGCAGCTGCCTTGTCCCGCCTACATATCTCACTTCATGCAGCGGGGCCGGAGCACTCGCAAACAGCTCCTCCAGCAGCGCCCGGCCGCAGTTTTCAAAGCGATCCGTGAACGCCGCCACCTCCAGATGAAGGCGCGGGTACTCATACTTCAGCGTGCGAGCCAGCCCGCCGGCCGCATACAGGGCGGGCAGCGCCTCGGACGACATGCTCTCGCCGGCGTAGAGGATCTTGATCGGCTCTTTAAACCGGCTCTTAATCAGAGCTCCTGCCAGCACGAGCAGCCCCCGCAGGTCTTCCACCCCCGGACGGACGGCCGGCACGAGAATCTGCCGCACGGCAAACCCGCTCGCATTGACCTCCTGCAGCGCTTCCAGATAGCGATCCGGGTCTTGCTCGGCGATCGTCAAGCGCCGGAACGGCACCTCCTCGCCCAGTTCGCCGCGCATCCAATCGGCCAGCGACTCCGAACCGTTGAGGAGGAGCAAGCCCTTCGCCTCCGCTTCCGGACCGCAGGCTTCCTCCCGCCACTTCGAGGTGTAATAGAGCAGCCCCTGTTTGCTCGACGCTTCTTTTCTCGTTTCTTCGTTCCTTGCTTCTTCTTTTCTCACCAACGCCCGCTTCGTAAAATTCTTCACCGAAGCCAGCACGCGACCTTCGCCGTCGCAGAGATACAGGTCGAACTGGATCGAACCGCTCTGCTGCACCTGACGCTGCTTAACATAGTAATAGCGCACCGCTTCCAAGCTTCCCGCAACCGTGAAGCTCTCCGCATAATACGGCACATACTGCGATTCGCTCGCCGTGCCGTTTCGCACGCTCAAGCACACCGCCGTCTGCAGCGCCCCGTCCAGAATGCCGGCTGCAATGCGCCCGTGATTCCGGACGTCCACCTCCGCAATCGCCTCGTCAGCCGAGCAGTGCAGCGTCTCGATCACCTGGAACGAAGGCCCGTACACCAGACCGTTTTCGGAAAAGAGACCATACAGCTCGGCCTTCGATTCCTTCGTCTCGCAGCGCTTGCGAATCTCCTCCACCTCGATGCGCTCTTCCGTCCGCGCCACCTGCTTGAGCAGGCGGCCTTGGCAGTGCAGGTCCGCACCCGAACGGATGCGCACAGCCCGGTCGCTTCCTTCCTCCTTCACGTTCAAGAGGAGGGTGCGTGGCTCGTCGAGAACGGCCAGCGGCTTCAGCCAGTACACATCTTGGAACGTCACACCGGCTGTCCACTCTTCCTTCAGCTCTCCGACGATCAGGTCCAGATAGCCCACGCCCGGCAGCACTTTCTGCCGCTGAACGAGATGGTCTTGCACCATCCGCTCCGTAGCAGGGAGCAGGATCTGCTTGTCGCCGGAAGCCGCATTCGCATCCGCCTTCACCGTCTTCGGCTCAAACCAGCAGCGCAACCGCTCAAACGGATACCCCGGCACCTCGATGCGAGAACCGTGGAAGCTCGCCTGCTCCCATTCGATCCCCTCGCCCTTCACCCAAGCCTCGGCGAGCAGGAACAGATCGTCCGTCGACGTAGCGACCTGCACAGGCGCGTCAGGCTTCGTCACCGCGACGCCTTGGAACAGCGACAGCGAGGCCTGCTCGCTCACATACCGCTCCAGCTCCTCCACCACCTGCTCCACCGACGAAGCGACCATCGCCAGACGCTCCTCGAACTCCTCGCGCCCGAACATCAGCGTGAACGCGAGATCGTCCACATGCACAGACTGTCCGGCTTCGCTTTGCAAAAATGTGAGCAGTCGCTCAGCCGATGCCCGCAACTTCCCTTTTTTCGCAGACAAAAGCACCAACCGCTTCTGCGACGCGCTCTTGGCGCGAGGACTGTTGCTGCGCGGCGGCTCTTCCAAGATCACATGCGTATTGACGCCGCCCATGCC
>NZ_ASRY01000089.1 GCF_000520815.1 Paenibacillus maysiensis | reverse complement strand
GCCCCCCGCCCGCCAGTTCGACGGCGGCGCGCGCCATCTCCAGATAGGCGACGCCCGGCAGAACGCGCTGTCCCTTCACCACATGATCGGCGAGGAAAAACTCCTGCCCCGTCAAGCTCGTGCTGTATCTCTGTTCGGAAAAATCGGACGTGTTCCGATGCAAAAGCGGATGAAGCGCGTCCGTCGTCAAGCCTGCTCGAACGACGGCCGGACGCTCAAGCTGCGGTGCCCAGCAACGCTGTTTGGCAAACGGATAGGTCGGCAGGCTGATGCGGCGCGGCAATTCCTCGCCCCACAGCTTGCTCCAATCGAGCGCCAGGCCCTTGACCCACAGGTCGGCCAGCTTGGACAGCTTGCGGCGCTGAATCCATTTTTCAATCGCTTCCTGCAGCTCTTCATCTGCGGCGAAGAGCGAGAAGGTGTCTCGGTTGCCTTTGACCTGCCCTCGGAACAGTTTACTGATCTCTTCCTGTCCGCTGATAAACGCCTCCAGCTTGCGAACCAGCTGCTGCACCGAACCTGCAACTACGGCGAGACGCTCTTCCATCGCTTCTCGTCCCACCTGCAAGGTATAGGCCATGTCCGCGAGATCTTCGTCGGCGAATCGTCCCTCCTGCAGTGCGGCGAGCAGGTTCTCCGCCTGTTGACGCAGGCGCTGTTCATTTTTGCCCGACAGCACGAGCAGCACCGGATTCTGCGGCGACACCTCGACAGGCGTGCGCAGCGGCTCTGCCGGAACGTACTCCTCGATGATCACGTGCGCGTTGGAACCGCCCGCCCCGAACGACGAGATGCCAGCGATG
>NZ_ASRY01000088.1 GCF_000520815.1 Paenibacillus maysiensis | reverse complement strand
CTTATTTTTTCTGTCCAACTTAGTGTAGCCGATCCACACTTTGAGAAGTACCAAACATTTTCTGTAATGCCTGTATGAGCGCGGTTTTTCCAGTACTATTGCTTCCGACAAAAGTAGTTAATTTTGAAAGACTGATGCTAATCTCTCTATCTCCGAAACTTCTAAAGTTTCTAATCTTAACTTTTGTAATTTGCATAATAGACCTATGTCTCCTTAAAATCAATTTAATTTTATACAATTAAATTCTGTTAATTCAACAAACCTTATACTGTGAATAATTTTTTATCACTGACTAACTGAAAAAAGGAGCCCCGTAATTCTTATAAAATAAACCAATAAAGTACCTTAACTCACGTTATCTTTATCGCACTTGGGTTGACAATCGGTCTATTATTGTTTCATTTTTTCCACCTCTTTAGCCTATCAGCCAACGCCACACCATTAATCAATTTAATGTTCAATCTATCTGCCGCCTCTTTAGCAGCCTTGGTAAAATTACTCGTCGTCACAATCCAAGCATCATAGCAACCATGTACCTGCTTCCCAGCCTTGAGCCGGAGTACAATATCATTCCCGACATCACGTTTCCAACGTTTGCACTGAACTGCGATTTTATAGCCTTCCTTGCCTTTCAAGA
>NZ_ASRY01000087.1 GCF_000520815.1 Paenibacillus maysiensis | reverse complement strand
CTGTCCGTATTCCAGTAGCGGCTGTTACGCCTAAAGGCTGTCGGATCGAGTTCCGTACACCGGACTCCACAGCTAACCCTTACCTCGCCTTCTCCGCAATGCTGATGGCGGGTCTGGATGGCATCAAGCGCAAACTGAACCCGATCGAATTGGGATATGGTCCACTTGATACGAACATCTATGAGCTGTCCGATGCTGAAATAGGTAAAATCCGTAGTGTTCCTGCTTCGCTGGATGAGGCTCTGGACGCTCTGGAAGCCGACTACGAGTTCTTGACAGAAGGCGACGTATTTACGAAGGACTTTATTGATAACTATGTAGAGCTCAAACGTTCTGAAGCTAAATCGGTTAACATCCGTGTTCATCCGCACGAATACAGCCTTTATTTCGACTGCTAATAGCAGTTAATAAATGAGCAGCGTAGCTGCCTTGAACATTAACCATTAGCCTCTGGTAACGGTTAATGTTCAAGATAGGTCTCCGGTTTTTAAGCCGGGGACCTTTTAACATTAAATTAAATACCACAAAGTTAAGATGTTAAATATTCTTACATTCACATCTTTGTCACATCATAAATGAAATCGGAAACATTTTTTAACAAGTCTTGAACGCTCTTATGAATACTGCTATCATAGCGATAATATCCGCACCAGAGTAGAGAAGGGATGGGAATTTGTTGAGTAAGAGAGCCTATAATTTTAATGCAGGACCAGCGGCATTGCCGCTCAAAGTGCTGGAACGTGTACAAGCTGAATTCGTAGATTTTCAGGGAACAGGTATGTCCATTATGGAAATGTCTCACCGTGGAGCTGTGTATGAATCTGTTCATAATGAAGCGCAGGAACGTCTGTTATCTCTGCTAGGCAATCCAGAAGGCTACAAGGTGTTATTTCTTCAAGGAGGCGCTAGTACGCAATTTGCTATGCTGCCCTTAAATTTCTTGGGTGAAGGACAGACAGGAAGCTATATCATGACAGGTAGCTGGTCGGACAAGGCTTATAAAGAAGCCAAGCTTGTGGGCAAGGCTCATATTGCTGCGTCTTCCGCTGATGAGAAGTATATGCGTCTTCCGAATGTGGATTCTTTGGACTTGCCTGACAATACTGCTTATGTGCATATTACGTCCAACGAGACGATTGAAGGTACACAGTTCAAGCAATTCCCGGATACCGGTACTGTGCCGTTGATTGTGGACATGTCCAGTGATATTTTTTGCAAGCCGTTTGATGCTACTCAATTCGGACTGATCTATGCTGGAGCACAAAAAAATCTGGGACCCTCCGGCGTAACGGTCGTGATCGCCCGTGAAGAACTGTTAACATCTTCACCGGACAATGTTCCTACGATGCTGCGTTATAGCACTTATGAAAAAAATAACTCTCTCTACAATACACCTCCATCCTTTGCTATATACATGGTGAATGAGGTACTGAAATGGATTCAGGAAGAAGGCGGCCTGGAAGGTATTGAACGCATCAACCAGCAGAAAGCTGCTTTGCTCTACGACCGTATTGACAGCAGCGAAGGCTTCTACCGTGGTTGTGTAGACGTCGCTGACCGTTCCATTATGAATGTGACCTTCCGCCTCGCAAATGAGGACTTGGAAAAGCAATTTATTAAGGAATCCGAGCAGGCTGGTTTCGTCGGTCTGAAGGGACATCGCAGTGTAGGAGGGCTTCGCGCTTCGATCTACAATGCTGTTCCGCTGGAGAACTGTCAAGCGTTGGCCGAGTTTATGGATAGCTTTAAGCAGCGTCATAGCTGATTGTAACGGACATATATTTCGATACACGAATGTTGGAAATCGAAAAAACCAAAGTAAAGCCTTCCCTGAATGTGTATAGGGGAAGGCTTTTAGTGGTGTGGAGCGATAATTTTTCTCATTTGATGTTCATATCTCGCCGATTTTGTTAAAATAATAGAATATGTAAATTTTTCAGTTCAAACATGAAGGGAACGAAACGTGATGCCATTACATATTGTGCTTGTTGAGCCGGAAATCCCGGCTAACACAGGGAATATTGCCAGAACGTGTGCTGCTACCGGAACACATCTGCATCTGGTAAAGCCGCTGGGCTTCCGTACCGACGACGCCACGTTAAAACGTGCTGGACTTGATTACTGGTATGCGGTCCACATTGAATACCATGAATCTTTTACTGAGGTGCAGGAGAAGTATCAGGAAGGCCGCTTTTTTTATGCCACCACGAAAGCAAATCAGCGTTATAGTGATATTGCATTTCAGGATGGAGACTTTCTGGTATTTGGCAAAGAAACGAAGGGGTTGCCTCCCGAGCTTCTGGCTGCCAACCCGGATACATGCATCAAGATGCCTATGTCAGATAAAGTAAGATCGCTAAATTTGTCGAATTCCGCTGCGATTATCGTATATGAAGCGTTGCGGCAAATGGATTTTCCAGGCTTATCGTGAATATATCAAGTGAGTGAGTATAAATGCGAATAAAGAACCAGGACCTTAGTTGCTAATCAAGCCTCGCGTATCTGTTGTTCAGACGAACCCGACGTAGGGCTTGAAAATAAGGTTATATTCAGTAATTTGTAAAATCCACAGATAAAGCTAATGATAATGGACATTCCGGTCGATAAAAATATTACAGACATTCTGTACCATACTTTGATATGGTTCATGATTTTATGAAAAAATGTAATAAAATTTCCTGTGATCAGCAGGATTCGACAAAAAGACAGCGAATACTACATAAAGAATAGTGTCTTTGTACCTAGTTTTTCGCAGGGAAGAAATTGCAAGTATAATGAATAGGAGAGGTGTACGATCACGATGAAACCTGCCGGTGTGGTGCGTAAAGTTGATCAACTGGGGAGAATAGTCTTGCCCAAATCACTACGCAAAAGATATCAAATGAATGAGGGAGACCCTGTCGAAATTTTGGTTCAGGGCGACCATATTATTTTGGAGCGTTATCGTCCGAAATGTGTATTCTGCGGATCAGTTGAGCAAGTGAACAATTTTAAAGACCGTTATATTTGTGCTCAATGTTTGACGGAAATGACACAGTACTCCTAAAATGGGGCAAAAGCATCACGACATTCGTTCGTGATGCTTTTTTTCTTATAGAGTATAAGGGAGCAAGCGTAGTTTACATGCCTGTAAACGATAAGCTCCTATTTATAGAACAAAAAATGAGTAGGGACCGGACGGAGATTGCCATCCGACGGCTTGTTCACGACCCTACCGTTCAGGATGAGTGAGGAGGAGCCACCCCCGTCCAGATTATAAGCATCCTGAACGCCGAGATTGTACATTTTCCCTTGTAGTTCTTCCAGTGTTGCACCTGAACCTCCGCTTTCATTGTAGCCATCTACGACAATAATGAGCAGTTGATCATCTTTATAGTTGCCGATGGCTGTACGTGGTGCCCGTTTGGGCGATACCTTCCATTTGTCTGGAATAGGCATCTTTTGGCCTCTTTGCAGCAGAACGGGAACGAAGGTAGCTCCAAAGGCAGGCTTCAGGCTGTCCAGAGCGCCTTGACTGTAAAACTTGCCGCCAATGAGCTTGCCGGTGTTGCTCAATCCGACGAAGGACAAATCCTTAAAGCTGGACTGAAAGCCGGTCAGGTAATGGCCGTTCATGACGGTAGTGCTTAATGGATAGCGTTTGCCGTCTCCATCTGCAAAGCCGCCTGCATTAATGCCAGCGACAGCTCCGTGTCTCAGGACAGCACGCATGGTCGTTTCGGAGCCGCCCAGTTTGTCGCTCCCCAGAGACATTTTCATGGCGGAAGGATCTTTAAGCTTGACCTTCATGGCATAGCCGTGATAAATCCCCGGGTTCACCTTAAACAATTCAATAGTAATCCGGTTGCTGTCTACCCGCTCATAGGGAACCCCGAGCTTGGCGGTGATGCGTCGATCATAGATGGTTTCGGGACGCTTGGATTGGGTGGAGGCTGTTTGGACAAGCTGGTTCATCGTTTGGGTCGTTTGCTTGTACAGTTCTGATGTCCGGCGAATAGTAGACAAGGTGTATGTTGCCGTTTGTTTGGCTTCATCGAGCTGGTTGCCTACGGATTGCGTTTGTAGAACGACCTTCGCTTTTTGCAGACTTGGGACAGTAGGCTCCGAAAAACTAAATGTGGGATGAATTAACAAAACACACCCCAATAAACCGATAAAAGGAGCAAGGGCCAACATGAAGAAACGATTTACCTGTTTTGTATCCATATTCATTTCAGCAGGTCCATTTTTTTCTGAAGTGTATTGAGCTGCTGCTTAACTTCGTTCAGTTGGGTGTAAAGCTTATTGCTGTTGTCGGTTTTATTGTTTGCATTATCCTTGGTAAAGGTCAGCAGTTCATTGAAGGACTGCACTTTGCCCTCTAATCCGCTTACTTCCTTGGAAAGCGCGGCCAACTGTTTTTCATAGTCGGTTTTGAGCGCTTGAATCTGCTGGTCCGTATGGGTTTGCATTTCGTTCAGCATTTCCTGCTTCAAATGATTGCTGTACAGATAGGTTGCGAGAGCACCTAGTATAATAAGCAGGAACCAAAATAGCAGAAAAGCCTTTACAGGCATCCCCTTTCTTGAAGTGCCTCGCCGGGATTCGGCAGGAGGGTGTTCAGGTGAAGCTTGCATGCGATTTTCAACTCCCGTGTAAAATCAAATTTCCAGTCTTTGTTTTGCAGTTCCAATTCTATCATGGGCCTATTTATTTCGCAAAAGCGAAATAGATGCATAAAATTATTTGGAAAAAGAGATTGCATCGGAAGGAAGTCCTAGGATACAATTTCTTTAAACGGTTTTCGCTTCTTATACGTTCACATTTGCGCAATTTCTACATATGCAACCCCAAATTATAGATTCATTTTCGCTAACTATGTATTTTTTTGTATTTTTGTGAAATCAGGAGGTTTAGACATGAGAAAAGTATGGCAGGTGGTCATCATAGACATCCATCCTACAAGTATGCTGGGAACAAAGCTTATTTTAGAAGACCAGCAGGATTTGCTTGTCAGAGGGATGTCCTCCTCCGGAACGGAAGGTCTGGAATTGGCTTGCTCCATTCGGCCGGAAATCATTTTAATGGATTACAGGTTGCCTGAGGGGACAGCGGAACCGTTTCTAACACAAATACGGGCCTTGTCTCCAGACAGCCATATTGTTATTATGACGGATGAGGATAATATTACGCTCTTCCAACAGCTGATTTCGCTGGGAGCGAATGGAATGTTATCCAAACAGGCGTCACCAAGCCAGTTGATCCATCTGATCAACGGCTTGCGCGAAGGCTTTGCTTCGTTACCGATGGACTGGATTCGTTGTGGAAAATGGCCTTTTATACCGCTAATGGCTTCTGAGCCTTTTGACGAATTGACACAAACTGAAGTTTTTATTATGGAACGTATTGTACAAGGAATTACATATGACAAAATTGCTACTGAGATCGAAGTCAGTCGGCGCTCTATTGATAATTATTTACGTAAAATTTATGCGAAATTGGGCGTGTCCAGCCGGGCACAGGCGATTGAGCGTTATGCCCTGTATGCGCGTCAGACCAAGCAGCTATATGCCTGACGCGCCAGCCCGGAAGCCTTGACCTATTTTTCAGCAGAAGGAGGATGTTCATGCAATATTCCTTTGCTTCACGAACGGCTGCAATGTTGGCTTCTCCAGTGCGTCATATCCGGGAAAATGCGAGAAGACACTCCTTTATATCCTTAGCTGAGGAATTGCCTGCACAAGAGCTTTTTCCGGTGAAGCTGCTGGAAGAAGCGGCTCATGATGTGTTTGGCTCCGGCCCTGACGCCCTCCAGTATGGTGAACCGGAGGGCTATTTTCCTTTGCGGGCGTGGCTTGCAGGAGAGTGGGAACAGCGCAAAGGAGTTAGAGTACCACCAGGACAAATCCTCCTGACAACAGGCAGTCAGCAGGCCATTGACCTGATTGTAAGGCTGATGGTGGATGAACGCGATCCGGTGTTGGTCGAAAATCCGACGTCGCCCGGATGTCTGCAAGTGCTGTCGATGCAGGGAGCGCAGATCGTTCCCGTAGAAGCTGATGGAGAAGGTGTGCTTCCCGATCAGCTTGAAGCTTTAATCGTTCACCACCATCCCAAGCTTTTTTTTGCTACACCTACGTTTACGAACCCGACCGGTTCCTTATGGAGCGCGGCAAGACGTCAGGAGATTTTGGACCTGTGCAGGCGTCATCAGGTGTTGATCGTGGAGGACGATTCTTATGGAGAACTTCATTTTAAACAAAAAAATGAATCCGGCGACAAGAGCCCGCATGGGCAAAGTCGGAAATTTGCAGAAGCCTATCCTTCGCTATTTGCGCTGGATCATGCGGGGCAGGGCGGCCAGGTGCTATATATCGGTTCATTCAACAAAACGGTTGCGCCCGCGCTGAGAACCGGATGGGCGGCAGGCCCCGCCCCGTTGATCGAAGGTATGTACGCTTTGAAGCAGTTGGCCGATATGCAGTCCAGTACGATGAACCAGCGGCTTCTGTTCCAGTTGCTGACCAGCTCGCGTTTTCAATGGCACGAGCATTTAGCCATGTTGAACAAAGAGTACTCGACACGTCTGCAATTAATTCTGGAGCTGCTCAAGCGCCCGTTTTGGAAAGACGTGACGTACCGCATTCCGTCCGGCGGCATGTATGTGTGGGTTCGGTTGCCCGATGGGCTGGACAGCGCGCTGCTGCTAAAGGGGGCTCTACCCAAAGGTGTAGCCTTTATGCCAGGGGAGTTGTGCGCGGTTGGCAGCGAAGGCGCGTCCCATATCCGCCTGAACTTCAGCCATCCGGGCCGCGAGCAGCTACTCATGGGCATGAACTTGATCGGTGAGACGATCAGTGAATTCACTGCGCGAAGCTAGCAGGGGCCGAAACGATCTCCTTGCTGTGGCATACTTCCGGCAGTCGTGGCGTCAGAAGTAAGCTGTAGGCTTTTCAGTGATCGTCTGCATTTGAAGCGCCAGAAGTAAGCGGCAGGATTTTCAGAGATCGTCTGCATTCGCGGCGGCAGAGTACGCGGCTGGTGCTTCCGCGATCAGGCGTTGTCCGCCGCGATCATTGGGCTCTACGGCCGTTTCGGCGCCCTGCTCTTGCAGCACCGCCGCATACTCGCTCAGGGCGGCTTCGCCAAACGGGGTTAG
>NZ_ASRY01000086.1 GCF_000520815.1 Paenibacillus maysiensis | reverse complement strand
TGTTACATAGTTTCTATCGCCAAATGAAAAAGAACTCCAAACCGGCTATTTTCCAGTGAAGTCCTTTTTCACATCTACTCTAAATTCAAACTCTTCCATAATAGAATAAATCCCCGCCGACCAATTAAGGTTAGCGGGGATTTATTCTTATTTTGAATATTCACTTACTTCAAACGTTAATATCCGATCATACAGCATGTAGTCCTTACGGCTACTGAATGGTCCTTTGTTGTTATCATGTTTTTTGATCGCGTATGAAGCCGATCCAGTTCCGGCCTGTTTGGCCTCATACCAGTCAATAAAATCGTTGACCTCTTTCATACTTAGATCGAATTCTTTTTCCAAACCAGTTGTCATGGTGACTACAAGAATTGCGCGATTACCTGAAGGTTGTTCAGGATCAGGTTGACCCCCTCCTCCTTGTGGAGTTGCTGATGCTTCATTTGAATATTCCGAATCTACACCATTCACTTTTGCACTCACAACAATTGAGTTTAATAAAGTTTATATTTTGGACATTTCGTGAATAAAAAATCCTTTTAGGAACAG
>NZ_ASRY01000085.1 GCF_000520815.1 Paenibacillus maysiensis | reverse complement strand
CCGAGAAGGCACAGGTAAAGGAGGAACAGGAGACAGTACATGAGTGAGCAAATGGATTTGATGAAACGATTATTAAGTATGGAGCCAACAGATATATCTAAAGACGATATCTTGATTCATTACTTAAACAAAGCCAAGGGTAATATTCTAGGCTATTGTAATGTGGCAACACTCCCTGTGGAATACGATCATGTTATGGTCGATTATGCTGTGTATCTCTATAAAAATAGGGATTCGGTTGGACTTATAACTAAGCAGGAAGGTGAACGCTCAGCTACCTATGAAATAGGCATTCCGGAAAGTATTCGACTTACTCTTCCTCTGCCTAAAATCAAGGTCGGAACAG
This sequence comes from Paenibacillus maysiensis, assembly GCF_000520815.1. Lineage (GTDB taxonomy): Bacteria > Bacillota > Bacilli > Paenibacillales > Paenibacillaceae > Paenibacillus > Paenibacillus maysiensis. The sequence goes on along the minus strand of NZ_ASRY01000085.1, from coordinate 656 downwards.
ATTAATGTTCTACGATACGAAGCTGGAAATTTTAGATGCTACTCATTTCAACCCTGTTCTGTCAGTGATGGCAGATGTACAACCTTATCGCAAAAGCTTTTCATTTGAAGATAGTTACACCTTGGAGACAATATATCGAGCTTTCTGTCCACTGGAATCCTTATTGCAATTAAACGGCTATGTCCAATTTGCTAAGGATGTCTTTATTATTTTGGATATGAAGGAATGGAATGATTATGTGGAGTTGTACCTGTATCGCTGCAAGCCAGATTTTGGTTTGGAGGTGGAGGAGTGACAAGGAGCTTAGAGCCGATGATGGATTTCTTTCTTCGAGAAAAAGGTGAGCTTGTACATATCAACGGTGTAAGACAGCTTGCTCTGATCCGGGATGCGACAAATACCATTCAAATGACTGATGAAAAAATCATTCGGGCAGCGACACCCTTACATACAGGAGATATCGTAGACTATCGCTATGAACGATATTTAATTACCAGTCAGGTGGATCAAAATGAAAAGTCTTGTCGAGGCAGGATGCGAAAATGTAATCAATGGTTGGCTTTAAACTGGAATGGACAGGTGAAATGGTTTGATTCTGTGGTAGAAGCCAGAACGTTTTCAACGGAAACAGGTAAAGTTATCTCCATGCCAGAGGG
>NZ_ASRY01000084.1 GCF_000520815.1 Paenibacillus maysiensis | reverse complement strand
GATATGGGAGGGAAATGTAGAGTAGAAAAAAGCATATAATAGGTGATAAGAAGGAGTATATCCTTTCCATCGTCTCAACACATGTGGAGTGCGTGGTAGTAATATATCGAGATAAGAAGTATTGATGTAAGAGGGTTAAAGAGCAACTTGAATATGTTCCTGCATTCAAAAAGACGCTCTAGGGTGGACTGCGGGAACATATATTTTTACATACACTAGGCGTGAAGAGGGATGTGCATTGCTTTCCGGAGTACTGATTTTGAGTCGCATTTACCTTAGAAATTACACAAGCGAGTGTCGCTTGTGTTTTTTATATAGATAGATCGAATATACTTGCGAGCTTAAGCAAAAAGTATTACATATTAAGATATTATTGTAACATCTTATAGATGTTGCGAAGGAGGGCTCTTGCCTAAAGGAGCGTGCAGAATAAGAGGCAGATAAACTAAAGTGAAAATACAGGAGAAATGCTGTTAATTGTCGAATTAATTACATTGATTATATGGTTTTGTAGAAAGGATTTAATATCTAATATATATTTAAATGATGAGTCGATTACAATGAGTTTTTGTTAGGAAGAGAATTGATATTTCTTTAAACTTGGGAGGGTAAAATGGCAAAGCAACCTATTATTAATGGAAAAGCCGTAGAACGGTCTTATGAAGATTATCGTAGTAATTTATACCTTGTTAATCGAAGGTATCAAAGAAAGCTTGTGTGGGGGGTATCTGAAAAAAGAGCGTTTATTGATTCCTTGGCTAATGGATATCCGGTACCGTTATTTTTATTTTCCATAAGTAAATATAAAGATATTGTTAGAAATGAAATAATAGATGGAATGCAAAGGTTAAATGCTATTTTTTCATTTATTGAAAATGAATATCCGTTGGAAAACGGTTGCTACTTTGATCTGTCAACAACAGCAGTAACAAAAGATCTGCTTGATAAGGGTGTTTTGATACAAAAACATCCTGTACTCGACCGTTCACAGTGTGTTAAAGTAGTAAGTTATGAATTACCTTATTCAATATATAATGAAAGTGACCCAGATGTTATTGATGAAGTATTTCGAAGAATTAATTCGAATGGTCAGCATTTATCACGGCAAGAAATTAGACAAGCAGGTGCAACGAGTGAATTTGCTCAACTAGTGCGTTTGCTTTCTACACAAATTCGTGGGGATGTATCACATGATGATACTTTACTGCTTTCTCAAATGAAAGAGGTAAGTATAAATCAAGAAATAAATGATACAGGGATTAATGCAGACTCAGTATTCTGGGTAAAAGAAAACATAATTAACAAAGAAGATTTAAGACAATCAATGGACGAGGAACAAGTAGCGGACTTATTGGCAGCTATGGTATTGCAACCTATTCCCCCCTCAAATGTAAGTGTTTTGGATGAATATTATGGGTTTCGAAATGTTGATTCGGAAACACGAGGAAAGAAAGTCGAAGATGCAGTGCTAGCAGTTAATCCGGAAATACTTTCAGAACAATTTCTATATGTTCTTGATGAAATTAAAAAAGTTTTCTACAATCGCCCTAAAACGATAATTGGCTATATTGTTGGACCAAGATTATATAAAGGTCCAAGGTATTTTCAAATTTTATTTTTATCATTTTATGAGTTGTTAGTAAGACAAGAGAAAAAAATAGCTGATTATGAACGACTGTATAATCAACTTGACGCTATTAGTAGCCGAACAATGAATATTGCTGGTGGTGGTGGTTGGTGGACTAGTAAGGAAAAAACAGAATTAGTGGCAGCGACAGTTGGTGTTATTACTTCAAATTTTGTAAACCGAACTGACGGTGATCCAATGTATTATTCGTATACTACTGAAGTTGAGACGCTACTCAAACAATCACATACTGAAAACAGTCAGTACGATTTTAAGCAAGGAATTTATAATTTATCTACAGGTGAACGTAACGATAATCTCTTAAAGAAAATAATAAAAACACTAACAGCGATGGCTAATTTAGGAAGAAATTCTGTAGGTTATGTTATTATTGGTGTAGCTGATAAAATTGAGGATGCAGAGAAAATATGTGAGAGATACAACACTAGCTACATAAAAGTGGGTTCTTTCTATATCACTGGTGTTGATGGTGAAGTAAGTGAGTTTAACAATGGAAATTATGATGATTATTACGCAATATTTAAGAATGCCATTAATATCATGCCTATATCTGAACACTATAAAAGACAATTGGGATCAAAAATGCGAATGGTTAATTATTACTCTAAATCGGTCATAATTATTAAAATAATATGTGACAACGGAGCAGTAATCTTTGATAATGGATATTTCACTAGATCCGGTGCAAGTAATGATCCAACTCCTGTATCACCAGAAAGCATGCCTGCCTTTTTTTCTAAATTTTGATGATCAATTAAACGAACCGGGAAGTAAAAGTTGCTATTCTAACGTGGTTTCATGCTAATCGAATTTGCGGAATCCTTCTACCAAAGTTAACATTTAAATAGATTGGTGACTTGAAGAAATTCTTATTTGACCGTTATTGCTTTAAAGGCCACCGATGAAGCAGCAGTACAAAAACGCTTGATCGGATTGATCGTGGACGATGCATCATCATTGGGCAGTTGATGCATCACAAAACGCCACTGCAAGCTTGCACTCGAACAAAGCAGAACTGGAGAGAATATACTTCAAGCCATGGAAAATGCTTGCCAGCATCTCATTCAGGCTGGTGTGGTTCAAAATTTGGATGGAAAAGATCATTATATTAGCTGATAAATATCCTTTGTAAATCTTGAAAGCAGTTTTATAAAACAGAAGCGACTTCCTCTACATAGATAGCATATGCAACAATTGTGCTATTTTATTTTGATCTATTCCTCTGTGAGAGGAAGCGTCTTTTCTATATGCGTATTGGCCATAGCATCCTTGATTGAATTATGAGCTTCTTGTGAGCAATCAAGTTGTTCTCTTTGATTAGTCCGTAGAGATTTACTCTGTTATAACTGGGTTAACATACCTGCAATAATGCTCTGTTTTCTTTGATCCTTCAAATAGATATCGAAGCGGACTAACTCGTCTATTTTACAAGTCCATAATTGCTTGTTCTTCTTGCATAAGCGTTGCTTCAGTTTGGTTTTGCATGATTTGGGTAGTATTTCACATATTTCTTTGAAGATTTTTTTTTCTTGTTCTGCCCACTCATAAATTCCTTTTTCTTCTCTAATAAAATCAGTCATAACTTCTACTGTGGCATTATACAGTATTTCCTTTCGATATTGTTTGTGAGAAGCTTTCGCCTTAGTTTTTATAACTTCTAGGCAGCACAGCACTGCCTCTAATGTATTAATCTTTTTGCTATCTCTTATCTCTTTTGATAATATCAACCATACTTTTGGCTCTAGTAACCAGGTAGAAAAACACTTTGGCCACTTTTTTTCGGCTAAAATGTAGTTAAGTAACAGTGAGACTCGTGTTTGGTCTTCGATTTGCGACAAAGTATACTCAACCTTCCTAAGTTCAGATTCGATCTCAGTGTATAGTTCATTTTGAGTTCCTTTTTCTCCCTCAGTATCTTGATAACGATTAGCATCTGACAATCGTTCTATGTCCCTTCTAAGTTTTTTCGTCAATAAATAGAAGGCAATATTTTGGAGGAGTTGGTCCTGTGTTTTCATTAAATCTATAGTCCAATCCACGGGAATTTCGATTTCATGTTTATATGCATTTAGATTTAAAAGTAAGAGTTGTGAATGGTCTTCTTTTATTAACCTTCTAAATTTATCTTTGTCCTCTTCATAAATTATTTTTGCAGCCATAAAAAATTCTATGTAGTCCCAAAAACCAAATTCCCCTTCAAATCTTCTCAAAAACTGGTATTTATTTCTGAAGGAGCCGTCTCCCCAAGAGATGCTAATTGCAAAGTTTGGTTTGGTTCCTTTAATTAGCATGGCTAGGCCCCCGTAAAGTAGGGAGATAAGTTCATATCTCTTTAAGTACTTTCGTATTTGTTCACTTTCGTCCAAGTTTTGTCCAAAAAGTGCTAGAACAAAGATAGCAGTATAGATAGGTTTTTTCTTAATATGCTCATTCGGTAAAGAATCCATAAATGTTTTGAATTCTTTGAACAAATTTGAGATTGATTTTTTTCCTAAAACCCTTTTCAGATGCACTTTAACTTCTCTATATTCTTGAATCCGATTCCAGTGACCAAAGATAATATCAGCAAGTTCAGCAATTATTTTTATATCCATCATTTTGAATTCTCCTATTTTAAATTGTTACTTTTTCCGCTATATGAGGAATAGTAGCGAATTTTTTTAGTTCTTCAAAAACATGACGAGCAGTTCCTTTGTACAACTTATACATACAAAAATAGTTACTGTCTAAAGAGTTCAATGATGTTCCAATAGTTATTCCTGTTATAAAACCTTCTTTATCTATGATGAATAAAAAGCGATCATGGATACGTTGTTTAGTTTGACAAAACTGAATTCCTAGTGGTTCCGGACCTTTTTTTGCCTTTATAACAGAATCTCCTTTAGCGATAGTAGAAAATTCTAAAGCAGTAATCGGATTATGTTCGTGTTTTTTAGGGTTATTGTGAAAAATTATATTTTTCTCTTCTGCATGACAAAAAGCAAAAATTCTAATCAAATCTATTGCATAATTAATCCCGTTACGATCAGAAAAATAAGAATCGAAAAACCATATTTCTTTGCAAGGTTTTTCTAGTTCTTTTTTTATAAAATCCATAGCTTTTTGGACTTCATTTGGTTTAATGAACAAAAAAGAATCATCGGCTTCTTGTTCATTCAGTTCTCGGCGAATGTTTGATTCTGAACGTTTAATTTTTGCATTTACATCTTCTGGGATGATAATTGAACTCACTGAACTTTCTTCTGATCTCATTGTTTTAAAATCTCTTCCTAGATTTCTTAAGGGGATGGTATGACCTGGGCTTTGAATAGTTGCATTTATAACAAACTCTCTTAAATAACGTACATCTTTTTCAAAGTAGATCAAACCGCTGTTAGCATACACTTCGATATCATGATTATTCCAAGGCAAATCTGACAAAATGATGATTTCCTCTCCTTGGGGAAGTTCCGTGGTATCAATCAGTTTTGTAGATACAATCAAATGATCTTGTTTAAAATGTACGATAATATTATCAAACTTGCTTTTTATGCCAACAACGATACCATTGTTTTCCTTTGGGTGAAGGCTTATCTGTGAGTAGCTGTAAACAAAAGTATTTCCAAAACTCAAAGGGCTCTTTAAAAAATCAATTCCTATGTAACGTTTAGTAAAAGAACATATTTCCTGAAAGGTTAGAATGTCTACTTTTAATAAATATTCTTTGTCATTAATAAAAAGGCAACGTGGTTTATCAATAGAGACAAATTGTTCTACAAAAGTGCATGCTCCTTCGTTATATGGATTTAAAACTGCTTCTTTTCCCAATAGTCCTTTTAGTTTCCAACCATTATATGAAATTCTTTCGACTTCTTCGTCTGGAACAACCTTTTCTTCAAAAATCAGTTGAAAACGTCCCAGTTTTTCCTTGGTTTTTAAATGACGATTTTTAACGTCTTCATCAAAACCTTTATGGTAAACAGTTAGAATATTTTCTCCAGCATAAGAGATTGTATTTTTAAGCATAAAATTCCTCCTGTGAAAACTTATTTAAATATTTTTAGAGTTTCAATAGATATTTAGTCCTCATAGATATTATATTCTATTTTCGCTTTTCTCCCCAAAAACTCTCTTCCACTTATAACTATTCAAATGAAAATGCATATTCGATATAATAGTATAAGAACATTAGTTCTATTTTTGGGATAAAAATATTGGAATATAACGTATGATCAAAAAAAGACAATACCACCTATAAACAAATGTATGGCGCTGAGATTGGTCGACATACCTATGTGTTTTGAAATTTTTTTTCAGGTGCTTAGGACAAAGAGTGTCGTTAGCTATTCATACTGGAGAAATATGCCGGGGAAGCAGGAAACTATGCTTCTGTAGGAATAAAAGGTGAAAGTTATCTTGAAAATGGAGTTTTTTTCCTCTAACCACGACAAATATTAACTAATTCTGTTCAGCTTCATCAACCAAATCAATAATCTCGCGAATATCTTCTATTTCCATAGCCTCAGCTATTCTTTCAATATGATTAAAATTAATACTCTCACGTTTACCTGATTGAAGTTCGCTGAGAGCTGCGTGACGTACATCGGATAAACGCGAAAGCTCTCTTAGTGAGATATTGTGTTTTCTCGTAATTTCGTTTATTTTCACAACTACTTTCTTTACCATTAGGGTTCCCACCTTATTTTACAAATTCTTCTTGACGATACGCATAAACGTAACATATAATTTTTGTAAAACTGGTACTTATATACGTACCAAAAGGTGGGGGATATTTTGACTTCTCAGAGTGACATGGTAGCGGAGTATGAAAAGTTAGTAGAACTTGAAAAGCAATACACAGAGAGGATTCAAACTTGTGTTAAATTACTTGGAGATGCGTTTAACATTATCGCTGCCAAAGCAGGAGCGTTGAGCATGGATTCAGTTAAGGAAGCGGCTTATTATTATTTACACTCAACGGAGATTGAAATAAACCATGTTTTGTACTATATCCGTTTAGAGAAAAGTATTTTAACTAATCAGTTAGAAATTGAAACAAAATGAAGAAAATACAAGCGTGGCAGCGGAGGGGACGGAATCGTTCTGAAAAAGCGGAGCGTTCGCCTTTGAACCCGGATTTTTACCTTTAAAATATAATCAAAAAAATCTGGGGGCAACAGCGATCGGAAGAATGATCCGTCTACGTAGCGTCCTTAGTTGCGCGTACAACCACTTAAAAAAGCCAAACCCGATATGACCCTTCTCGGTCTAATCGGGTTTTCTCATTTCAATCCCTCCATCCTTGCACATAAATCATCATCTACCTTCCAACAACCGCCTTCGTGTAGTTACACCCACTCCCAACATCATGTATAGTAAAGTTATGGGAAATAAACATGAACCCGCATATCATCTTGAACGCTTAACCGTACAATATGAAACATGGCAAAAACGAGGAGGAACGTGATGATACATCCGACACAGATTCAGGATATGCTGCAAGCCGCGCTGGAGACGGGCGGAGATTTTGCAGAGGTGTTCGTTGAGGATCGTACCAATGGACAACTGGGCATGACTGGGGGAGTCGTGGATACGGCGTTATCAGGCCGAGATTTTGGGATTGGTATTCGGATCATGAAGGAGCATTTCTCGGTGTATGCCTACACCAGCGATATGAGCGAACAGAGCTTGATCCGACTGGCAAAATCGGCAGCCAAGGCCATTCGCGGAGGTGGAGTGCCAGGTACACACACCATTACACTCCATCCCCATGCTATTCCTAACCAACATCCGATTGCGATCATTCCTGACGCTTCACAGAAACGCGACAAGATCGACATGATGAGACGGGCGCATGAGGCGGCAAGCCAATACGATCCTTCCATCACGCAAACCTCCATTGGGATTAGCAACTCGATCCAAAACGTACTGATCGCCAATAGCAACGGGCTGTTGGTGGAGGATACCCGCACGTATACACGCATGAGAATAAGTGCGATTGCGACCGATGGGGAGCATAGACAATCTGGTTTCCGTGGGCCGGGCGCATATGCGGGGACTGAATTCCTGGAGAACCTGAATATCGAAGAAAATGCCAGACACGCCGCTCGTATTGCGTCCACGATGGTCAAAGCGGGATATGCACCTAGCGGCAGGCTGCCTGTCGTGATTGAGAACGGCTTCGGCGGCGTTCTTTTTCACGAGGCGTGTGGACACGGGCTGGAATCTACGGCGGTGGCCCATGGAACCTCCGTGTTTGCCAATAAGATCGGACAGCAGGTGGCTTCACCGCTTGTCACGGCTATAGATGATGGAACGATTCAGAACGCGTGGGGCTCGCTCAATATCGATGATGAAGGAGCACCGACACAGCGCAACGTACTGATTGAGAACGGCATTTTAAAAGGATATCTGATCGACCGCATGGGCTCGCGCCAGATGGGTGTACCTGCGACAGGATCAGGACGAAGACAATCCTATAAATTCGCGCCTGCGTCCCGTATGAACAATACGTTTATTGCGAACGGGGATTCGACCCGTGAAGAAATTATTGCGAATACGGAGTACGGGATCTATGCCAAATCGCTGGGCGGTGGTTCGGTGAATACCTCGACGAGCGAGTTCAATTTTGCGGTTGAAGAGGCATACATGATTCGCAACGGCAAAATTGCGGAGCCGGTTAAAGGGGCAACACTGATCGGTAAAGGGATTGAAACCCTACAAAATATTGATATGGTCGGCAACAATCTGGATCATGGTCAGGGGATGTGCGGCTCGGTCAGCGGAAGTCTTCCGGTCAACTGCGGACAGCCGACAATTCGCGTATCCGAGATGACCGTCGGCGGACGGAAGGGGGAATAGGCAATGAATATTCAGCAATTTCAGGAAGCGTTGTTCACAAAAGGTCGGGAAATCGGCTACGCGGATATGGAAATCTACTATGTCAATGGACGTTCTACCTCGGTTAAGGTACTAAAGGGAGAAATCGATCAATATACAATCGTCGAAAACGGCGGACTTTCCTTCCGGGGTGTCATTAACGGGAAAATGGGCTATGCCTCTACGGAGAAGCTGGAACCGGACGTGATCGACTTTTTATTGGAAGAGGCACGCAGCAATGCGGACATATTGGAGAGCGAGGAGCAGGATGAGCTGTTCGCAGGCTCTGAGAGCTATCCTGAGCAGCCTGCCTATGCCTCAGCGTTGGCCGACACGGCTCCTGAGATTCTGATCGAAGCGGCGCTAGAAATGGAGCGCACAGCGCTTGCCGCAGATCCACGGATTGTGATGGCTCGGCATTGCTCAGTCAGCATTCGTGAAAATGAGGTCCTGATTGTGAATACCAAAGGACTGCACTGCCATCGTCGCAAAAGTCTGGCGACCGCTTATGTGTATGTGATTGCAGCAGACCATGACGAGACCGTTACCGGAGGCTGGCATGATTATTCCCTGCGGAGCGTGGAGGAGATCGATATTGTGGATGTGGCGCATAAAGCCGTAAAAGAGGCTGTTTCCAAGCTGGGTGCGCACACGATCCAATCGGATAACTATCCGGTCATTTTCCGTCATGATGCAGCAGCGCAATTGTTGGCTGCGTATACGTCGGTATTTTCAGCGGAGTCGGTGGATAAAGGCTTTTCGCGATTGGCTGGGAAACTGGGGAAAAAGGTGGCAAGCGAACATATCACGCTGATTGATGATCCGCTGATGGAGAACGTTCCCGCAGGCAGTACGTTTGATGCCGAAGGCAGCGCAACGCATCGTAACGAGATCATCAAGGACGGAGAACTACGAACATATTTCCATAATCGCAAGACGGCCCGCAAGGCTGGGGTGCAAAGTACCTCTAATGCTTCAAAGGGCAGCTATAACGGCAAAATTGGTGTGTCGTATCATAATCTGTATGTGGAACCAGGTACCTCTACGTTGAAGGACATGATTCGCAAGACAGATCGCGGGTTGATGATCGTAGAGCTGCAAGGGCTGCATGCGGGTACGAATACGGCGTCCGGTAATTTTTCGCTGGCTTGTCTGGGATACTGGATTGAGCAGGGGCAAGTGGTCAGAGCGGTCAATCAGATTACCGTATCGGGCAACTTCTTTGATGTGCTGCAGCAGGTAGAGGAAGTTGGCAACGATTTGCGTTTTACGGGAAGCTGCACATCCCCTTCGCTCAAGCTGGCTGCACTCTCGATTTCAGGCTCCTAATCACTGGAGCAGCCTTCTTCTTTCCAGACTCACGGGCTGTTCCTAACGTTCCAATTGCCTAGCGATTACAGATGCCTGATGCATCAGGGTATGGTAAAGTAGGAGAAAGTCTTTGAAATATGAAAAAAAGGCTTGGTTACAGCACCGCGACAGGGTATTATAGACAATAATATATTCGAAAAAAGGTTCGAATTGAATTTTTATTGGGGGATGTATATGAGATATATAAGCACTAGAGGTCGAGTAGAAGCCAAGGGATTTATTGATACCGTGCTCATGGGGTTAGCTGACGATGGGGGCCTGATGGTACCGGAGCAGATTCCGACTGTGTCGGCAGCTACTTTGGAGCAATGGGCAACATTGAGCTACAGAAAGCTGCTGCTGGAAGTTTTTGCGCTGTATATCAATGATGAAATTCCTCGTGAAGATTTGGAGCAGCTGGTGGAGCGCAGTTATGCGAGCTTCCGTCACCCGGAAGTTACGCCAGTGAAGAAGATCGACGATTCCCTGTATATTTTAGAGCTGTTCCACGGTCCAACGTTTGCGTTCAAGGATGTGGCGCTGCAATTTATGGGTGAATTTTATTCCTACGTGTCCAAAAAGCAGAATGAGATCATTCACATTTTGGGTGCAACCTCGGGCGATACCGGGGCAGCAGCCATTCAGGGCGTGCGTGGCAAGGAAGGTATTAAAATCTGTATTTTACACCCACACCAAAAGGTGAGCAAGGTACAAGAGCTGCAAATGACGACGGTTGACGATGAAAATGTACTGAACCTGTCCGTAAAAGGGAACTTTGACGATTGTCAAAAAGTCATCAAGGACCTGTTTGCAGATCTGGATTTCAAAGGAAAACATCATCTGCGCGCGATTAACTCCATTAACTTTGTGCGTATTTTGGCGCAAACCGTATATTACTTCTATGCTTATTTCCGGGCGCAGGAGTCTGCGGGTACGAAAAAAATCAACATCAGTGTGCCATCCGGCAACTTTGGTAATATTTTTTCCGGCTTTCTTGCGAAGAAAATGGGCTTGCCGATCCATAAGCTGATCATTGCAACCAATGAAAATAATATTTTGGAGCGCTTCGTGAAGACAGGTGAATACAAGCCAGGCGACTTCAAAAGCACGTATAGTCCTTCCATGGATATTCAGGTGGCAAGCAATTTCGAAAGATACCTGTACTACTTCCTCGGAGAAGATGCAGGGAAGGTATCTGAATGCATGAATAACCTCAAAACCGAGGGACGGATTGTGATCAGTGCAGAGGATTTGAAACGGGTACAGCAGGATTTTGAAGCGCTCGGTGCTTCGAATGAGCAGTGTCTGGAGCTAATCAAAAAATACAAAGCCGAGTACGATTATTTGCTGGACCCGCATACGGCTTGCGGTATTGCCGCGTATGAGGCGTATAATGGCGCGGACGAAGTATGTGTGACCTTTGCGACAGCGCATCCGGCCAAATTTGATGAAGCCATTCGTCTGGTGGACATCAAGCAGGAGTTCCCGGCGCAAATTGAACAATTATTCTCCAAATCGCAGCATCAGCAGGTGGTAGAGCATGACGAGGCAGAAATTGTGCGTCAGCTTGAAGCCTTTTATGTGTAAAAGATCATCCTGATCACGACGAGTTATACCCTCATAGGATGTAAAAAAGAGGCTCCGCCCTGTGCGCAGCCTCTTTTTGTTCTTTGGCATTCTTGTCATATTCGTGGATCAGCTACCTAGGATTCGCTTTCTACACATAAAAGCAACGTTTCCGGTTCATGCTATGAAGCGGAATGATGGTGTCCATTTGATGTATCTGACCCATGCCGTCGTCCATGAATTTCCATTAAAATCAGGCCAAACACCATCCCAATAAAGGACATGATAGCTATGGACAGATACAGCGTTTGCCCGCCGAAGGCTTCGTACACCGCGCCGCCTGCATAAGAGGCCACAATGCCCGAGACGCCGAAAAACAGCAGAGCCAGCATCGTCTGCCCTGTCGCGCGCCATTCCTCAGGCACGATCCGGTACAAGTATTGGATAGCCGCTGAGTAAAATCGCTAGCAGGGCAAAATATAAAAAATTGTATGCCCGCAAAGGAACGGAAGAATTCATAAACGGCGTGACCTCGCTCTGATTTGAGATATAATTTCATTTTGTTCACATTATTGTACCATGTAGAGTAAGGTATATATACCCTTACTTATCTTGAAAAAAGCCTGTAAATCAAGGGATTTTGGTTTAATAATATGACAAGGAATGATAGATTCATAGAGATATTTGATGAAGGGGCCAAAATTTTTTTATGAGCAAATTCGATGTATTTTTATAAAAAATCATGTATAGTTAACTAAATTTTATGAATACATAAAATCACACTCTCAAGAATACGGAATGAATCCGTTCCGAACTCTCAATAGAGTAACCCAATATAAAAGGAGTGTTTTAGAAAAGTGACCATTATCCGTTCAGAGCAGAGTCAACAGGCAGCAGCCGAATATGTGCAGTCCGTTTTTGAGAAGGTTATCGCTCGCAATCCTCATGAGAATGAATTTCATCAGGCCGTCAAGGAAATATTGGATTCGCTGGTTCCGGTACTGGCTAAGCATCCCAAGTATATGCAGCAGGGGCTTTTGGAACGGCTTGTGGAGCCGGAACGGGTTATTACCTTCCGTGTGCCTTGGGTAGACGACGCAGGGAACGTACAGGTCAATCGCGGCTTCCGGGTACAATTTAATAGTGCCATCGGTCCTTACAAAGGTGGAATCCGTTTTCATCCGTCTGTGTATCTCGGAATCGTCAAATTTTTGGGTTTTGAGCAAATTTTCAAAAACGCCCTGACAGGTCTTCCGATTGGCGGCGGCAAAGGCGGCTCCGATTTTGATCCCAAAGGGAAATCAGATAACGAAGTCATGCGCTTTACACAAAGCTTCATGACCGAGCTGTATAAATATATTGGCCCGGATACCGACGTTCCGGCAGGAGATATTGGTGTAGGCGGGCGTGAGATCGGTTACATGTTCGGGCAATACAAACGGATTCGCGGGGGACATGAAGGGGGCGTCCTCACAGGTAAAGGAATTCATTACGGGGGCAGTCTTACACGTACAGAAGCGACTGGATATGGTTGCGTGTATTTTGTAAATGAAATGCTGCATGCCCAAGGCTCGTCCTTTGAGGGGAAACGTGTGGTCGTGTCGGGTTCGGGTAACGTATCCATTTATGCGATTGAAAAAGCACAGCAGCTCGGCGCTACAGTCGTTGCCTGTAGTGACTCGAATGGCTACATCTATGATCCGGACGGCATTGATCTGAATCTGGTGAAGCAGCTTAAAGAAGTGAATCGACTGCGCATTAGCGAGTATACCAAAGAGCGTCCGGGCGCAATATATACGGAGGGCTATTCCGGTATCTGGTCGATTCCATGTGATATCGCACTGCCATGCGCCACACAAAACGAAATTGACGAGCACGCAGCACAATTGCTGGTGAGCAATGGCGTAAAAGCAGTGGGTGAAGGTGCGAATATGCCATCCACGCTACAGGCCATTGAAGTATTTTTGGGCAATGGGGTGCTGTTTGGGCCAGCCAAAGCGGCAAACGCAGGCGGGGTCGCGGTTTCCGCGCTCGAAATGTCACAGAACAGCATGCGCCTGTCATGGACCTTTGAGGAAGTGGATGCCAAGCTGCATGATATTATGAAGAACATCTATGCGAATAGCGTGAGGGCGGCTGAGGAATACGGCGTACCTGGGAATCTGGTTGTAGGGGCGAACATCGCCGGATTTGTTCGTGTGGCAGACGCTATGCTGTCTCACGGCATCATTTAACGGATGAAGAGAGCAAGAGAAGCTGAATAGCGTTGTCTGTATGGCTCTCCAGATCTGCTATCGTATAAGTGGAGTGTATGAGTTATCACATAAGTAAGCTATACAAGAAGAAGCTGAGTGCCCCTTGCGGGGGTGCTCGGCTTTTATTCGCTAAGAGTCACTTTATTTTTCACAGGGGCTTGATTTATATTCAAAGAGGATGTATATTACTTGATAGATCAATAATTGATAGATCAAAAGTTGGATCGTCAAGCCCAGTGACATGCTTAAGGGAGGAGAGATTGCGATCACCCAGACATCACCCGAGGCTGACTACATTTTTGACATGCTGTTGCTGTTGAACAAGCAGATTAGCTCCAAGTTTGAACGTTGTGCAGGAGTCAGTGCATCCAGATTACAGTTATTGTGCAAGTTGTATCAGGTGGATGAGATCAGCCAGACCTTGCTGCAAAAAGAGGTTGGCATCGACGGTGCAGCCGTAACCCGCCATTTGAAGCAGCTTGAAGCGACAGCCATAGTCACACGGCGCACCAAGCCGGAGGACAACAGGGTTACGCTGGTTAGTCTGACCGATTATGGACGTGAGCGTATTATTACTTTTAGACAGGAACGCTCGCAGTTTGTGACCCGGTTGCTCCAAAGCTTCGACGAGGCCCAGCGGCACCAGCTAGCCGATATGCTGCAAGTTATGAATGGTCATATGTCCGATATGGACTGACCCCAATTACATTACACCCATAGGGTAAACAAGGAGAGATTTAAAATGAGTAATACGAACACATCCAATATTGTTAAAACCAATGATTTTAAAGAAATCGCACTGGGCCGTCGTTCTGTGAAAGTATACGATCCGTCCGTGAAGATTAGCCGCGAGGAAATGACAGAGATTTTGACCGAAGCGACACGCGCTCCATCTTCCATCAACCTGCAGCCTTGGCGCTTCCTCGTCATTGACAGCCCGGAAGGTAAAGCAACGTTGGCACCCCTCGCGAGCTTTAATCAACGCCAAGTAGAGACTTCTTCGGCAGTTATTGCCGTGTTCGGGGATTTGAACAACTTTGATAATTTCGAGCAAATTTTCGGAGAAGCTGTTGAATTGGGCTATATGTCAAAAGATGTTAAAGAAATGCAACAGGAACAAGTAGGAGCCCATTTTGCGAAACTGGACCCAGCAATTAACAGGGAAACAGTTTTGATCGACGGTGGTCTGGTTTCCATGCAGTTGATGCTGGTGGCACGCGCTCACGGTTACGATACGAATCCAATCGGTGGATACGACAAGAGCAGAATCGCTGAAGCCTTTGGTCTTGAAAAAGATCGTTATGTGCCTGTGATGCTCATTTCCATGGGTAAAGGAATTAACAATGGTCATCCATCGACTCGTTTGCCCATTGATCAAATTGCACAGTGGAAGTAAAAGAAACGAGTTATTATCTATTCGCAATATAAAAAAACAGGCGGACAAAGGAATGTTCCTTTGCTTCGCCTGTTTTTTGCTGTCGTATCACTATATTAGCTTTCCGATGTATTGGCAGGTTCAGTAGCGTCAGGCAGAGGGCTATGAAGTCGCTTGGGCCATGTAATCCGGTGGGTAGTATGGCTAAGCTCCTCATAAAATAACAGGTCTTTCCTGAACAGACGTATAACCAGATGGAAAAAGAACCACCCGTTAATGACCAACAGTATCAGGCTGATCAGAACACTCGCCCATGGAGGGACTTGAGGCCAGAGCACGGGTCCACCCAGCACGTAATTCATCCCGAAATACAACCAGTACAAGAGGCCGTAGCGTTTTATGAGCTTCCACAGGGAAATCCGTTTTCCTGCCCCCGCAAGATGTATACGCACCAGCCATTTTCCCGGAGTGCGTCCATTCGTCAGGTAAGGAATCAGCATGAAGTATACTCCACTGGATACCCAGAAGGCGGCGGGCACTTGGAGGTATTCCATAACACCGAGCAGACCTGTCCATATGATAGAATCCACAAAAAAGGCTACACCCCGTCTGGTATAGGACACCCGCTTGGTAGTGATGTCCAAATGCTTGTCCAGATGCTCCAGACGCGGGAGAAAACGCGAAAACCATTCGCCTAAAAGAAAGCCAAGCATGCCGCCCAATGTATTTGCCATCAGATCGTCCACATCGAACACACGATACGCATGGTCAAAAAATCCGTATAGTCCTGTTAGCTGCGTCATTTCAAAGAAGAGGGACAGGCCAAAGGACAGGATCAGACACCATCCCCACCGCGCACGGAAATAATAACGTAAGAACATACCGAAAGGCACAGTCATAAGAACGTTAAAAACGACCTGGAGAAAAGCGCGTTCCTTCAGCAAATGCAGATAGCTGGAGGGTTGGGAGGGAGAGACGGAAGTCTCCCTGATAATGTCGTGAATGAACTGCAAGGGCATTAGCTGCAATGCGCCTCCGGTTAATGCCGTATTATGACGCGATGCCGGAAGCGGCAAAATCACCAGAAAGAAAGCATTCATTAAGTATAAAAGCAACAGGTAAAGCAGCAATGCTCTCGTTTTATGGATATAACCATGCCTGCGGTACTGTACGATCAGAAAAGGTAGCGTAAACAGCAACGCGGCAAAGGGAAAGGCGAGAAAGGCATAAGAAACAGGAAACAGATACGCTTGAATCATGAGCTGTTTACGCCTGCTTTCCCCGGAACTTCACCAAAGACCAGATGATCAGGAACGCCATGAAAGCCACGCACACGCTAATGCTGATGCGATTTTGCGGGTCAAGCAAGAACAGGAATGCAATTACCCATAGGCATCCCACCGTAACCGCCGTCACATAAGGGAATCCCCATATTTTGAAGCTTGGCTCCACCGGATAAGATTTACGCAGCTTCAACTGGGACAGACAAATACAGCTCCAGACGAGCAAAACGACAAAGCCCGGTACGGCCATCAGAATACGGAACAGTCCGTCCTGATCAATATAAGCGACCATCGAACCGACAATCAGGATCACGGCACACCATTTGAGACTGTTCACCGGAACCCCATTCGAGGATACCCGCGCGAGTGATTTAGGACCTTCTCCGTTGACTGCCAGCGAATGCAACATACGTGTAGCCCCGTAAATCCCTGAATTGGCGGCAGACAGTACGGCGGTGATCAAGATAAAGTTCATGACATGGGCCGAGCCTTGGAGTCCTGCCGAAGACAGCACCTGTACGAATGGACTGGTATTTTCATCCAGTTGATTCCAGGGAATCAAGCCGCAAATGATAAGAATCGGCAGCGTATAAAACAATACAACGCGAAAAATAAAGCTTTTAACCACCTTCGGAAGTACCTTTTCCGGATTTTCTGTTTCTGTTAACGTCAGACCAATCAGCTCCGACCCTCCGTAGGAGAAGGTAACCACCAGCAGCGCCGAGAAAATAGCCAGCCAGCCATTGGGGAGAAATCCGCCGTGCTGGACGTAATTGCTCAGATAAGGAGGGGTTTCAGTTGGGATAATGCCGAACAGGATACACCCACCCAATGCAATAAAGATGATAATCATGGCAATCTTAATACCCGCAAGCCAAAATTCAAGCTCCCCGAAACCGCCGACACTCAGCATGTTGACCACAATAATGAAGGCCGCACTCGCTAAACTGAGTACCCATAAGGGAACGTCTGGCAACCAGTATTGCAGGAAGCTTCCCGCTGCGATGACCTCAATGACACAGACGGCCAGCCACATGAAGCAATACAACCAGCCGATGATAAAGGACAGTCGTTCTCCAAAAGCTTTGCGAATAAAATCCTTCATATTCATGTTGGGGTAGACGGTAGCCATCTCGGCAATTGCGCCCATAACGACCAAGAGCAGAAGCCCCGCGAAGATATAAGATAGAATGACCCCAGGCCCCGCCAGGCTGATCGTTTCGGTACTTCCTTTAAAAATACCGGTCCCGATGACTCCACCCATAGCCATAAAGGTAATATGCCTAGGGAGCAGTTTTTTGTGCAAAGTGGCTTCATTTGATTTCAATCTGAAATCCTCCTTCATAAAGTCAATAGCTTCAGCATAGCCCAAACAGGGTTGCTTCAATTAGGTTTATACTACATGAAAATATCCAATTAGGAAATGAAAGAAATAGGAATTGGCAAGGAGTTAACCATATATAATTCTACTATGACTAAAATGGGGGGAATAACCTGAAGAGAAATGTGTTGAAGAGCAGTTAAGAGGCAGAATGATGGCGCTGACGATTGCTCTATCTGCGGTCATTCTGCCTTTATTGTTCTGCTCGGCGGATATTTAAGTGATCATGTAGGAGTATCGCATTGCGGTGACGGATTAGCTCCGCAATATTCCTTTAGCCCGCACTTGCTTGAGCCAACCAGGAAACTCATTCAGCAGACGGTCGTACAATTCTGCGTCTGTCACGGAGTCAATGTCATCTAAGGCAAAGAAATCTGCATTATCCACTACGCGACCGCGCAGATTATCCAACTTTTGAAGGACTCCGAAATCAGCATGACCAAGACCAACAAATTGCCAGAAAATCGGAGTTTTCGAGCACTTGATCAGCAACTTTGATATTTTTTTTGTTTCATATACGCCACCGTCACTGAAAAAGATAATGTAGGTCGGGATTGTTTCATTTGGTACCTCTTTTGTATATTTTAAAATGATATCCTCTATCACTTCAGGCTCATTGTTACCAAATCCTATATTTCCGTATCCGATTTCTGGGAAATTTCGTTTTACGTAATTCTCGTAATCCCGTTCCGTGACGCTTGGAGCGCGTTTGGCTTTGTTCGCAAAAAACCATACGTCCATTTCACCGTCATCATCCATGCAGGCCGATACAGCCAGAACACGTTCGAAGGCTTTTTGCACGGTTCCCTTAGAGTACAGTTTCGCCATGGAAGCAGAAGCGTCTAATACAACCGCTACTCGTGCTTTTTCACGGTCTATCTGCTTCTTTTGGAGTGAAATTTGAACCTTCTGTTTAAGCAGATTAATTCTTCCATTCACAGGAGAAGGCTCCTTCACGCCGGCTTGATCAGCGGACGGTGCTGCTGGCGATTCCGTTTCCTCTACGGTGACACCATGAGCCTCGGCAAGCGGTTTCAGTCCTCCATTGAAACCGCGTCCAACTGCGCGGAGCTTGAAGCCAGATGTATGACGATATATTTCAGCGAATACGAGAGACGTTTCTTCGGTGGCCTCGGTAATACTATAGGCGATATGTACCTGCATTCCTTGAACGGTCAATGTGCAGCCAACCACATTGGCAAAAGTACCTGGACCGTCCAGTGTGGCGGAAAATACACATTTTTCCACTCTAGTTCGTTCCAGTTCTTTGAGCGCTATAGTAAACTCAGTGGTTTTGTCATTCGGGCGCTGTAACCGTACATGGCCATGCGGGTCAGCGGGTTGATTGTAAAAAATGAAATAGTCATCTGAGGAAACCTTTCCGTTTGTTCCTACCATAAAACAGCTAACATCCAGTTCGGCTGGCGCATGCTCCCATGTAATTTTTACCCGCACTATCTCTTCTGTGCCTAAAGGAGCATTAGCTCCTGTACTTAATACCATTTTTGAACCACTCATGCTGTCAAACCTCCTATGTATTTTAAATCTTGTATTTATACAAATTGTACCATGGAAATGATTTATTCGCCTTGTTTCGAGCAGGAATTCGAGCAGGCATATTTGTCTCATGGTAGACGAAGTAGAAGATGATATATAATGAGGTTGGTTTGGAAAAATAGTATGGTATTTATGAGCGGAGGCTTTGACAAGTGAAGCAGGATCGGAAAAAGCAGACAGGTTCCCACACCGGGACGGGCAAGGGGCATGAGGCTGAAGAGCTGAACAAGCTGTTATCCGTATGGCTCCATTCGTCGATCCGTGTCATGGATGTCCGGCACATTCGACTGGAGTCGGAAGAGCTGCTTCAACCGTATCGTCTTCCAGCGCATGCTTTTGTTTTTGTGCTACAGGGTAGCGTGCAATTGGCTGGTGATTGGAAGGATACAACATATTCAGGGTACGTACTGCATGGCAGCAAAGGCTTTGAACTGAATATGAAACCCTCGAAATGCGGGATAGAATATATCCTTGTACTATATAAAGCGACTTCTCTATCGGGACACACGGTGTATAATCATCCTTCGCTAGCTCATGGTTTTGTACCGCTCTATCCGGTTATACTGTATCAAAAGCTGCAACTACTGGAGCACGCATGGCAGGATCAAGAGGCGCTATCCAAGATACAGGCTCAGGGTCGGTTCTATGATTTTGCATATGAATGTATGCGGCAATTGCAGGAACCGAAGGCTCGGACTTCCGCGCGGGATATCGTGACACAGGCGATTCGATTTATGCAGGTCCATTATGCGGAGTCCATAACGCTGGAACGTTTGGCCGGATTGTTGGAATGCAGTCCGAGACATTTGACTCGGTTATTTAAAAAACAAACGGATTGTAGCCCGATTATGTACTTGATTCAGCTGCGAATGGACAAGGCTAAGGAGCTTTTGCGGAAGACGGATGCTACTTTGCAGGATATCGCTGTCAGTGTGGGGTACCCGGATGTCTATTTCTTTAGCCGGGCATTCAAAAAATATACGGGTGTATCCCCGGTTCATTACCGGGACAGCCTATATTCATCTGCTTTTGTGAGAGATACCAGTCTGGATAATCCATTAAGCATGTCCGAATGTTCCATTGATTCGATAAGTGGCGCCCTGCATACTGTTATTGAGGATAATAATCATTATCAAAATCATGATGAAGGGATTTTACGAATGAATAGAAACGCAAAGCATTCCATGGCATTTATTTTATTGCTTAGTTTTACCCTCCTGCTCAGCGCGTGCTCAGGCACATCCAGTCCTACGGGAACGGATGGCGTTCCGCAAGGGACCAATAATACATCAGCGGAACCAACATCACAGGAAAGGGTGCTGAAGGATGCACTTGGACATGAGGTGAAGGTTCCGGCTCAGCCTCAGCGTGTGATCGCTTCTTATCTGGAGGATCATCTGGTTGCGCTGGGTGTTAAACCCGTAGCCCAATGGTCGGTAGGTAAAAATTCAGTTCAAGGTTACCTGCAAAAAGAACTGAAGGACGTTCCTACCATCGCTTCGGATCTTCCGTTTGAGGCGGTTCTGAACTTCAAGCCTGATTTAATCATTATGGACAGTGCGAGCATGGTGGAAGGCGACAAATATAATCAATACTCTAAAATTGCTCCAACCTACGTGGTAGGCAGTGATATGAACAATGATTGGCGTCAAGAGCTGCTGACCGTGGGTGAGGTGCTGAATAAGAGCAGTGAAGCGAAGCAGGCATTGAGCAACTACGACAAAAAAGCAGCAGAAGCTAAAGCCAAGCTGAGTCAGACGGTGGGACAAAAAACTGCGGCGGCATTGTGGGTAACGGATAAAAATGTGTATGTCGTAAACCAGAATCTATCCAGCGGTGATGTATTGTATAAGGATTTGGGATTCAAGATTCCACAAGTCGTACAGGAGATTTCCAAAACGGCTAAGGCGAACTGGAGTAATTTATCGCTTGAGAAGCTGGCCGAGCTGGATGCGGATTATATCTTTATCGTGAACAGTAAAAACGTAAGTAAAGAAGATATTGTAAAAGATCCTGTATGGGCGGGAATTCCAGCCGTTAAAGAAGGCCATGTATACGATTTTGGTAAGGATTCTAGCTGGTTGTATACAGGTACAATTGCAAACAGCCAAATGATTGACGATGTTCTGAAAAATGTAACTCAGTAATCCAAATGTTAATCAAAAAACGCTACTCATCTTGACGACAGCATGTCGCAGGAAGGAGAGCGTTTTTTTATAAAAAGATGCCTGCATAGAGCAGACATCTGAGTATGCTTCTTTTTAGATTAAGATTGCGGAGATACGAGGATTTTAACCTGATTTTTCTCTTTCAGCAGAGCTTCAAAACCGTGTTCAATCACTTCATCGAGCTTAATACGTTTGGTAACCAGCTTGTCCGCAGGGAAATACCCTTTTTCCATCAGGCTGATGACAGCCGGGAACACATCACGGTAACCGATAATACCGGTCATATTGCGCTCTTTCATAACGATGTTGTTAGGCTTGATTGGAGCTTCTTTTTCAAAAATGCTGACGATCATAATTTGTCCGCTAATTTTGGTGGACTCGATCGCTTGAGTCAGTACAGGAGGTACTCCAGTGACTTCATAGGCTACATCTACGCCGCCGTTAGTCCGTTTGTGCAGCTCTTGCACAACATCATAAGCTTTAGGATCAATAACGATAGCACCCAGCTCTTCAGCTTTAGCTTTACGTTCCTCCGAAAGCTCTACTGCATAAATCTCAGATGCGCCCGAAGCTTTCAAAGCTTCAATAACCAGCAATCCGATAGGACCGGCGCCAAATACTACGGCTTTGTCGCCGACTTTCAGTTGGCTTTGACGGACAGCATACAAAGCAACGGCCGAAGGCTCTACCAATGCGCCTTGCTCGAAAGATACGCTTTCTGGAATTTTGTGAACCATGTGCTCGTCTGCTGCGACATATTCAGAAAATCCACCGCCGCCGCCTGCCAGGCCGAGGAAGCCCATTTTATCGCAAAGATTATATTTGCCTTGTTTACATGCATCACATTCTCCACATGCAAAAATCGGTTCTACGACCACACGGTCGCCAACCTGAATCTTGGTTACACCTTCGCCGATTTCGACCACTTGTCCAGAGAATTCATGTCCCATGACGACAGGAGCCTTTTCACCAGTTAATGGATGATGAGCATCCTGGGGAATGAAGATCGGTCCTGCCACATATTCATGCAGATCACTTCCGCAAATGCCGCACCATTCTACTTTGATTTTTACTTTTCCAGCCAGAGCAGCGGGCTGCTCAATGGTTTCCAATCGTAAGTCCTTTACTCCATGCCATCTCAATGCTTGCATGTCTGTCATCTCCTTGACGAATATATGATCATGTATTGTTATAAAACCAAATGAATTAGGAAACGTTTCCGAAATTAATATGTCACAATTTTTACACATTGTCAAACCAATTTCATACAAAAAGCACTTGATTTTTTTGTGAATATAATCACTTGTGACTACGGTGCTATATTTGGCTCGTTACTTTATACAAAGAGATTTTGCGAATTTTTTAGGTGAAGCAGAGACAAGAAGAAAACGACTTCAATTTTTAGACACTCATTCTGTGGTATAATATTAATATTGAGACTTTATTGTGGAAAGTCAGAAAACGATTCCGTTCTTGAAAGGATTTTGGGCGTGACAGATCAGAAAAAAGTGACTATAGAGGATGTAGCCAAGCGGGCGGGGGTCGGTATTGCGACTGTCTCCAGAGCTATTAATGATAGTGAGGGCATCAGCCCAAGGACGAAAGCCTTAATTTTGCAAGTGATTGAAGAGATGGGGTTTTCACCCAACACCTCGGCGCAGAGTCTAAAGGTACGTCAGACACACCAAATTGCGCTGGCCGTACCGGATATCCGTAACGCGATTATTCCCGAGATCGCTTGGTCCGTAGAGCAGGCCGCCAAGCAGCATGGTTACCGTGTCGTGCAAATCAATACCGCCGGGAATGCCAGAATGGAGCTTGAAACGGTTCGTGAAGTTAAGAAGCTGCATGTAGACGGGCTCATCATTATGCCGCTGGCGTATCCCAAAATGTTGGTAGATCTGATTAACAAAGCCAGCGTTCCCGTGTCCATTATTAACTATGGCAAGAAGCTGGGCGAAGATGTTAAAGCGGATATCGTCAGTCTGGCCCGACAAGAGGGAAGACTCGTGATGGAGCATTTGCTTAAAATCGGGAGAACAAGAATTGCTTATGCAGGCGCTGCGAAGGACAAAATCGAGGAGAGATACTTCGCTTATGAGCAGTCTCTCCAGCATGTGGACCCTTCACTCGTTTATTTTGGCGATGATTTCTCCTTTGAGACCGGGCTGCGTGCAGCCGATTACTTTTACAGCTTGAAACATATGCCGGATGCTATTTATGCGGTTAACGATATGGTGGCAATAGGGATCGTCAATCGATTTAAGGATTTGGGCGTAAAAGTGCCGGATGAGGTTGCTGTAGTCGGTATTGATAACAATCTGTGGGCTACGGTAACGACCCCTCAGATTAGCTCAGTTTCTATAATGGGGGAAGAGGTGGCTCGGTTGGCTGCGGAACTGCTGCTCAAGCGGATTCAGGAACAGACACCTGGGGATTATGAGCGTGTGCAATTTGAGCCTCGTCTGATCGTGAGGGAATCGAGCGTCTCCGTGATCCGTAAGCCTACGGTTGGACGTGACGCGTAGAAGTCTAGATGGAATCTTCCTATCGTTATAACGATGGATGAACGGTCGCAGGCGTAGTAGGCTATGGGTGGATTTTGGGCAATCATAACTACCATTGTTTGTTCGGACAGGAGAGTGAATTCATGTCAAAAGGTAGCGTGTTCGTTTCTGTAGCTTGTACTGCACTATTGCTGGCTGTAACCGTAGGGTGTACAACCAATCCGGTGGAAAAGCATACTGACGCTGCGCCGCCTGGAGCAAGTGCCGGGAAGCCCAAGCCAAGTGCAGCCAATACGCAGCATACCCGGCAAAGCAAAGAGGAGCTGGTGCTGTCCTTTTATAAGGATTCCTCCCTCAGTGATGAAGCGAAAGTACATCACATTACGGACCATTTGGCAGGTATCCAATGGGGGAAGCTGAACAAAATCAGTGAACATCTAAGCCTGGAAATCATCGAATATCTGTATAGGCAGCGCGCTTTTATTCCATCGGAAAGTTTTCCAAATGTGATCCGAGCTTCTGAAGGATTGGATGGAGCTTTAAGCGAAAGCTATGCTGGTCTTATGGGAGATTTGTTTACAAGAGACAGAACTGCGATGACTCGAGCATTGGCAAATATGGACAAAACCAACCGCACACAAGGTATAGGAAGCATCGGGTATGCTCTCAGCTATAGAGAACTAAAGGAAGTCAAGAAAGAGATTCAACAATGGCAGGCAGGACAAAAGCTTACTACGGCAGAGAAGGATGTCATTCGAGCCTTGTTCGTCAAGCTGGATAATCCGTATTGACGCTGAATGAGTGATGACCACGTGCATAGAAGTATATAAAATGACAGCTACTTCTCTTACCTGAGAAGCAGCTTTTTTGTGCTGTTTTTACATTCTGCCATTATGATTGGGATAAGAGTTAAGTAGGATCAGTAGTTCATCTAACAACTGGTTCAAATAGTCGGGTGATCTTGATCCATGCGCAAGCGCTTGATATCACTAATGGGAGGCAGGCCGAACAAGCGGGCGTATTCGCGGCTGAATTGTGAGGGACTCTCGTAACCTACCTGAAAACCGACATTTGCCGCATCCGCTGATTCGGATAACAACAGGCGGCGGGACTCTTGTAGACGTAATTGTTTTTGATATTGCATTGAGCTCATAGCCGTAACCTCTTTAAAATGACGATGTAGTGACGAAGGACTCATATTCGCTAGTTTGGACAATTCCTCAATACGTAACGGCTTATCATAATCCTGCTTAATCCGCTTTATGACTTCTGCAATCCGGTTTGAATGGCTGCCGGTCATGACCAGTTGTTTTAAGGATTCCCCCTGATTACCCTGTAAAATCCTATACAGTATCTCCGATTATGAAAAAGCAAGGATTTGGTCAGTTTATCAATATCGCCTCTATTGGCGCGTATAGTGTAACCCCGACTGCAGCGGTGTATTGCGCTACGAAGTATGCGGTTCGGGCGATTTCTGAAGGATTGCGTTTGGAGGTGGGTGGAGATATTCGTGTGACGCTGATATCACCGGGAGTAACCGAATCCGAGCTTGCCGACAGTATTTCTGATGAAGAGGCCCGGAAGGGAATGAAAGAGTACCGTCGTATTTCGATTTCGCCTGATGCCATTGCCCGCTCCATTCTGTATGCCATGGAGCAGCCAGCGGATGTAGATGTTAATGAAATTATTGTCAGACCCACGGCAAGTCCGAATTAACGCCATGGCTTCCATGATTCCCCCTCTCTACTCAGATCATTTTTCCCTCCATCCTTTATGGATGGGGGATTATTTATAGGATGAGAAAGACCATCATTCACACCACAGAGTGTAAAAAAGCTGTACCTTTATAATAAACGGGTTTACTTTTACAAATGTTTGTGATAACTTTATTTCGACAAACATCGAAATTAAGACTGGAACAGAAGGGAGCCGAACAGGGTGAAAGATACGACGGAGATGCAGCAAGCTGTAAAAATATATAAAGCACTTGGAGAACCGACTCGTCTCAAAATAGCACTTTTGTTAAAAGAGGAAAGCCACCAATGCTGCTCCGTGCTGGGGGAGAAGCTGAACAGTGTAGCTATTTCAACGCTATCGCATCACCTGAAGCAAATGGCAGAGTCTGGGCTACTGACGTACCGTAAAGAGGGGACGTTTATTTATTACAGCTTGGATGTGGAAGCAGCGAAGAAATATGCCCCGTTCCTGATGACATAAATTTTTTTAGTCTTAATTTCGATATTTGTAAAAATATAAAAATACTAAAAGAAAAGAGGCGTTATTTAAAAATGCAGAGTACGTGGAAAGTGTATATTTTGGCCATTGTTAGTTTTTTGGTAGGCACATCCGAATACATTATCTCAGGCATTTTGGATCAGATTGCGACAACCATGGGGATTACGGTGTCCGCAGCGGGCCAGCTGATTACAGTCTTTTCTCTTGCTTACGCGATAGGCACGCCGATTCTGATGGCAGTAACCGCTAAATGGGACAGACGCAAGCTGCTCTTGAGTTCCCTCGGATTATTTGCAGTAGCCAATGTCCTCTCCTATGTTCTGCCAGGTTTTGGAATGTTTATCGCCGCACGTATTCTTATGGCCCTCGGGGCGGGGATGGTCGTGGTTACAGCACTGAGCATTGCTGCGAAAATTGCCCCAGCCGGCAAGCAGGCCAGTTCTATTGCTACGGTTACTATGGGTTTTACAGCCTCGCTGATTATTGGGGTGCCGCTTGGGAGAATGATATCTTCTGCATATGGCTGGAAAACCGTATTTCTCGGTATCGCTTTGACAGGAATTATTGCCCTAATTGTTATTGCTATGACGATTCCCCGCTTGAAAGGAGATCGACCTGTCCCCTTACTACAACAGTTTGCTCTTCTGAAAAAGCCTGAAGTTGCTTTGGGATTAGGCATTACCTTCTTTTGGCTAGGAGGTTATTCACTCGCGTATACTTACATCTCACCGTATTTGCTGAATGTATCAGGTGTAGGAGAGGATATGCTAAGCTCAGTATTGCTCGCCTTCGGAATTGCCAGTCTAATCGGGTCAAAAATTGGTGGGTACAGTGCGGATAAAAAGGGTATATCCTTTACATTATTAGGGGGTATGGTGTTGCACGGTATTTCCTTACTCTTACTTCCTTTTGCCGCTCATTCCCTGATCGCAGTATTTGCTTTATTGATCCTTTGGTCGTTCGCAGCCTGGACAACTGGACCTACTCAACAATATAATCTGGTCACACTTGTGCCTGAATCTTCCGGTGTGATGCTGAGTCTCAATCAGTCTACAATGCAGCTTGCTATGGCAGCCGGAGCCGGAATTGGCGGTGTAGTTGTTGGTCAGGTTTCGCTGTCTTCCATCACCTGGTTTGGAGCAGCAGGGGTCGGTATAGCTATTGTGGCTACGTATTTACTTACACGAAGATCCTCAGTTCAAACACAAGTGGGTGTTACGGAGTAGGTTTATAGATAAGTGAAGAGGGGGCCCAGCGATGGAGGTGACATTGCGGGCCTTCTTTAATTTAAACGAGCAGTAATTCCTCCTGTAGTAGGACGACTATTCAAACGCAATATCAGTGATTTTGCCGCCTTCCGTAAAACCAATATTTTTATAAACTTGATTGGAAACCGAATTTTTTAAATCTGCATATAGCATGGGTACTAAATGCTTATTTTTCAAAATGGAACATAGCTCGGATACCATTGCGCTGGCAAAACCTTTCTTTCGCAAATTTGGTGGAGTATACACAGCATTAATGCGAGCATGTCTCGGCGAGCGGTGAGCAATATTAGCCATAGATACAGGCATGTTATTTACAATCCAAAGATACATATTTCCTGTCCCGATGGTCTTCTCTGCAACGGATATTTGACTAACCGGGTCAACAGAACTGCCTAAAGCCTCTTCTGAAAAACCAGCTAGAAACTGGGCAACTAACTGTACGTCCTTTGGGATGGATTGTCGGATAATTCCCTCAACGCCGGAGGGCTTTTTGGATTTAGGGCAGAAATAAGATTCCATGACCATGTGGGTATGTACCTGAGCAGCGTGACGTTGTGCGTAAGCATTTGCGAACTTCTCGACTGTTTCGGCATCACCACATACACCTGATAGGGTGGTTCCTTTTAAATAACACGTTTTGAGGCATGTCGACCCTTCTGACTCACAAATTCGATGGATCAAATTGTATCGAACTTCATCAGCCAAAAATTGATTTTGATTTAATATATCGTCGTTTGGGACTAGTAGCTCAATCATGACTCTGCCTCCTAAAAATGAGTTATGACCTAAACAAAAGTAGAAATCTATGCAGATTCAGTTTTTATATCTACTAGGATTTAAACTTCCGCGCTATAAGCTTCTTATTTTTTTGTCGCCAAATCCATTTTTCGATAAAGTTTTTTTCTTTTCTTTCCTGAAGTGTTTCCTTCATACCCTTAATAAGAAATTCGGATCTTCGCTTGTCGTTTCTGCTAATTTCCCGTAGTTCCTCAATAAATTTATCGTCCATGTCCGCATCTCCGTTAGTTCAGGATTTTCCAAATTGCTAAGCTAGATTATACAGAACATATGTTCCTTTTTCAAGTCTGCGTCTACTCTACTCAATCACACAACCATTTTTAAATGGGTGCTGCGAGGCCCGCGCCAATCGGATGGGGAAGCATAATAAGCTAGAATAGAAAGGAGGAGTTACAATATGACTGACAAAGCATATGTATCTCAAACGTATCCCCGTCTGACAGTCTACAACGAAGAAAACTTTCGGGGTTCCAGCAGAGTATTCAGAGGAAACCTAGGTATTCGCAACACTGATAACATTCTTGACGGCATCGAAAGCCTGCGTTTCTTTTCTACAAGCAGCGATGCTACACTTGTTCTCTTTACCGGCACGCGGTTTAGAGGTAATTTCCGTGTGTATAGAGGCAATCGTCGCATCGCCGACCTGGATGATCTGATTCGCGGGAATGATGTGGAATCTATTATCTCTACCAATCAACGTTTGACGTTGCAGCAAATCCGTAATATCCGCAGTAGCGGTAGACTTCCATCTGGCTATCGAATCATCTAACGTCCCCTACTTTTATGAGTGCACCTTCTACAAGACTGTTTCAGAAGCTTGCAAGTTTGGGGCTTCTGGAGCAGTCTTTGTATAATTAAACTGGGAAATATGAGTAATACTTTAAAAGTAAAGCAAAAGAATGGACAAGTCAATGTTTTACATTCGCGCAAGGGTACAGTACAACGCCCGATTCGTAAAGAACCTGTAATAGAGGATTAAGTGAGATCAGGTATAATGAATACATAAATTATGAATTTCAAATCTTGATGCATTTTGTTGCCTTTTACAGGAGGAACCTATGAGTCTTACAAAGTTAAATTATTTTGTGTCCGTTGCTGAGCTTTCAAGCTTTACCCAAGCGGCCAAAAAACATTATATATCTCAAACCGCAATCAGTCAGCAGATCGCTTCTTTGGAGAAAGAACTTAATATAAAGCTGTTTGATCGTACCATAAATCCCATTCAACTGACCGAAGCCGGACAAGTTTTTTATAAAGACGTCAAAACGATGTTGAGCCAATATCAAAATGCCATTCAAAAAGCGCAGCATACCTATAAAAATCAAAATCGCATCCTTACAGTAGGATATTCCAGTTTTTTTGAAATTCAGCTCATTTCGGATATTGTTGTAAAATTTCAAGAATTGCACCCGGAGGTCGAAATTACATTTATCAAGAAAAATATT
The DNA here is from genome assembly GCF_000520815.1 of Paenibacillus maysiensis. Taxonomy (GTDB): domain Bacteria; phylum Bacillota; class Bacilli; order Paenibacillales; family Paenibacillaceae; genus Paenibacillus; species Paenibacillus maysiensis. The sequence goes on along the minus strand of NZ_ASRY01000084.1, from coordinate 48,426 downwards.
GACGACCTGTTGAGTGCCTTGGGTAATGGAACCTGTGATGTTGCATTCGCTACGGATTACGCCTTTGATGAGAATAACAAAAAAATCAAACAGTATCCGATATTTAAAGGCAGCATGCTCTTGGGCGTGGGGAAAAAGCATCCAAAAGTGAATCAGAAAACGATTGATTCCAAAGAGCTTCAGCATGAAAAAATTATTTTTCTGAGTGAAGAACCTTCCTCTCTGGCTTTGAAAGGGATGATTGAAAATTGCCGTGCTGACGGCTATGAGCCTTGTATTATTGAGAAGGTTTCTACGCTGGAAACGCTGATTTTACTGGTAGAATTGCATAGAGGAGTTGCCTTTTTCCCCAACGTGCCTCAAGTTACCCAGGATGACAGAATCTCGTATCTATCCATTACGAACTCCCCGCATCATTTTCAAATCGTGGTGGGATATCCGTCCAAATCTCTGAACACGTTAACGGAAAGCTTCCTATCGTATGTGAAAGAGACCATTGTATAGCAGATTGGCAGATACGTGACGCCTCATAAGTTTAACTTATGAGGCATAATTATTTTATGTTATGCCTAGGTGGAGCTTTAATTTAAAATCAAGATGACAAGTCGAGACTAGATTTGTGAAAATAATTACTAATAGACTGAGAACAAAACAAAGGAGCTGTTGGACATGGCGAATGTACAGGGAAAAACTATTATTACAGGTGTAGATGGACAATTCGGAAGCAGCGTGGCTAAAGGGATTCTCAAAACGGTAGCACCTGAAAGTCTCATTTTCACAAGCCCTAGTCCGGAGAATTTGGAACAATATAGAAAATTAGGTGTGGATGTCAGAAAAGCAGACTTTAATAGCGTGGAATCTATTAAAGACGCTTTTGAAGGCGGGGAGCAGTTTTTCCTGGTTTCGATGCCGATTATTGGAGAGAAACGGGTACAAATGCACAAAAATGCGGTAGATGGCGCAGTAGCGGCGGGCGTGAAGAAAATCGTGTACACGTCCTTTTTGGGTGCAGGGGATGATGAAAACCCAGCTCTGGTTACCGTAGACCATCGTATTACCGAAAAATATGTTCAACAATCCGGCTTGAAATGGAATTTTATGCGTGACAGTCAATATTTTGAATCGTTGCTTCGCTACGGATTGCCGGATGCCCTGAATAAGGGTGAATGGATTTTCAATTATGGAGAAGGAAAATGCGCGTTTATTTCCCGTGAGGATTGTGCCAAAACGGCTGTTGCACTACTACTCGGCAAGGGTGAAGATAATACGACCTATGATGTTACAGGACCTGAACTGCTTTCAGCCGATGATATTGTGCGCATCACTACTGAGATCACAGGTAGACCGCTTCGTTTTGTAAATAAGACGGATGATGAAATGTATGCACTGTGGGATAGTCTCGGCGTACCGAGAAACACAGATCAAGGAATGAAAAATTCACCGATTCCTTGGTGCAGTGATGATATGGTGACTGGCGGACGCGCTCTTCGTGAAGGTCTGATGGCAGTGCTCAGCGATGATGTAGAAAAATTGACTGGCGAAAAGCGCAAAACCATTCGTGAAATGATACAAGAAGCTTATGATCACGGTGAATTGTAATTATAATAGTTAAGGCATATGAAATTGAACAGAGGCCCCTTTCGAGGAGCTTCTGTTTTTTATACTGCGAAAAAGTACATTTAAAACGTTTGGCATATTTCATTAAAATTAAATTTAATTTTTAATATAGCCTTGAAAGAAAGGAAAGCTATTATATTTTATGAATTGGTCTACCAAGTTTCCTTTTTTCTGGAGTATGGTAATGCGCATTGTTGCTTTGATAGCAGGCTTAGTGAATCCCTATCTTGATGTAAAATGGAAGATCGTTGTATTTGTTCTGGTTTGTGTAGTAGGTATTTTGGATTCAGGTTCAGAGATTCGGCCAAAGTGGCTTAATGCCTCAGTCGCTTTTATTTTAGGTCTGCTTGTAAGCTATATCGTATATCCTTTTTTTAAATAGCTTTATCAACCTAAAGAGTAATATCACAGACCATAAGTGCAAGAATGAGGACGAAACAAATATAGCCTCTTGATAAAATGAGTTACATCACATATCAGGAGGCTATATTTATGAACAAAATCCAGCACTTTCATGCACTTCACACATCAGAGGAACTTTTATTTTTAGGGAACGCCTGGGATTTGCTATCTGCGGTGGCTCTGGAGAAAGCAGGCTTTAAGGCGATCGGTACGACGAGTTGGGGAATTGCCAACACGCTTGGATTTTCAGATGGAGAGCTTATTGATTTTGACCAGCATGTAAGCATTATTCGGACTATTACTGAGCATGTTCAGATTCCAGTGTCGGCAGATATTGAAGCAGGATATGGGGAGGACACGGCAACGATTGTTGAGCATATTTTAAGGGTAGCCGATGTGGGAGTTGCAGGGATTAATATTGAGGATTCTTTGAAAACGCAAAAGGGGCTTCGAGAAGTGGGCCTGCACAGTAGCCTGTTGTCCAAAATAAGAGCAACCTTGGATGCTCGTGGGTTTAAAGAGTTTTTTATAAACGCAAGAACGGATACATATTTGCAGATGGATACCCCACTTTCAGAGACCATAGAGCGGGCCAAAGCGTATGTGGATAGTGGTGCGAGCGGAATTTTTGTTCCAGGATTAAAGAGTGATGAAGAGATCAGGGAAGTTGTGTTTCATATACATGCTCCGCTTAATATTTTATCCTTGCCGGGTCTGACGAATGTCCACCAGCTTCAGCAGTTAGGAGTTAAACGGTTTAGCTTTGGAAATGCATTTTCTGATAAGATAATAGTTGCTTTGCAAAAGAACGCCGAACAGTTGATAGAGCTTCAAGATACATCACATTTATATAGATGAGGATGAACTATAGAAAGGACAGAATATTCGATCATGGCTAACCTTAGTCTTTCTTTTGAAGAAATGTGGGAGAAAATAATAGCGTGTGATCGTAAATATGACGGGTTGTTTTTTACCGCTGTGAAAACAACCCGAATATATTGCCGACCTTCCTGTCGATCCAAAAAGCCGAAAAAAATAAATGTTGAGTTTTACTTTGATCTGGACACAGTGGAAAAGGCGGGTTTTCGTGCTTGCAAAAGATGCCAGCCCCATACAGACCATTCGCCGTATATCAGGCTTGTGCAGAATGTGGTTACCTTCTTGGTCAATCATTACAAGGAAAAACTTGTATTGCAGGATATTGCGGATCATGTCGGAATAAGCTCTTTTTATTTGGATCGGATCTTTAAACAGGAAACCTCCGAAACCCCGCGTACGTATTTGGAAAAAATAAGAGTGGATAAGGCAGCCTATCTTCTAAAAAGTACAGATCTTACGAATCTTGAGATTTGTTATGAGACGGGCTTCCAAAGTCCTTCGAATTTCTATAAGGCATTTCGCAGTTTGAACCAATGTTCTCCCAGTGAGTACAGGAAGCTGAATAAGGAGTAGTTCAAGGAGGTTGTTATCCATTTATGAGCAAGCAATATGTATTGAATTATGTATCGCCGATTGGAGAGATAGAAATACAGGGCACAAATGAGGCTGTATATTCTATTATGTTCTCTGATCGGGATGTGCCAGTAACCAGAATTAAGGAAGATGCTCGACCCCAGGTTTTAGAGGAATGTGCGAGTCAGCTTGACGAGTATTTTAAAGGTGAGCGCCATGAGTTTACGTTTTCCTATGCCTTTGAAGGTACAGACTTTCAGCAAAGGGTATGGAATGCACTGATGACCGTAGGCTATGGTGAAACGTCAGCTTATAAAGACATTGCCCTCGCCATTGGAAATGAAAAAGCCATTCGAGCCGTAGGCAGTGCTAATGGCAAAAATAAGCTGAGCATTGTGATCCCATGTCACCGAATTATTGGTTCAAATCAGAAACTAACCGGCTATGCAGGGGGCCTATGGAGAAAAGAATGGTTGCTCCAGCATGAGAAGCGTTTTCAGAGATGATAAGGAGGATTTATGGATGAGAGGCATATATTTGAAAGAGTTTAAGCCAGAGAGCTGGGCCAACATGGTTCAGATCTATCAGGAGCGATATGATCAGGTAGATCCGGCTATAAGAGCAAAAGTGGCCGAAAGTAAAATTCCAAAGGAGATTCAGATTGTGCTGCTGCCCGATATGGGCGAATATTTGCTGACTTGGATGGACCGAAAAGTCCCCGCACTCGGCAACGATACACCGTCGGATTATTTGAAAAGCGAAGAAGGGACTAAAGCTTTGAAGGCGGCCATATTGCGTATGCCACGTTAAACAAACCGACCGAAGGAGATACATATGAACAGAGCGCGAATGATGGCTACGATGAATAGAATCGCGTCTGATTTTGAAGGCTTATGCTCTCAAATTTACAGTTAAAAGGCGCACCCATTCCGGGGACGCCTTTTTTATCATATAACATTTGATGAAATGGACAATCATGAATTTAGGTTGCGGCAAGCTCGCTTTCTGTCACCCATTTGTGGTTTTTAACAGGCTCTCCCCCGGTAGTCGGCGTGTAATCAACCATGTACACTGTTGTTGGCGTTGCTGTATCAATGGTGGCCTTTGTCCCCTTCATTCCTTTCATATGATCAGCCGTCAATGTAACCTCAGTGCCCGGTGAATACGGATCGCTGCCCGCATCTTGAATTTCTTCTTGAATGACCCATTTGTGATCGGTGACTTTCTCCCCGCCTGTCGTAGGAGTATATGAAACCGTATAAGCAGTGGTGGTATAAGCGCCCGTTATGGTGGCTGTTGCGCCATCCATACCTGGCATGTGATCCGCTTTAATTATGGCCTGACTGCCTACTTTGAAGGTCGGGTTATCAGCTGTTTTTAATCCGTCAGGAACTTCATTGGAAGCGGAATGGTTCATGTCGCTTGCAGTATGTTGCTGACTGTTGCTTGCTGTATGTTCTGGTTCTGTAGTGCTTTCGTTACCGCATCCACTCAACATAAGTATGGCAGCAGCGCCAACGAGTAAAGCCCAATGTTTCTTCATCGTCTACAACTCCTTTAATGTTTTTTTTACCCACTCTAACAATATACCCTAGTGGGGTATATTGCAAACGATAATAAATGACGAAAGTGAGGACAGCGTCCTTCAATTATTTCACTCTTGGAACATATAAAAGCTGAACTCAAAAAAAGGTACTTTTTAAGTTCAGCTTTTATAGTAATCAATGCAATGCTTATGATCATATCTGTGATCGTATTGCTGGCAGCAGGCATCGTTGCGGCGGTGGAATATTTACAACCAGAACGACATTTGCTGCAAGTGCTGGCGAATGCCATGTTTGAATATTGGGTTCCCTCTATCACTTTGCTCAGTGTTGTATTCGTGGGTGTGATCGTTCTTGCCATCTTTAGAAATGTTTATGCCAGACGATTACATACGCACGTGCTAGATCGGGCCTGACAGGCCATTTTCAATCATGTGGACAAATGAGGACAGAGAGCAACTGTAGGAGATTGGCATAATAGCTGAAGGAGTGGCAGCAATGAATGACTGGGAATCGGGAATCATTCAGGTCGATGGTGAGCGTGCTATTTACTCATCTTTAACGGAAGATCAGTTGTTAGAGACCGCTTGGTATTCGAAATATTTTCATTCTGTAAGGAAGCTAGGGAATGACTATATTTGGTATCATTTTGATCAGGTTCCTTTGCTGTATCGGCACTTTTTTGTGTCTGTATGCTTTAAGGATACAAGCCTAATTGTCGTGGAGATTTCGCTCCAGGGCGATGAATTTCCAACTTCGTGGGATAATTGGTCTGAGGAAGGGGAGAGAAAGCGGCAAAGGGAGCATGATCGTTTGTTACAGCAACATTTGTCCGTAAAGCCAAGTTATCGACAGACGAAGCCTTACCCCTACACAGAATACGAATTGAATTGGGGGAAAATATATTCCTATTTCGATTCCAGATCAGGAAATACGGCAATTGCGTTAAAATATAGAGACGAATAGCGATCTTACATAGAGCACACCAGAACTCTGCTCTTTATGTTGGTTGGTGGGGATGTTTGGACGCATAAGGGAGATGTGTTATGGATAAAAAGGCAAAGAAAATACTTATGAACACCTTCTGGTCTTCCGCCGGCTGGAAACAGCACCAGGGCCCTTTTTCCGGTGAGGATTTTGAATATGCGAAAAGTAAGGGGTTGATGTTCGATCCGATTACCATTACACATGACGAGATTATAAACAGGCTACATGAGCTACACCAGCAAAAGGTTACAAAAGAGCGAGTGGCAGCAGCGTTTTTGCACAGTCTTTCCACCAAAAAGGTTCATTTACGAAGCGCCTTGTCGAGCTGGGCATTAACCGCTGGGCTTCCTTTGCACACCTATGGGGAGCGGCCTGTCGTCCTGCCCAATTACAGTAGCTGTGGGGATTGTAATTTTAATAAAATGATGTCCGATAAGGAATACGTCAATGAAGATTTGAATGTACTGAATTTTGAACGAATCAAATGGGGCGGTATTCGTCTGAATCACCTTCTTTATTGCTGGATGGACCTTGAATTGTTCAGTCAAGAAGAGGATGTTCAGGTTTCCGATGAGGATCTGGCTATACTTCATAACATGCTCGAAGCTGTTCAGAACTGTGATGCTCAAAGCAGTGCACGTCAATTGGAAAAGCGCTGGAAGGATGTGTTTCCATCCAGCAAAAACGAGCGTGATGTAGTCATGGAGGTGTGGGGATATGCCGGACTGCTAGTCCCACAGGACACGCCTCGGAAGCGACAGAACGGCAATCATGATTTTTATTCCGTAGCAGCTTGGCAAGGAGATGACGGATACTCGCAGGAGGTGTTGGACTATTTCTTCGGTACATTTTTATAGAGAAAGTGAATCGTTACGCCACATCTTGATCATGACGGTTCCTCAAACAACAAACGTTCTTCTTCCCGACTATGAATGGCATTGACAACCAGAAGCGCGTGGAACTGCTGAAGAACTTCAGGCGTAAGCCCTTCTTCACGGATCCCGGCTTTGAGCTCTTTTACAATGATTCGGAGCAGATCATGATCCCGTGTAAGTTTGACGACAGCCTCCTGCAGCTCCGGTTTTTTCTCGACCATTTCCTGATAGAATCCTTCCTCTTCTGCATCAGCATGGCTGAGAATGCGGGTTTCCCAATATTCGATCAAGTGGTCGGCAGCCTGGCGCGCCACCTTGAATTCTTTTGCTTCGAGTAATTCCTCTACTTCTCTCGTCTTATCTAGAGCGCCAGATAGCCCGCCTTGATGAATGGCATGATGAGCATGCAGTTGACGTAAAGAAGGTCCTCCCATAACAGTTCATCCTTTCTTTGTTCCCTTTTTTAGTACAGTATAGCATAAGAAAATAGCGCTATTTTTCCGGTTAGGATATTCCCCCCTAAGGAAAAGGGAACTCCCTAATTGGTTCAATTTCATATAATACTTAGAATGAAGTTAGAAGATAAAACTTAATCTTGGGGGAATGGTTGATGAATCGATTAACCGAAATAACAGACATACAAAAGATTGTGAAAAAAGGATCAAGGGTTTGAAGGGGATGAGCAGATACATACCCAATCAACATGGAGCCTGGGCCATGCTCATTCTTCCATTTTTATTCGGTTTAGCTGCTTCTCGAGGGGAACTCATTCATATACCGCTATTTGTGTGCTGGTTTTTTATCTACTTATTCAGTTTTCCTGTCCTCCAATGGATCAAGACAGGCAGCAGTGAAAGATACCGCAAACCCGCCGTTGTATACGGAGTGATATTACTTCCTTTGTTAATTTCACTGATATGGTTTGAGCCTGCCTTGATCTGGTATGGAGTTCTTCTATTGCTTTTTTTTATGGCTAATATTTATTTTGCAAAAACGAAAAATGAACGTGCTTTACTCAATGACATTGTTGCAATTCTACTCTTTTGTTCTTTTATATACCCCGTTATTTATATGGGGGGAGGAGAGGATTGGAGAGTAGCAACAGAGTTATTCTTGCTTTTGGTGCTTTACTTTATCGGAACTGCTTTCTATGTCAAAACGATCATTCGTGAAAGAAAAAATATACGTTACCATTATGCTTCCGTCATCTATCATGTGGTGATTTTGTTGTTTGCTACTTGGTTAAAGTTACCTCTGTTTGTTCCCTTTTTGATTTTTTTGATACGAGCCATATGGCTTCCTAAACTCGGATTAAAGGCAAAACAAGTTGGCATGGCGGAAATTGGATTTTCAATGATGCTCTATGTTTTTGTGTTGTTTTTATACTTCTAAAAGGAGAGACATCAATGATATCTTTGAAAACGCCGCGTGATTATCATACAGACCCGTTTATAGTCATCTGGGAGGTTACACGAGCTTGTGCTTTAAAGTGCCTTCACTGTAGAGCGGAAGCTCAGTACAAACCTGATCCTCGCCAACTGACACTAGAAGAAGGTAAGAAGCTTATAGATCAAATCGCTGAAATGAATCATCCGTTGCTTGTATTCACAGGCGGAGATCCTTTAATGCGTCCTGATCTGTTTGAACTGGCTCAATATGCAATTGAAGAGAAAAATTTGTCAGTTTCAATGACCCCCAGTGCCACCCCTAAAGTGACACGGGCAGCGGTAGAAAAAGCAAAGCAAGTTGGGTTATCGCGGTGGGCGTTTAGTCTCGACGGTTCATGTGCAGACATTCACGATCATTTTCGGGGCACTCCGGGTTCTTACGATACGACCATGCGAGGAATTGGTTATTTAAAGGAACTGAATATCCCTATTCAAGTGAACACTACGGTGTCCCGGTACAATCTTCATGATCTGGAGCAAATTGCAGAAAGGGTAAAGGAAATGCAGGCCGTGTTATGGAGTTTATTTTTCCTTGTTCCAACCGGACGTGGCATGGAGAAAGATATGATTACTCCTGATGAGCATGAAGCCGTAATGAAATGGTTGTATCAAATACAGCAACAGATGCCGTACGGCGTGAAGGCTACAGAAGCTCCTCACTACCGGAGGGTTGTACTACAGGAAAAGCACAGAGCAGGTGAGAGCAGTGTAGCAGACGGACAAAAGAGGGCAGATGTTTTAGGACGTGCTCCTAAAGGCGTGAATGACGGGGATGGATTTGTTTTTATTAGTCATATTGGTGAAGTATACCCGAGCGGTTTCCTGCCTCTTATATGCGGGAATGTACGAAAGGATAGCCTGGCAGATATTTATCGCAACTCTCCGATCATGATCAATCTTAGAGATAAGTCCCTACTTAAAGGTAAATGTGGAGTCTGTGAATTCAAGGCCGTCTGTGGGGGCTCCAGAGCAAGGGCTTTTGCAATAACAGGAGACTATTTGGAAAGTGACCCTTATTGCGCTTATATACCCGGGGTTGGAGAGGAAAAGTGTTTTCATGAAAAAAAGTTCTAAAAAAGTCGTTATTCTCGGTGGAGGAATAAGCGGTTTAAGTGCTGCCTTTTATGTGAAAAAGCTGGCTGAGGATAGGCAGCTTGAAGTGGAAATTACATTGGTGGAGAAGAGCGACCGTCTGGGAGGAAGGCTGCAAACCGTTCGCCAAAACGATTTTATGATCGAAAAAGGACCGGATGCTTTCTTGGCCAGAAAGACGGCAATATTGGATCTGACCATGGAGTTGGGGCTGGAAGCAGAGCTGGTATCGACAAACCCGAAAGCCAAATCTGCTTGCATTTTGCATAAGGGCAAACTTCATACGATGCCGATGGGCTTCATTCTGGGCATTCCAACGAAGCTCACCCCTTTCATTCGGACAGGGCTTATTTCTCCGCTGGGAAAAGCACGGGCAGCCCTGGATTTAATCATTCCGGCGAAGAAAGGTGATGCGGACGAATCTTTAGGTGATTTTATCAAACGGCGTCTCGGCAAAGAAGTTCTGGACCAGATTACAGAACCTCTGCTGTCTGGAATTTACGCTGGGGATACACATTCTCTGAGCCTCATGTCAACCTTCCCTCAATTTAAGCACATGGAACAAAAGCATGGAAGTCTGATTAAAGGTATGTCTAAAGGAACTGGGAGAAAGCCGGCTGTACAAGACAAACTGCCGGATATCGCCAAGAAAAGTATGTTTCTTTCCTATCGACAAGGATTGTCTTCAATCGTGGAGCGGTTAAAGGAAAGGCTCGATACCGTACAATTTGTTATGGGACAAGGTGTAGTTGAAGTAAGGAAGGAAAGCGGTTATCAGGTCATTTTAGAACATGGACAAAAAATAGATGCGGATGCGGTGATCTGCGCTGTTCCAGCCTTTGAGGCGGCTAAATTATTCTCCGGTGTTGCAAGCGCTAGTTGGTTACATGAGATTAACTATGTTTCTGTAGCCAATATTGCCCTTGCTTATAAAAACACAGATCTTAATCTTGCTTTTGAGGGAACGGGATTTCTGGTACCCCGCAAAGAAGGCAAAATGATTACGGCATGTACATGGTCTTCGACAAAGTGGAGCCATACTGCTCCTGAAGGATATACACTTTTGCGGACCTATATTGGACATGCAGGCGCACAGGAGTGGATTCGGATGACAGACGATCAACTTGTGGATGCCGCGCGCAAAGATTTGAAAGATTTAATGGGCTTGAAAGCGGAACCGGAATTCGCCGAAGTCAGTAGGTGTGATCGATCGATGCCGCAATATCCGATTGGACACAAAGAGCATATGGCGAGGGTGAGACAGGACTTCGCACAGTATTTACCGGGTGTTTTTCTATGCGGTGCCGGCTATGGGGGCGTTGGAATTCCAGATTGCATCGCTCAAGGGAAAGAAGCGGCTGAACAGTTGATTTCAGATTTTTTATAATAAGGCTCTTTCCTCCTGTAAAAGAGGGAACGCCCTGATTGGTTCAAGTTTATGAGAGACGTAGAATTAAAGTGAGGCATAAAATCGAAGTAAGATGGAGGAATGGACGATGAGTCAGTTAACGGAAGAAACATGGGTAGCGGACATTGTGAAAGAAGTACCAAAAACAGGAGATTTGTTCCGTAAACTGCGGATTGACTTCTGCTGTGGCGGGAAAATATCGCTCCGTGAAGCAGCTGCCGACCGAGGTCTCCATGCTGGTGAACTGCTGGCGCAGGTGCATGAAGTGGAGGAAAGTCAGACACAGCAAAAACAAATGCAGCCTTCTTCACTCGAACCAAAAGAACTAATCGCCTATATCCAGGATGAGTATCATACAAAGCTTCGCGAAGAACTATCGGCGCTCACGCCGTATGTAACCAAACTAACGCGGGTTCACGGCGAACGTTATCCGCATCTAAAGCGAGTTAATGAACTGTTCACCTTGCTTAAACAGGAATTATCGGAACATATTCAAAATGAGGAAAACCTTGTGTTTCCGATGATTCAAGCGTTTTTACAGGAATCGACAGTTGAACGGGCAGATGCACTAAATCCGTATTTATCCAAGTTGCAAGACGAGCATCAAGCGGTGGTGGAATTACTGAAGGAACTGCGCTTGATCACAAACGGTTTTGAGCCGTTGCAGGAGGCTTGTGGTACACATCGGCTCGTATTGAAGCGGTTAGAAAATCTGGAAGCAGATATTTTTAATCATATTCTTCTTGAAAATTGTACACTATTCGAACGTACGAGACAGGCACAGCAATAACGAAACCCATCACATAATGATGAACTAAACCATTGAGGAGTCGAACATAATGCAACAATCAACCCAATCGGGAGGGTTAAAGCTTCAAAACATAGCCGAGATGCTGAAGACTTTTATGCGTATCTACAATCGCAAGACTCTTTGGATATCGTGGTGAAGTATGGATTTTCTATACCGAAGTGATCATGCAAGACATGGATTGGAATGAATATTGGTCTCCTATCCAATTATCGTTGCAGGTTGCGCTGTTATCAAGCGTGTTGGTGATCGTAGCAGGCCTGGTTATAGCATGGTCAATGTCCCGATTAGGATCGTTTAAAGGAAAAACGTTCGTTGAAACCGTATTTATGCTGCCCTTGGTACTCCCTCCGACGGTTGTTGGTTTTTTACTGCTAATATTACTTGGACGAAAAAGCGGGTTCGGACGTTTTGTGGAGCAATGGTTTGGAGAACCCATTGTATTCTCGTGGTGGGCTGCGGTGGTCGCGTCGGTCGTTGTGGCTTTCCCTCTTGTCTATCGGACGATGAAGGTGGGATTTGCTTCTGTTGATGAGGAGTTGGAAGAAGCGGGACGTTCGATAGGGGCGAGTGAATGGCAGGTTTTCCGATATATAACTTTTCCCTTAATTTTCCCTTCACTTAAAGCTGCCTTTATGCTCGGTTTTGCCCGTGGTCTGGGTGAATTCGGTGCTACGCTGATGATTGCCGGAAATATTCCAGGTAAAACCCCAACCATTCCGACGGCCATTTATGTAGCGGTGGATGCTGGTCATCTTCCTATGGCTTGGGCCTGGACATGCTCTTTAATAGTCATTTCCTTTATTATGCTCCTATTAACCGGCCAAAAGAACAATTAATCAAGGCCAAAAAGTGCGATCGCAAAAACGGGTCCGCCTTCATAGAAGCTTCCCTCTATTAGAGGGAGGCTTTTTGTATCTTTTTATAGAACGAGGGATTTCCTGTAGCGCTATAGGACATTCCCTAATGGGAACAAACATGGATGAATTACATAATGAGAGTAACCGAATGAATCTTCTCTTGAATCTGCTTTAGGGTTTTTCATTCTGAAAAGGAGTGTTGGTCATCGATGAAAAAAAAATACAACCTCAACTTTTTTAAACCGATCGAAAGCTATTCGGGAAATTGGTCAATCCTTGAGGAAAAAAATAGAGAATGGGAAAACGTGTACCGTCAGCGTTGGTCTCACGACAAAGTGGTCCGGACGACGCACGGAGTCAACTGCACCGGCTCCTGTAGTTGGAAGGTTTTTGTGAAAAACGGCATCATCACTTGGGAGAATCAACAGATCGATTATCCATCCTGCGGCGTTGACATGCCGGAATTTGAACCGCGTGGATGCCCGCGTGGTGCTACATTTTCCTGGTATGAATACAGTCCATTACGCGTGAAATACCCCTATATGCGCGGTAAGTTATTGCGGCTCTGGTTAGCTGCCATTAAGGAGCATACGAATCCAGTAGACGCATGGGCGAGCATCGTGGAAGACCCTGAGAAAGCCAAGCTCTATAAATCGGCTCGCGGAAAAGGCGGCCATGTCCGTGTCGGCTGGGACGATGTCCTGCGTCTTATCTCAGCGCAGCTCATCTATACCATTCGTAAGTACGGTCCCGACCGGATCGCGGGCTTTACGCCAATCCCGGCGATGTCAATGATAAGCTACGCTTCGGGAGCCCGGTTCATTTCGCTGCTCGGTGGGCAGATGTTGAGTTTTTACGATTGGTATGCAGACCTTCCGCCTGCATCTCCTCAAATTTGGGGTGAGCAGACGGATGTGCCGGAATCTTCTGACTGGTACAATGCGGGTTACCTGATCATGTGGGGATCGAACGTACCGCTTACCCGGACGCCGGACGCTCATTTTATGACGGAAGTACGTTATAAGGGGACAAAGGTCGTATCGGTGGCTCCCGACTTGGCGGAGAATGTGAAGTTCGCTGACAATTGGCTTGCACCGAATCCGGGTACAGATGCTGCCGTGGCCCAGGCTATGACGCATGTCATTCTGGATGAGTTCTATAAAGAACGCCAAGAACCAATGTTCATTAACTATGCCAAACAATATACGGATATGCCGTTCATGATTCTGCTCGATCCACACGAAGGAGTCTGGAAAGGTGGGCGTTTTCTACGGGCGAGTGACCTTGGGGATGTTTCGCAGCATGCGGACTGGAAACCGGTCATATATGACGAAGTGGCAGGAGAAATGCTGGTCCCGAACGGTACGATGGGACAGCGCTGGGAACAGGATAAGAAATGGAACCTGATCCTGGAACGTGAAGACGGAACGAAGGTTGAGCCCGCGCTTACTGTGGAAGGTCATGGCGAGCAATGGGAAGAAGTCGTATTCCCTTATTTTGATAACGCTGGTAATGGAACGTTCAAACGTGTAATTCCGGCCAAAAAAGTACGCCTGGCAGATGGCTCGGAGCGTTACGTAGCAACTGTGTACGATCTGATGATGAGCCAGTACGGTGTCGCGCGCAGTGACAGCCCTCATAACGCCAAGGATTATTACGATGCAGCTTCGCATTATACTCCTGCCTGGCAGGAGAAGATCACGAGCGTGAAGGCGTCTGTTGTGGTACAGATTGCTCGGGAATTTGCTCAAAATGCTATCGATACCAAAGGGCGCTCCATGATTATTATGGGTGCGGGGATCAATCACTGGTTCAACAGTGACACGATCTATCGGTCCATCTTGAACCTGGTCATGTTGACCGCTTCCCAAGGCGTAAACGGTGGAGGCTGGGCGCATTATGTTGGTCAAGAAAAGCTCCGCCCAATCGAAGGCTGGTCAACGGTTGCCTTTGCAAAAGACTGGCAAGGACCGGCTAGACTGCAAAATGCTACATCGTTTTTCTATTTTGCAACGGAGCAGTGGCGTTATGAAGAAAGTGGCACAGACACCTTGAAGTCACCGACTGGTGGGGATGTCAGTTACCGGCACCCAGCAGACTACAATGTGCTCGCAGCGCGTCTGGGTTGGCTGCCTTCTTATCCACAGTTTAATAAAAACAGTCTGCTGTTCGCCGAAGAGGCGGCGCAATTAGGCAAGAAGTCCAACGAGGACATCATCAATTACTCTGTGGAAGAGATCAAATCACGTAAGACACGCTTCGCTGTGGAAGATCCTGGGGCAGCTGAGAACTTCCCACGTTCGCTCTTTGTTTGGCGGTCAAACCTGATTTCCAGTTCGGCGAAGGGACAAGAGTATTTCATGAAACATTTACTCGGAGCATCCGACGCCCTGCTTGCTCGGCCGAACGAGGAACAGAAACCCAAGGAAATCGTCTGGCGGGAAGATGTGGAAGGAAAGCTTGATCTGATGGTTGCACTTGATTTCCGGATGACAACAACCCCATTGTACGCGGACATCGTACTTCCGGCGGCAACCTGGTATGAAAAAACAGACTTATCGTCAACAGATATGCATCCTTTCGTACATCCGTTTAATCCGGCGGTTAATCCACTGTGGGAATCCCGCGCGGACTGGGATATTTACCGCCAGCTTTCCGAAGTCTTCTCCGATATGGCGAAAGAGTACCTACCGGGAATATATAAAGACCTTGTGACCACGCCGCTCTCACACGACAGTATGGGCGAAATTTCGCAGCCGATGGGTCTTGTAAAGGATTGGACAAAGGGCGAAATTGAAGCGACTCCGGGTAAAACCATGCCGAATTTCAGCATCATCGAACGCGACTATACTAAAATTCACGATAAATATATCTCACTCGGTCCGAATTTGACTACCGGGAAAACAGGTGCGCATGGCGTCAGCTTCTCCGTAGCGGACGAATATGAGGAATTGAAAAGGCTGAACGGAGTTTATTACGATGATTCCATTAAAGATGGGCTGCCGAAAATCCAGACAGCTCGCCAAGTGGCCAATACGATTCTTCACCTTTCATCCGCGACCAATGGACAGGTCTCGCAAAAGGCTTATGAGCAGGCAGAAGAGCTTCACGGTGTTGAACTCAAAGACATCTCGGCCGACCGGGCAGCGGAAAAGATTACTTTCCAGAGTATCACGGCACAGCCGCGTGAGGTTATACCGACACCGGTATTCACTGGATCGAACAAGAAGGGACGCCGTTATTCACCATTTACAACGAATATTGAACGTCTCGTT
The DNA here is from genome assembly GCF_000520815.1 of Paenibacillus maysiensis. GTDB lineage: Bacteria > Bacillota > Bacilli > Paenibacillales > Paenibacillaceae > Paenibacillus > Paenibacillus maysiensis. The sequence continues at coordinate 32,658 of NZ_ASRY01000084.1, read as the reverse complement.
CCGTTTCGTACTTTGACGGGAAGACAGCATTTCTATATTGATCATGAGATTTTCCAACAGTTTGGGGAATCATTACCGATCTACAAACCGACTCTGCCGCCGATGGTGTTCGGCCCGCGCGATCGGGAAATAAAAGGCGGACAAGATTCACTCGTGCTCCGTTATCTGACACCGCACGGTAAATGGAATATTCACTCCACCTACCAGGATAACCAGCACATGCTTACACTGTTTCGTGGAGGTCCTACCGTGTGGATCAACAACGAAGACGCAGAGGCACACGATCTTGCCGACAATGACTGGGTAGAGGTATACAACCGTAACGGCGTCGTGACTGCCCGGACCGTTGTCAGCCACCGGATGCCAAGAGGAACGATGTTCATGTACCATGCTCAGGATAAGCACATTCAAGTGCCAGGCTCCGAAATCACGGATACACGCGGCGGTAGTCATAACGCACCAACAAGAATTCATCTAAAACCAACTCAGATGGTCGGTGGATATGCTCAGCTTAGTTATGGATTCAACTATTATGGTCCGATCGGCAACCAACGTGATGTGTACGTTGCGGTACGTAAAATGAAGGAGGTTAACTGGCTTGAAGATTAAAGCTCAAATTGCCATGGTCATGAACCTGGATAAATGTATCGGCTGCCATACGTGCAGCGTGACATGCAAAACAACCTGGACGAACCGCAAAGGTGCGGAATATATGTGGTTCAACAATGTGGAAACCAAACCTGGTATCGGTTATCCGAAGCGCTGGGAAGACCAGGAACTATATAAAGGGGGCTGGCAGCTCCGCAAAGGAAAACTGGAACTGAAGTCAGGGAACAAGCTGTCCAAGATAGCGCTAGGTAAGATTTTTTACAATCCAGACATGCCGGAAATGAAAGATTATTATGAGCCCTGGACTTACAATTACGAGCATCTGACCAACGCCGGCGAGCAGAAGCATTCACCTGTGGCACGCGCGCATTCTGCGGTAACGGGTGAAAAAATGGATTTGGAGTGGGGTCCAAACTGGGAAGATGACCTGGCGGGTGCGCATGTAACCGGTCCGCTTGATCCCAATATTCAGAAAATCGAAGAAGAGATTAAATTTAACTTTGAGAAGTCGTTCATGGTTTATCTCCCACGGCTTTGCGAACATTGTCTAAATCCAAGCTGTGTCGCGTCCTGTCCTTCGGGCGCCATGTACAAACGGGACGAGGACGGAATCGTGCTCGTGGATCAGGAAGCCTGCCGCGGCTGGCGGTATTGCATGACGGGCTGTCCATACAAAAAAGTGTACTTTAACTGGCAGACGAACAAAGCTGAGAAATGTACCTTCTGTTTCCCGCGTGTGGAAGCCGGCCTGCCGACAGTCTGCTCCGAGACATGTACAGGACGAATTCGCTACCTCGGCGTTATGCTGTATGACGCGGATCGGGTGCTCGAGGCCGCCTCTACGCAGGATGAGAAGGAGCTTTATAAAGCGCAGTGCGACCTGTTCATGGATCCAAGTGATCCGGCAGTGATTGCTCAGGCGAGAAAAGACGGCATCTCGGAGGACTGGATTGAAGCAGCGCAGAATTCGCCGGTCTACAAGCTTGCCATTGAACACAAGCTGGCATTCCCGCTTCATCCGGAATACCGCACCTTACCTATGGTCTGGTATGTGCCACCACTTAGTCCGATCATGAATTACTTTGAAGGGAAAGACTCGATTGAGAATCCCGATATGATCTTTCCGGCTATCGAAGAGATGCGGACCCCTATTCAGTACCTTGCCAATATGCTGACGGCGGGCGACACGCAAACCGTGAAGGAATCCCTGCAACGGATGGCTATGATGCGCTCCTATATGCGTGCCCAGTCCACGGGACAATCTTTCGATGAAAGCCGTCTTGAGCGCATCGGCATGACACCGCGGCAGACCGAGCAGATGTATCGACTTCTGGCGATTGCCAAGTATGAGGATCGTTTCGTCATTCCGACATCGCATAAAGAAGGATATTCGAATCCGTACCGAGCTCAAGGATCTGCGGGTTACGGCGATACCATGGGAAACATGGGTTCGGGCTCTGGATGTGACGGCTGTAGTATGGCAAGTTCAATGGGGATGGAAGAGCCTTTGAAAACAGGCAAAGAAATGTACGAAGAAAACTTCTACGGGGGTATTTGGCGTGATTAATGTAGCGAAGCTGTATGAATGCAAACCGTCATTCGGGTTTTTCGCCCAGCAACTCATGTACCCGGAAAAGCTGGATTTTCATCCGGCTTTTCTGGAAGCATCATTTGATCCGAACCATCCGGCGTATGCGCATGCGAACACCTTCTGGTCCCTTATGCAAGAGTTCAGTATGGAAGAGATTCAGGAAATGTATACGGAAACCTTTGATTTTCAAAAAAATTGTGCACTATATATGACTTACTTTAAATTCGAAGATGCAAAAGAACGGGGACAAATGTTGGTTAAGTTAAAGGTGCTATATGAGATGTACGGTCTTGAAATGCCGGATGGAGAGCTGCCAGATTATCTTCCGCTCATGTGTGAATTTCTGTATGCCGCCGAATGGGCGCAAGATCCGAAGACGACAGAAAACTTCCGCATGCCAATCGCGATCCTGGAAGACGGCACATATCATTTGCTTAAAGCGCTGGAAAAAATGGAAAGCCCGTATTTTCATCTGGTGAAGGGACTGCGCGAAACGCTTAAAGCTTGCGTAGAACAGGAGGCAGCCGTGCAATGATGATGCTAGAGCAGTTTTTATGGGTCATTTTCCCTTATATGTGCGTGGTCGTCTTTATAGTAGGGCATATTTTCCGCTACAGAAACGACCAGTTCAATTGGACAGCGAAATCAAGTGAATTTATTGAAAAGAAACAATTGATGATCGGAAGTCTCTTATTCCACCTGGGTATAATCCCGGTTATTTTCGGTCACGTGTCCGGTCTGGGCATACCAAAAACCTGGATGCATGCACTGGGTGTAAACGATCATCTGTATCATATTGGAGCAGTTTATGCTGGTGGAATATTTGGAGCCATGACGTTCCTCGGTATGTTGATTCTCACATCCCGCCGTTTTACAATACGCAATGTGCGCCGTTTAAGTACAGCGTCTGATCTGATTGTAAACGTATTGCTTTTGGCCATTGTATGCATGGGGATGTTCGCGACTCTCGTAACGAATGCGGTACAGCCGGAATTCGATTATCGGGAGACGATCTCGATCTGGTTCCGCGGTTTATTCATATTCCGTGTTGACCCGACACTGATGAGAGACGTACCGATGTCTTTCAAGCTTCATATACTTATGGGCTTTGCGATTTTTGCATTCTGGCCGTTTACCCGGCTTGTACATGTGTGGAGTGTTCCGTTGAATTATGTGCGCAGAAGTTATATCCTTTACAGAAGACATAAATCGAATTAGGAAAGCGGGCTCTGCCTTCTTTCCTAATTCTATTAGGAGAGAGCGATGAATAATAGGATGGATTATCAAAGGGAGCTTGAGCGAATACGCGAACATTTCGGTTATGATTTCATGGCGCTTGCTCTGGTTGAACCGGCCGAATATCAATACGTAATTAAATGGAAAAATGCAGCCGGTAATTTAAATGATCGCTTTAAGCGGATTGTGCTGCAATCCGGTAAGGGCATAGCAGGAATCGTGTTTAAAACCGGGAAATCCGTTTTCATTCCATCTATTTATCAATATGTGGGGGCAGACAACCTGTTTAACTATCCGATCGTTCAATCCGAGAAGCTCAAGAGTCTCGGGGCTGTTCCCCTATGGAATGATGCTCGCGTCGCGGGCGTACTGCTTGGTGGATTTCGGGAAGAACAGCTGATGACCGAAGCCATGATGCGTGATTTGGAAGCCATGGCGCATAGGGGAATTGGAGAGTTGAACGGGAAGGAAGTGATGTGAATTGACATTGTCTGTAGGGACTGGCTCTTTAAGTGCGCTAATGGTGAAGTTGTTTGAGAACAGTACGGAAGCCATTTTCTTTTTTGACAGGCAAGGGAATACCCTAGCCATGAACCCGGCAGCTGAGGAGATTGTGGGCGATGACGTCCTCATCCAACTCTATGAAGGGAAGGACAAAGCTTTATGTGGAACATGCAGGGGCTATACAAGCGAAACGGAGCCCCGTACCTGCCTTGACTGTTATTTCAATATGCCAGAATCCAAGGATTTCGCTTCTTTTCAGGTATATCTGGAAACGAAGAGCAACGGAATGATTCCCTATGCCGCTTCTTTTCACACCATTGATTCTGAACATGGAACACGGGTGTTGATGTTGAGAGACTTGACTCCACAATTTCAGACGCAGGAAAAATTATATCAAAACAAAATGATGAAGCATGTCATTGAAGCACAGGAAAATGAGCGTAAACGGCTTTCCAGGGAACTGCACGACAGCGTCGCCCAGGAATTGATGAGCGCGGTTGTTGAACTACGAGTGTTAAAATACATGACGAATGATGAACAGCTCATCAAAAACATGAAGCAGACTGAAGCATCCATGACGCGATTGCTGGATGATATCCGCAACCTGTCTGTGGAACTACGCCCCGCCACACTTGATGATTTTGGGCTTGAAGCGGCATTTCGTTCTCACTTTAAGAGGGTTGAACAAAGCTTTGGTCTTGTCGTTGAATTTGTGTCGGATCTTCCCCAAAAGCGATATGGAAGTGAAAAGGAAACGGTCATTTACCGTGTCTGCCAGGAGGCTGTTCTCAATGCCTTGAAGTATGCCCAGGTAGACATGGTTAAAGTTTCTTTGACTGAGCACGATCATATGCTTCGTTTGACTGTAGAGGACGATGGAATTGGCTTTGAAAAGGGGAGCAATCCTATTGGAACGGGACTAGGTTTATATGGTATGCAGGAGCGAGCAGAGCTGGTAGGCGGAAGTTTTGGCGTCCTTTCAAATGTTGGTCAGGGAACCAAAGTCTTTTTACAAATTCCGATTGGCCAAGAGGAGGAATAGAGACTTGATCAAAATTGTGCTAGCGGATGACCATGCGATTGTACGAAGCGGATTTTCCATGATTTTGAACTTCCAATCGGATATGGAGGTTGTCGGAACGGCTGCGGATGGCATTGAAGCGTATACGATGGTAGCTAAATATCGTCCGGATATTCTAATCATGGACCTCAGCATGCCCCCAGGCGAAAGTGGATTGATCGCCACAGGCAAGATTAAAGAGGACCACCCTGATACTAAAATTCTGATTCTGACCATGCATGACGATGAAGAATATCTTTTTCATATTTTAAAGAATGGTGCTTCAGGATACGTTTTGAAAAATGCTCCAGATGAGGAGCTATTGCTTGCTATACGAACCATTCATGGGGGTGGGACTTATATCCATCCTAAAATGGCCACCTCTCTCGTTCGTGAGTTCATCAAGAAAGATACGACGTCACAATCAGAAGATCCGTATGAGATCCTGTCCAAGCGGGAACTGGAGATTCTGCCTCTGGTCGCAAAAGGTTACGGTAACAAGGAAGTTGCGGAAAAGCTGTTCATCTCTGTCAAGACGGTGGAAGCGAACAAAGCGAAAATCATGGAGAAATTGAACTTAAGAAGCCGGCCTGAACTGGTCCAATATGCATTAAAGAAAAAAATGCTGGATTTTTAGCCGATGAATGGAGGAAATCCGCGTGCTGGAAAATGAGAAAATGCGCTTTTCCAAACCCGCCATGCGTATTCTTGAAAATGAGCATCGATATTTAACATATCTGATGGATGAATGGCATGCCATTGTACTGTGGTTTGAGCACAGAATGCTAGATTTGGAAGAAGGCCGCAAGCAACTGGAAAAGCTGAGAATGCAGATTATCGATTTTATGGTACCCCTCAAGAAACATACCGAAAAGGAAGAAGAACACTTCTTTTCTCTGCTAGGAACCTACATTGGTTTTGAACAGGGGCCGCTCGTCGGTATACAGGAGGAGCACCGTGAAATAGAAGGCTATATCGGTCATTTCCTTTATCAGACGGAGGGCGATTTGAGTTTGCTCACGCTTGATGAGATTCAGGAGGCAGCCAAGAACGCGGGTGAGGCCTTCGAAGTGCTGACTGTACATTTTATAAAAGAGGAAACTGTACTTTTTCCTATGGCAGAGCAACAGATCAATCGGAATGATCTGACCAGGTTATGTGACAAATTAAATACGCTTATCTCTTGAACAGACCAAGTCGCTTCATATAGAAGCGGCTTTTTATATTTTCAGGGAGTCCCCTGCTAGGTAAAGGGGACTCCCCTATATTCGAACAGATCGGCTAGCGGCTACAATGGGGACAGAAAATTTAAATAAATAATTCGACAGAAAAAACGTTGAAAAGGTGAGTTAAATGATTAGAAAAATGCAGTTGCCGTTACAAACATTGAACTTGATTCTTGGATTCATGGTATGGGTTATCATTTCTTCTCTTATGCCGTTCATTACGGAGGATATTGCTATTCCACCCGGAAAATTGGCCATGGTCACGGCGATTCCGGTCGTGCTTGGTTCGATTCTGCGCATTCCGCTTGGTTATTATGCCAACATCCTCGGAGCAAGAATCGTTTTTCTCGTTAGCTTTATTTTGCTTTTGTTTCCCGTCTACTATATCAGTGAAGCTTCTACGATGATGGATTTAATTATCGGTGGCTTGTTCCTTGGGATTGGAGGAGCTGTGTTCTCGGTTGGGGTGACTTCGCTGCCGAAGTATTATCCAAAGGAAAAGCATGGGTTTGTAAATGGAATGTATGGTATAGGAAATTTGGGAACAGCCGTCACTACCTTCTCGGCCCCTATTGTGGCTACCCAAATTGGCTGGGTCCCTACTGTGAAGCTGTATCTCATTTTGCTGCTTGTTTTTATCGTTTTGAATTTCTTCTTAGGGGACCGTCATGAAGCTAAAGTAAAGACGCCCATTATGGAACAGATCAAAGGGGTTTACAAAAATGAAAAGCTTTGGTTTTTCTCGCTCTTTTATTTTATTACATTTGGCTCATTTGTAGCGTTCACGGTGTACTTGCCGAATTTCCTGGTATCGAATTTTGAGCTGACTAAAGTGGATGCAGGGATGCGTACAGCAGGCTTCATTGCAATTGCCACATTCTTCCGCCCCATCGGTGGCTGGCTGGCGGATCGGTTTCAGCCCCTGTTCCTGCTGTTAGGTACGTTTACTGTTTATACGGTCGCTGCGATTCTCTTGGCTTTTTCACCAGGGATCACCCTTTATGCAGTAGGCTGCTTGGCGATTGCTGTGTGTGCTGGAGTGGGGAACGGTGTCATTTTCAAGCTAGTTCCATTTTATTTTAATAAACAGGCAGGCATAGTTAACGGAATTGTATCTATGATGGGCGGTCTCGGTGGCTTTTTCCCTCCGATCTTGTTGTCGACGATTCATGCCGTTACTGGCCAATATTCCATTGGGTTCATGCTACTCTCCCAAGTGGCGCTGGCTAGTATGATCCTCGTCATATGGCTGTATTATCAAGGGACACAATCTAATGAATGAGCGTTATTCCAGACAGATCTTATTTAGACCCATTGGTGGCGAAGGGCAGCGTAATCTATCCGCTGCTGTCGTCACCATTATCGGTTGCGGGGCACTGGGTTCCGCTATTGCCGAAACACTGGTAAGAGCGGGCGTTGGGGAGCTTCATCTTGTTGACCGGGATTATGTAGAGATGTCGAATCTGCAACGTCAGCAACTGTTCACGGAGCAGGACGCCGCGGAAATGCAGCCCAAGGTTATGGCAGCTGAAAAAAGGCTAAAAGCCATACGAGAAGACGTACGGTTGCACACATATCTCGATAATTTGGATGCCGAGCTTGTTCAAGAACTTGCCAGCAAAAGTATACTGCTGATGGATGCTACGGACAATTTCGAAACTCGTCTGCTTATCAACGATGCTGCACTGAAGGCAGGAATTCCATGGATTTACGGAGCCTGTGTTGGAAGCACAGGCGTTGTTTTTCCATTCGTGCCGGGCGAGTCAGCTTGTTTACGCTGCCTTCTGCCATCGCTGCCTGCGATCAATCAGACCTGCGATACGGCTGGAATCATTTCGCCCGCAGTTCAGGTGACAGCCGCCCTCCAATGTACAGAAGCCATAAAGTGGCTGAGCGGCAAACGTGAAAAGATGCGCCGCAAGGTTCATCTATTTGATCTATGGGAGAACACGCAGATGGACATAGGGATTTCCCGCATCCGTAACCAAGATTGTCCAACCTGTGGAGAATATCCTACGTTTCCTGCACTGACAGCATCACGTCGCTCGGCGTATGCTGCTCTGTGCGGACGGGATGTGGTACAGGTTCTTCCAGACCCCCATCGTCCGATCACGCTCGATGATGCAGAGAAAATGGGTAGGCTTATAGCAGATAGTGTAAAAAGAACTCCTTATTTCGTTGAATTTTATGCTTTTAAGCATCGAATGATTTTATTCAAAAACGGAAGGCTTCTCATACACGGTGTACGAAGTGTTGCCAACGGTCAGAAACTATATCATCAGCTGTTCGGTTAAATGAGATATAGATACAAAAAGCAGAAACATTTAAAAGAGTCTGTCACCGGAGAGTGGCTTGGCCGGTGGCTGGAAGGTGGAAAAGATGAGTGTATTTGAAATCGTGACGGAGCCCATTCTCCCGCAGGCTTATGCGGATTATGTCCTAAGGCCGGAAGCAGGAGCGGTGACTGTGTTTACAGGGCACGTACGAGAATGGACTCAAGGCGTACGGACCTTATACCTTGCTTATGAGGCCTATGTCCCTATGGCCCAAAAAAAGCTCTCGGAGATTGGCCGCGAAATCGAACAGAAATGGGAAGGGACACGAGTGGCAATCGTGCACCGCATTGGCGAGCTTCAAATCGGTGATATCGCCGTTGTCATTGCCGTTTCTTCACCTCACCGTTCGGATGCGTATGAGGCAAATGAATACGCAATCGAACGAATCAAAGAAATAGTTCCTATTTGGAAACGAGAGATTTGGGAAGATGGAACGCAGTGGGTCGGAGATCAAAAGAAAAAGCCGGGGGAGATCAGTCATGGTTAAGCTGTACTACTTTGCGGGACTCCGTGAGGTGACGGGAAAAACAGAAGAATTCGCAGATTTGGCGGGCCAAACGGTAGGCGATTTATCCAATTGGATAACAGATCAATATCCAGATATGCCGATCAGGTCTGTGCGAATTGCGATAAACGAGGAGTATGCGTTGTCTACGGATGTATTACAGGATGGAGACGTTGCAGCCTTCATTCCCCCAGTCAGCGGCGGCTGATGATAGCGACCCTAAACACTAGGAAAGGAGGGAACGTATGAATTCGTATTCGCTGAAGGACTCATTGCGGCGGCCGATTCGTGATTTACGCATATCTGTTACGGACCGCTGCAATTTTCGCTGTTCCTATTGTATGCCCAAAGAAATCTTCGGCGACGATTTTGCCTTTCTTCCCAAAAGTGAATGCCTGTCGTTTGAAGAGATCCACCGACTGGCGAAGCTCTTTGTAGGCCTCGGGGTCAAAAAAATTCGACTCACAGGCGGGGAACCCTTAATGCGTCGGAACCTACCCGACCTTGTTTCTCAAATCCTGTCCATTGACGGAGTGGAGGATGTCGGCTTGACCACCAACGGTTTGCTGCTAGGGCAACAGGCTAAGCGTCTCTATGAAGCAGGGCTGCGACGGCTTAATGTCAGTGTAGACGCTCTGAACCCCGAGCTATTTGGGCGGATGAATGGACGGGGGATTAAGCCCGATTTTATTTTGAAGCAGATCGAATATGCAAGAGAAATCGGCTTTGAGATCAAGGTCAATATGGTAGTTCAAAAAGGTGTTAATGATTCTGAAATTTTGCCGATGGCCGCTTATTTCAAGGAGCAGGGAATAACTCTTCGTTTTATTGAGTTTATGGATGTAGGTAACGATACCGGATGGAGCTTCAAAAAGGTACTAACCAAAAAAGAAATTGTTGAACGACTTAAGAATGCGTACGAGCTGGAGCCGATGGACGAGAATTACTTTGGAGAAGTGGCAAAACGTTATCGTTATAAAGACAACGACGCACAGGTTGGCTTTATTACTTCGGTTTCTGAATCGTTTTGCTCATCCTGCACGCGTGCTCGCTTATCTTCCGATGGCAAATTTTATACGTGTTTGTTTGCTTCAGGCGGATTTGATTTACGCCAGATGCTTCGCAACGGGGCGAATGACCAGGAACTACTCGATGTAATTACTTCAGTATGGGAGCAACGCACGGACCGGTATTCCGATGAACGTACGGAGCAGACAGCCAACAACAGAAAAAAAATTAGCATGTCCTACATTGGTGGTTGACATTTTATACCATGTAAGTGTGCTATATTTGATGCGATTGCCCCGAAAAAGAAAACGCAAACATTTTTGTTGGCAAAACTTAAATTCGATGTTATTATGATCTTGGGATTGTTACTGAAAAGGCAAAACCCGAGGCATGGAATTAGATTTCCATGTGTTGGGTTTTGCCTTTTCTTTTTAGAATACAAGCTTTGCGATATCCTGCATGATATGAATATCTGGCCCAGCCATAACGCAGAAAGGTGAGTGATATAAAGCCTTACAAGTGCTGAACAACAAAGATGATGACGTCGACCAACGAATCGACATCCGAAAAATGATGTCATAGGACGTGGTTAACCGACTATATCCATTTTCAAAACGGAATATCAGATCGGTTTGGGAGCACTCAAGATCATTCAGGGAAAACGTAAGGCTTTTGTCTCTTATTATGAATGCGTTTTCATAACATGAAGTTGTAAATCAATACATTTGAATTTGATTTACAACGAAGGTTTGATCGGCTATTACCGTCTTGTGACCTATCTGAATTTCGCCCAGCATCTAAATTTGATGGGATAGGGGGGCAGTTAGATGATCATAACGAAGATATTTAATAATAACGCCATAATAGCCAAAGATTCAAAAAGAGATGAATTTGTTGTTATGGGTCGTGGTATTGCATTCAAAAAGAGTGCAGGTGAACAAGTAGAAGAGCATCTAATTGAAAAGGTCTTTGTGCTTAAACATAAAGATGCTTCAGAGAAATTTAAGTTATTGCTAGAGGATGTTCCATCAGAATATGTTTCGTTATGCTATGACATCATTGAATATGGAAAAAGCATATTAGAAGCACAATTGAGCGATTATATATATGTTTCACTTACGGATCACATGAACAATGCATTTAAAATGTTTGATGAAGGGCTTAAAAATACAAATCCATTAATTTGGGAAATCAAAAAATTTTATCCCAAAGAATTTGGGGTTGGATTAAAAGCATTGGAGTTCATTGAAGACGAAACAGGCAAACGATTCTCAGAAGATGAAGCAGGTAATATTGCTCTTCATTTAATAAATGCTCAAGTAAACAGCTCCTACAACAAGGTAGCAGATGTTGCTCAGCAAACTCAAAAAATACACGATATCTTGAATATTATTAAATACTCTTATAATAACACCATAGATGAACACTCAATCAGTTATGAGCGATTTATTACACATTTAAGATTCTTCTTTCAGCGATTAAATAAAAAAGAAAAAGTAGAACTGGAAGACGATTTTTTGTGGAGGCAAGTGAAAGCGAAGTACAAAAAGGCCTATGGCTGTATGCTGAAGATCGAGAAATACTTGAACACGGTATTGTCAGATGAAGAAAAGCTGTATATAACGATTCATATTCAGCGTGTGACCCAAAGACAAAATTGAATAACTCTTGGATTGTTACTGGTAATGCAGGCGAAACCAACCTAGATCGAATTGATCTATTTGGTTTTGCCTTTTTTTATAAATACAAATAAAGGGGAAGTTACAATGAAGTATGAGGCATTAGCAAAAGACATCATCAAAAATGTCGGCGGCAAAGAAAATGTGAATAGTCTAACTCATTGTGTAACACGTTTGCGTTTCAAACTAAAAGATGAAAGCAAGGCTAATACAGAGGTTTTGAAAAACATGGATGGTGTTGTTACAGTAGTAAAAAGCGGTGGACAATACCAGGTTGTTATAGGTAACCATGTACCGGAGGTTTACGCTGAAGTTACTGCTGTAGGCGGTTTCCAGGAAGCGTCTTCAGAAGAAGCATCAGGTGAAAAAGTGAGTTTGTTCAATAGATTCATTGATACCATTTCAGGTGTATTTACACCCACGCTGGGTGTCTTAAGTGCCACGGGTATGATTAAGGGATTTGCTGCTTTATTCGTAGCTTTGGGCTGGCTCAGCAACACATCAGGTACCTATCAAATTCTTAATGCTTTAGGAGATTGTTTATTTTACTTCTTCCCTATTTTTCTGGGGTATACGTCCGCTAAAAAGTTCAATGCCAACATTTTTATAGGTATGGCCATCGGGGCATCGCTCGTTTATCCAACATTTAATGCGACAATGGCCTCAGGCAAGCCATTATATACTCTGTTTAGCGGTACTATATTTGAGTCACCAGTATATATCACCTTCTTGGGTATTCCGGTCATTCTGATGAATTATGCGTCAACCGTTCTTCCGATTATCATATCCACCTATGTAGGCTCAAAAATAGAAAACTTCTTTAAGAAGGTAATCCCTAGCGTAGTGAGAACATTTTTGGTTCCGTTTTTCACCTTGTTAGTTATTGTACCCTTAGCATTGATTGCGATTGGACCTCTCTCGACTTGGGCAGGTCAACTGCTTGGCGCAGCAACCCTCTTTGTGTATAACTTGAGTCCGATTATTGAAGGCATAATCATGGGTGCTTTCTGGCAAGTATTTGTTATCTTTGGATTACATTGGGGACTTGTTCCTATCGCTATGAACAACTTGGCAGTGCTCAAATTCGACCCGATCCTTGCTGCGACGCTTGGAGCTTCCTTTGCTCAGACGGGTGTTGTGCTGGCGATTCTGCTTAAAACAAAAAATGTAAAGCTAAGATCACTTTCCATTCCAGCTGTCATCTCCGGGATTTTTGGTGTTACAGAACCAGCGATTTACGGGATTACATTACCACGTAAGAAGCCATTTATTTTAAGCTGTATAGCGGCTGCAGTAGGCGGCGGTATTATAGGAATGATGGGAACTAAAGGTTACATCATTGGCGGATTAGGTATTTTCGCGATTCCGAGCTATATCAGTCCGGCAGGAATAGACAGCGGATTCTATGGGGCTGTTATCGGTATCCTGGTAAGCTTTGTATTAGGCTTCTTGCTTATGTTCTTTGGCGGATTTAAAGATGATGAAGTAAAAGAAGCGAACAAGGAAGACAGCACAGCAGGAGCAGCTAAAGGAGAAATTTTAGTTAAACAAGAGACTGTGATGAGTCCGTTAAAAGGTGAAGTGAAACCTTTATCTGAAGTAACAGACGAAGCCTTTTCGACAGGTGCACTGGGCAAAGGGATTGCCATTGAACCTTCGGAAGGTAAGGTCGTTTCACCTGTAGATGGCGTATTAACATCATTCTTTTCATCGGGTCATGCTATCGGAATTACCAGTGATCACGGTGTTGAGGTCCTTATCCATGTAGGAAAGGATACGGTCAAATTAAAAGGCAAACATTTTTATCCTAAAGTAAAACAGGGGGATGCTGTTAAAAAAGGTCAATTGCTCATGGAGTTTGATATGGAAGCGATAAAAGAGGCTGGCTATGTTCTGACCACACCTGTAATCGTTGCCAATACTGCGAATTACCTGGATGTCATTGAAACAGAGAAGAAGTCGATTGAGTATCAAGAGGATTTATTGACGGTTGTAGTCTAATCCTAATTAAATGTTGAGGAGGAACTAAACAATGAAAAACACAACTAATTTGGAATTTCCACAAGGATTTTTATGGGGAGGGGCAACGGCTGCCAACCAATTGGAAGGTGGATATAACGAAGACGGTAAGGGATTGAGCACTGCCGATGTGATTACAGCCGGGACACATACGACTTCCCGAAGAATTACGCCTGTATTAGAAGAAGGTATGAACTATCCAAGTCACGAGGCTATTGATTTCTTCCATCACTATAAAGAGGATATCCGATTATTTGCAGAAATGGGTTTCAAGGTCTTTAGAATGTCCATTGCCTGGTCAAGAATATTCCCTAACGGAGATGATACAGAGCCGAATGAGCAAGGATTACAGTTCTATGATCGTGTATTTGCAGAATTGAAAAAGTATAACATCGAGCCTTTGGTTACGATCTCACATTATGAGGCGCCGTTTAATCTAACTCAAAAATATAATGGCTGGTCTGACCGCAGAGTGGTAGATTTTTATGTGAGATATTGTGAGGTGCTTTTTAACAGATACAAAGATGTCGTAAAATACTGGTTGACCTTTAATGAAATCAATATTTTAACCTTGTCTTTTGGTGCGTTCATGGCTGGAGCTATGATGCCGGAGGGGAATGGAGAGCTTGCCCATGCTACAGTGAAGGATGAGCAGAGTCTGTACCAAGCTTTGCATCATCAGTTTATTGCCAGTGCAAAGGCAGTAAAGCTGGGTCATGAAATCAACAAGGACTTTAAAATCGGTTGTATGATCGCTTATATGTGTTCGTATCCACTTACATGCAATCCGAACGATGTTTTGTTGGCTCAACAAAAGGATAATTTGAGTAACTTCCTATGCTCAGATGTTCAAGTAAGAGGAGCTTATCCGGGATTTGCCAAACGCTATTTTAGAGATCATAACATTCAGATCAAAATGCAAGACAACGATGAAAACATCTTAAAAGAAGGCTGTGTAGATTTTTATACCTTTAGTTACTATTCATCTGTTTGTGTAAGTGCCGACCCAGACCAGGAGAAAGTGGGCGGAAATTTATCCATGGGATTAAAGAACCCTCATTTGAAAGCAAGCGCCTGGGATTGGCAGATTGATCCACAGGGATTAAGATGGTCCCTCAATAACATTTATAACCGATATGAAATCCCGTTAATGGTTGTGGAAAATGGTCTTGGCGCAGTAGATACGGTGGAAGAAGACGGCTCGATTCACGATGACTACAGAATTGATTACTTGAAGCAACACATTGAGCAAATGAAAGAAGCGATTGCTGATGGAGTAGATTTAATAGGCTATACTCCGTGGGGATGTATTGACCTGGTAAGTGCAGGGACTGGTGAAATGAAGAAGCGCTATGGCTTCATTTACGTCGATAAGGATAATGAAGGCAACGGTACACTTGCCCGATCCAGAAAGAAGAGTTTCTATTGGTATAAGAACGTGATAGAAACGAATGGAGAGCAATTGGATTAAATCTTAGTGCCTGATTTGCGAGTGGAGTAGAGCCCAAAAATGGATTTTAAAAAAGATATACCAACAGTGCGTGCCGATCTCAATCGGTATGCGCTGTTTGATGTAGCGACAGTGAATACTTACATGAGACAATCTTCAGGTAAAAGCTTAGTTTATGACTTCAAAGCAGGTGACCCTCTCCCTGATGTATACAGAGACTTCAAAATGTTAGTGGGTGGTGAAAAAACCAGAAAGCGTTATGCGGCTGAGGTTTTTGGAATCGCCGCTGATGCATACTTTCACCCGATCAAGAATGAGCAGAATGAGATCGAGGCAGTACTGTGTATCACCTATAGTATGGATAATCAAGATCAGTTGAAGAAGCTGATGAGGCAAGCCGAGGATGTGACAAGCAAGCTAATCGAAGGGATTCAGCATGTGGCGGCACACTCGGAGGAGCTTAGTGCGACAGCCGAAGAAATTTTGAGCAACACAAAAAAGGCAGTCGAGGATTCCAGTAACGTGACTGAGGTGGCAGGCTACATTAAGGAAATTTCGGAGCAAACGAACTTGCTTGGACTAAATGCAGCCATTGAAGCTGCCCGCATGGGTGAAGCAGGAGCTGGTTTTGGAGTTGTCGCTACAGAAATTCGCAAAATATCTACGGGCACCAAGGAAGCAACCGGACGGATTGAACAGTCCTTGCAAGCCGTCAGACAATCGGTATATAACATGGAACAAGAAATCACGCAGATTGCAGTTTCCTCCCAAAGCAAGCCAAGCTTAGCAGAATAAAGAATGAAAAAGGTCTCGCTCTGTGATTTGTGCATACCGTAATGGAAATGTAGATCACAGGCCGAGACTTTTTTCTAATAGTGATTCATTACGAGTATTGTTTGTTTAACAGTGCAGTATCATAATATTCTTCGAAAGATTTGATTTTATGGTTTTCTAATATATTTGTGTAGTGAGAGATTTTCCTACTTTGAATAAAATAGGAATTAGACCTAACAGCACTATTCCCACTGCCAATGTTGATAAAAGCAACGTTTTAAATGTTAATTCATGATTTTGGAAGAATTGATATAGAATTAAACTGTTTATCGGAATATTCAATAAAATCCCAGTTAAAACTCCGGGTGCATATCTTTTTAACATGATACTTGCAAGTAAATGCGGAAAAAGTGCATTAACAATCATAGAACCAAGGAAACCAGTAAGAATATATTTAGCCAAACTGGAATTTGGGAAGAGCAAATAAAAAAAGGTCGAAAGATAAGCCAAAGAAGTAATAATAATTATCGCAAAATAAAATAACTAATTGCTCCAAAAATAATCTCCCCTTCATAGAGTCTATTCAAATATTCTGGTAAGTTTCATCAACTTCAACGATACCAGTCAAATTGTTCATTTTTCAGTGTTTTTGTGGCTATGCTAGGGCTAATGCTCATTGCTCCGATAATGCCACCCCTTATTCGTGAGTTGGGGTTAAGAGAAAGTCATTCCGGGTTAATTATGAGGTCCTTTGTCCTGTTGGATGAAGGTCCTTTGTGCATTTTATACACAGCAATACAATAATATGATAATGCGATGCTGCTTTACTGTAATATTGTTATATTTTTGATTATCTTTATTTATACATAACATTAAAATAACATAATGAGTCATTTTAGTGCGCGAACAACAAATTTCGTTATTATTTTTAGTTGTTCAGGACGTGTAACCTATCTCGCTTCCTTAGTACAATGATTAAAAATAACAACAAATGAAAATAAACATGACAAGAAGAAAGGAATTAAGAACAAGGGGGGACAGGCTGTGGTCGTTTACACACTACGTCGATTGATTCAAATGATTCCGGCACTGCTTGGTATTGTCGTCATCACATTCATGATCTCGAGGGTGCTTCCGGGTGATCCTGCCGCGATGCTTGGGGTATCACTCCTGCGCCAATGAGCCGGATTAGCGGTGACATCAATCCTCCCACACACATTACGGGATTTTATGTACTCGATACCGCTAGCTCCATTTTAAGATTCAATATAAGGGGTGGAATTTCAACATCTGTAAATCAAGCATACAACATGCAGGGATACAACATTGCGCACAGTCTATGAAAGCGTTTTAATTTGAGTATAGAAATACAAAAGAAGACCTCAGGGAGGATATAAGAATGCTAAAAGTGAAAGCGCTTAGATGCGAACATTTAAATAATCCGATTGGGCTGGGCTGTCTAAAGCCGCGATTAAGTTGGCAGATCGAATCTGACAAAATATATGTTTCCCAAAAACGGTTCCAATTACAAGTATCCGTTCATCCCACTTTTGAATCGCTGATCTGGAATCATTTTTCCTATTCGGAACAATCCATTCTGTTTCCATATGAAGGCCCTCCGCTGGAATCGGGACAAAGATATTATTATCGGGTAAAAGTATGGGCTCAGGGCGCGGGTGACACCGAACCAGAGGAATCGGAATGGAGTGAGTCCGGCTATTGGGAGATGGGACTGCTCCATGAGCAGGACTGGAAGGCACAATGGATCACAGTGAAGGAGCGGAGCATCCATGAACAGTTTCAGACAAGAGCTCCTTTTGCCACTTCCAAGTGTTTTTCGGTTGAGGGAAAAGTGAAAAAAGCAGTCATTTATGCTACAAGTCTGGGTCTGTATGAACTGGAGTTAAATGGACAAAAAGTGGGCGATGCCTACTTTACCCCGGGATGGACGGATTATAACGATCGTGTTCAGGTGCAAGCTTATGACGTGACTTCTGCCGTGCGAGAACAACATAACCGGATCACGGCAACGGTGGGAGAAGGCTGGTATAGCGGTTATCTGGGCTGGCAGAAGCGCAAGGACACCTACGGGAACACGAATGCATTGCTGCTGCAAATGAAGATTAGCTATGAAGATGGCCGTTCTGAAGTCATTTGCTCTGATTCTTCCTGGGAGGAAGCGCGCTGTGCCATTTTAATGTCGGATATTTATAACGGCGAAATCTATGATGCCCGACTTGAGCAGCAACAGGCAGCCGAACATAGCTCCTTGACCGAACGGAAAATGATGCAGGTCGTTCCGTTCCCGTTAAGTCATCTGATTGCTCAGGAGAACGAGCCTGTCCGTGTGATGAACCGATTGAAGCCTGTTGAACTCATTCGAACCCCCAAAGGTGAGCTGGTGCTTAACTTGGGTCAAAATATGGTAGGCTGGCTGGAATTTAAAGTTGATGCCCCTGAAGGTACGGTTCTGAATCTGGTGCACGGTGAAGTGCTGGATCAGCAAGGGAATTTTTACAGGGATAACATTCGTGATGCAGCGCAGCAGATTACGTACATTTGCAGCGGGAAGGGGACGGAGATATTTAGGCCGCATTTCACTTTTCAAGGCTTTCAATATGTGAAGCTTGAGGGCTTTCCGGATGACGTTGCGATTGAAGATTTTACGGGTGTTGTTCTGCATTCGGACATGGAGACGATCGGGGTGTTTGAGACATCTGATCCAAAGCTGAATCAACTTCAGCACAATATTGTGTGGGGGCAAAAAGGGAACTTTCTGGATGTACCGACCGATTGTCCGCAGCGTGATGAGCGATTAGGCTGGACCGGCGATGCACAGATTTTTGCCAGAACGGCCAGCTTCAATATGAATGCAGCTTCCTTCTTCCGAAAGTGGCTGAAGGATCTGGCTTACAACCAGCTGGAAAATGGGGCAGTGCCTTTTGTAGTGCCGGATGTCCTCAAAGGAACCTTTGCCGATAACATGGACAAAACGACGGCAGCATGGGGAGACGCGGCGGTTATATGTCCATGGACCATTTATCAATGCTATGGAGATAAGCAAATTTTAGCTCAGCAGTATGACAGTATGAAAGCATGGGTGGATTATATCCGCGCCCAGGGGAACGAAGAATATCTTTGGGATACCGGCTTGCAGCTTGGTGACTGGCTGGCGCTGGATAGCGAGGAAGGAAGCTATTTTGGGGCGACGGATGGAACGCTGGTGGCAACTGCCTATTTTGCATATTCGACCCATATTTTGGCGGAGACGGCCAAACTGCTTAATCGTTATACCGATTACAAGACATATACAAGCTTGCATGAGGGGATTAAAAGCGCTTTCGCGAACCGCTACTTCGATGACGCTGGCAAGCTGACCTCCAATACCCAGACTGCACAGGTTGTGGCTTTGCATTTCGGGTTGGTACCGGAAAAGTATAAAAAGCAAGTGATCCAAGAGCTCGTACGGCTCATAGAAAAAAACGATATGCATCTGGATACCGGCTTTGTGGGTACACCCTACCTATGCCTGGTTTTATCCGACAATGGCTATACGGATGTAGCTTATCAGATTTTATTTCAAAATGATTATCCTTCATGGCTCTATCAGGTTGAACGGGGGGCGACGACCATGTGGGAGCATTGGGACAGCATCAAAGTGGACGGCTCGTTCTGGAGTGCGGATATGAACTCGTTCAATCACTATTCATACGGTTCGGTCGGAGACTTTATGTACCAAAATATTGCCGGAATCGATTTGCTTGAAGCGGGATATAAAAAATCACGATTAGCTCCTAAGCCGCCTGCCAATCTGACTTCGGCCCACGGGAAACTGGAAACGCCGTATGGTGCATTGGAAGTCCATTGGGAAATCGTGAATGAAGAAATGCAGTTGACGGTTCGCGTCCCACATAATACGACGGCTGAAATTACACTTCCTGGAGTTATGGAGTCGGATGCATTACAGCAGACTATTGCCATGCAATATCCGTCGATTCAGAATCCGCCAGTTTATATACCACAGGAGCTGGCCGGGAGAATGGGAATTGCCAGGGAACAGGAGATATTCCAAAAGAACGGAGAGTATGAGATGACGTTCACGGTCGGTTCTGGACAGTACGCTTTCCAGTACAGATACTACCAGGCTGCCCAGGTTCCTGCACATGCAACCAGAGGCTAAATAACATACACTAGGGGTGAGAACTTGATGAATTTAAAGAACAAAGTTTTGTTTAAAACGGCGCTACTGTCCATTTCCTTAGTCCTGACATCAGCGAGTGCCATTTCGGCCATCATACCGATGATGCTGAACCAATTATCAGGAGTTTCCAGTTCGCTGATTGAAAGCGTAGTTACGATTCCATCCTTCTCTATGATGCTGTTTGTGCTGTTGAGTGGTCCGATCTCTTCCCAATTGGGCAAAAAAAATACAGTCCTGCTAGGACTTCTGCTCGTGGTCATCGGCGGAATCCTACCTATGTTCACAACTAACATTACATGGATTCTCGCATTGCGTCTGGTATTAGGTGCAGGTCTCGGGATGTTCAATTCGCTGGCTGTTAGCTTAATTAGTGATTTTTTTGAAGGAGACGAACGTGCCCAATTAGTAGGCTTTCAAAGCGCCGTTCAAGGGCTTGGAAGCAGCCTGGCTACCTTTGTGGCAGGACAGCTTGCTTTGATCAACTGGCAGTTTGCCTTTTTATGCTATGCTATCACCATTCCTATCGCATTGTTATTCTTTTTTATCATTCCCGAACCAGAGCGTGGGAAGCCTACAGTGGAGCGTTCGACAGGAACGGGCCACAAGAGCGGCGGGCTATCCCTGCCTGTACTTGGGTTAGGAGCTGTACTTTTCCTGTTTATGACCTTCATCATGATTGTGTATACCAAAACAGGTATTATGATTGCTGAAAAGGATATGCCTAATCCTAGCTTTTTAGGAACCGCGTTAACGCTGTTCTCCTTGTCAACCATGATTGCAGGCTTCTTGTTTGGTAAAATATATAAATGGTTTAGAAATTACGCTCCCTTTATCTCCAGTCTATTAACAGCAACAGGTTTTTTGCTGCTGTGGTTTGCTCAGAATGTTACCATGGTTACCGTTGCCATGCTTATCATTGGCTTTAGCTTTGCGTTGTTTGTTCCTTATATTTTTACCATATTAACTAAAATCGTGCCTAAAGGCAGTGAGACTTTATCCATTTCAATTGCCATGGTAGGCTCCAATTTGGGAGCGTTTGCTTCGCCTTATGCCATCAAGTTAATTGGCATGCTGTTTGGAAATGAAAGCGCCTCATTTTCATTTCTCGTTTCTGCAATTGTGTTTACGATGGCTGCACTCATCTGTCTGGGAATCGCTATTAGAGGAAAGGGCAGTAAGGCTCAGACGGCAGTTCACAGTTAAGGGGAGTCGTCAGGTGTAGGCAGTTTTTTAACGGGCGGAGAAACGCCCGTTTTTCCATCCTATAATGAAGGAGGAGTCAGTAGTTATGAACCTTCATGAGTTGGACCAGTTGCTGAGAACCAAAACGGAAATTGAGCTTTTACAGCAACAAAATAATCAGGTGATTAATGATCTCTCCGAAGAAGCGGAGAATGAGAGATACTTTGATATAAATCAGAATATGTATCGTATGCCCGCTTTGTTTTTCTTCGGAGAACATAATATTTATATTAGCAAGCACAATAGATTTGCTCCGATGCTAGAGCACATGCATGAATTTATTGAATTAAACTATGTTTACTCAGGTAAATGCAATCAAATTATAGCAGGCAAGGAAATTCAGCTTTGTGAAGGCCAAGTGTGTGTCCTGGATAAGGATGTGCCGCACAGCATCGCTCCTTTGGGAGAAGACGATATACTTATTAATATCTTGCTGCAAAGAGAAACGATTTCTTCCTTGTTCCTACAGCGGTTATCGAAGAAAAAAAGTCTGATCGGCGAATTTCTCGCCAACTCTGTCCTCCAGCATCAGCACCATAATCACTTTATTATTTTTAAGTCGCAGCATAATGAGAACCTTCAATATATACTGCGCAGAATCCTAATCGAATATTTTTCCAGGCAAGAGGATTCGATGGAATTGGTCAAGGCTTATTTGCAAATTGTTTTTGGAGAATTGGTCCGTGTATTGGAAAGCGAGCATAATATTCACTTAAACCAGCAGGAAAATAATATTACAGCTATTCTGAATTACATGGAAGAGCATTATCAGCATTTAAGCCTGCAGCAGCTATCTCATCATTTTAATTACAATAGTACGTATTTAAGTAATAAGTTAAAAAAAGTAACCGGGCTCACCTACACTCAGCTTATTGCCAACATTAAACTCAATGCAGCTTATTCTCTGGTTGTGAATACCAACCTGCCGTTCGAAATGATATTTAAGCAGGTTGGATATAACAGCATGAGCTTTTTCTATAAAAAATTCAAAAAGGCGTATGGTGCCACCCCGCAGAATATCCGAAACAAGCAGTTGAAGGAATGAAGGATATCAAGGGACATCCAATTTTAATTGGGCGTCTATGTGTTATAATATCTGCAAATTCATAAGCACAAGGCTAATGAATGATAGGTAAGGTGGGAAGGACTTATCGTTTGAGCTGAGGGACTGGTACCGCTTTAAAGCCGGAGAGGGAGATTACCTTCGAATCTGCCAGGGAATTTTTAAATGATGGTGCTTATTCCAGTGTCACTAACGATTGCTTTGGTTCTCTGGAAGCTCATCAATGGGCCAAAACGCTGGATCATCCGTTATATCACGAGGCACGTAAAAAAGCGTTGACCGAGTTCGGATTCGTAGAAGAGGCCTTACGCGTTCGCAATATCTAGATTATGTAGCGAGGACATACAAGTGACAGTAAGGAGAATGAATAGGCATACTTTATCTCCGGCAAAAGGGAGGATGCATCCTTGGAAGCGATACTAAGACGGCACTGGCCGGAGTGGAACGGAACGTTGCAGAAACGAACCGGGGGTTGGAATAATACGACGTATTTTGTTAAGGGTAGTATGCGAAGCGGGGTGCTGCGCGTCTACGATACACACAGAGATAGGGACAAAATTGAATTTGAGCATGCAGTTTTGCAGGCACTGAGTAAGCATTCTCTATCATTCAGGGTACCGATGCCAATTCGAACGGTAATGGGAGAGACACTCGCTCAGCTTGAGAAGGAAAGTGGCAAATATGTCTGTCTGTTCGATTACATAGAAGGCAAATCACCACTGGAGCAGGAATCAAGCTTTGCCTATTCCTTTGGCGAGGCTACGGGTGAATTATCTGCTGTACTTGCGACATTCAATCTTGATATGGCTCCAGTTTACCGACCGTATTACGCCTTGCAGCAATCCTATCCATTGTGTAACCAGGAGATAGTTCGAGAGATTTGCCTGCATCCGCCTGAGCCTCTAAAAACTTTGCATGACGAGCTGCGATTGATAGGAAAAGTATATGAAGAGATTACAGATTCGCTTCATGCATTGGAAGAGTTGCCGCATCAGCTTGTACATGGGGACTTGAACGCTTCCAATTTGTTAGTAAAGGATACCGATCATAGCCAAGTGACTGCACTGCTTGATTTTGAGTTTTGTACGTTAGACGTTCGGGTCATGGAACCAGCGGTCATCTTATCAGGATTTTTGGGAGAACCGGAGGAGACGCAAGCAGTTCGGGATTTTTGCCAGGGCTTTAGTTGCCAAGTTCATCTTTCCCATGCCGAGATTGATGCGGTGCCTGTATTGATGCTGCTTAGGAAGGTAGATGTATTTCTTCATTTCTTGAGTCGCTTTCTGAAAGGAACTGACCAGCCACATGTGTTACAAGAGCAGATCAAGCAGATCGCTGCCGACTTGCTGCAACTGTCTACCAGAAGTAGCTGGATTCAGGAGGAGTTGATCCTCGCAGGAATGGCGTATGAATGAACTTTATCGCAAGGTGAGGAGGAGGCACATGAAATATCTTAAAGATTGCCCGGAACCAGGCATGGGAACGTGGTATTTTGAAATAGATTCAGATGGTGTAGCGTATCGACAAATTGTAATCCAAGATGATGGCACTTATATCGCCTCTAATCGCAAGCACGAGCAATATCATTTCTTACTTGCCGAGAAATCGATTGATGACACGGAGCCCTATTATACTAAAATTACAAAAGAAGAGTTTGAAGAAGTCTGGTCCAATTATCTTCAGGCCTTCAACAAGGAATGGCATCAAGTCAAAACCGTACTGCCCGTTGGGACTAAGGTAGAGGGTTATATTGAAGCATTTTTTCCGCAGGGAACGCTGATACATATTTTCCAGCATGATGCAGTCGGATTGGCAGACGCTCGTTTATATGGGGAAAAGACACCATCCGAATGGATGTATCCAAAGCATGAGATCACAGCAATTGTAAAAGGATACGACGAGTTGAATCAGTGGGTGATTTTGGATCAAACACAGGTCTTAAAGACTCAGTATGTGGATTGAAGGTTGAGATTAGGACAATGAGAGGGGAATGAACATGCATGCTTTAACGATTGATGAACTGCTGGATAAGGAAAACCATGCATGGGAAGAGGTTAGAAATATCCTGAAAGAAGGCCAAAATCCATATAGCATTGTATCGGCAGAATCGGAATCGGCTTCGGGGGATACGCTGTACCGTTTACAGGTGAGTACGAAATCGTATTTGGGAACGGTTGCCTATGAGACAGGAGGGATCGTGTTTGATCACGGCTGGATTACCTTGCTGGGTGCAGGTGGTTCTGGAATTTATGGCAGCTTGACTTCGTGGAACGGACTTCAAGAGCCGGCAAGCGTGCCCGCGCTTTGGGGAATGCTGATTGTGGCCTACGATGCAGCAGGCGGATTTTTTGGACTGAATACAGGGCGGTTCGGTAATGACGGACAAATTTACTATTTTGCACCGGATACGCTTGCCTGGGAACCTACAGAAAAGGCCTATTCCGGTTTTTTTGGCTGGCTGGCTGAGGGGGATTTGGAGCTTTTCTACCAGACGTTCCGTTGGAAAGGCTGGCAGGACGATGTTCGCAAGCTTCAACCCGGTCAGGTATTTGCCTATTATCCACCGCTGTGGACAAAGGAAGGCAGTGGAGAAACCAGCCGCAAGGCACCTATAGCTGTGGCAGAAGCTTGGGAGTCGGCAAGCTCGAAATAATATAAGTTAATACATGCGTAGCAGTACATTCTGCTCTTGTTACATCGACTAAGCTTCCCAGGGCATTAAATATCTATCGTGCTGTCCTTTTGCTCCAGAGAATGAATATCAGCCCAATACTCGAAATCAAAAGAGCGAGCAGCACTGATCCCCCTATCACGAATTGAGTCATAGGTTCCATCTATTTGGATTCAGGCCCCTTATGAGTGACCTTCACATATTTTCCAGTCGGTATAGCACCTCTTCCATTGTCATTAATCACACAACCTCCTATTCATAACATTCATAATATAACTAGGTAGCCAGTCAACAGACGGTTTAAAATCGATTATACTTATATAATTCAAATGGTATCAGACCAGTCAGTAAAGGTACATCTGCTTGATGAAGCCAATCAGTTTATTTCGGTAAGCAGCATGATAATTTCGTAACCTCACAGATTCTTTCCCGTATAAAGATAAAAACATGATCCGCCCCATTCCCGTCAGGGAAGAAATGCAACCATGTTTAACAAAAATAGAAGTTGAGGTAATGCATCGTATGAATGAGAAATTTATAAATCATGCCAATACAGGATATCGGCTGGCTGAGCAGAAGGCGGTTCAGTATTTTGCATCACTTTATGCACAGGTCAAAGACAAGACTTATGTAACTACCCTGACAGAAGATATTCAAATGTGGAAAAGGAATCATATTCATCATTCTTCATGGCTATCCTTCTTTTCGAGGGCAAAGAGAAAACCTGATACTCGGGATTATCATAGATACATTCAATGGCTGAATTATACAGGCAAATTGGATGATTACCTGGATCGAAGCGTCTCCTATATTTATATGAGGGATCTAGGCAAAGCTCTGGATTCTCCTGACACACATACCCGGATTCAGCGTGCCATTGCTGACATAAAAAAACACTTGATTCAATCCACCCGTGCAAACGGGGAAGACCAACCAGAATTTATGAATTTGGCCGGGTTGTATCGGTGGGCCCAGAAGGAAGGCATAGAAACCGCCACAATTTGGGTGATCAACAAACTTAGGTCCGTATCCTCCCATATTCCAAAGGAAATGGATGCCGAGCAAGCCCAGCGCAAACTAATTAAGATCATTATCGGGGTTATTCTGCATGTGATGGAAGAGATGGACGATAAAGTGTCACCTGTGGAACGTGCTCGCAGACTGGATGAAGCCATCAGACTTGGTTATTCCTATGGTTTAACTTATCCTTTTATTGACGATCTTCTCGATTCCCAGGTTTTGAACGCTCAAGAGAAGGAACAGTATTCCCGTATGATACGTGCGGCGCTTCTCACTGGATCTGTGCCTGAGTTGGGCGATTGGACCGGAAATAATATGAAGTTAATTCAATACATACATTCGGAGCTCTCGGATGCTTTTGAGTATATTAAGGAACATCAGCGGCCGGATACACAGCAAACATTTTTTGAGCAGTCCTATGTCTTTTTTCATTCCCAGGATATCGACCGTGTCAAGGACCTAACGCGTGCTAATTACACCAATGAAGAGCTTTATATACCTGTCATTTTAAAATCTTCTTCTTCCCGATTGATTGTCCGTTCCGTGATTGGTGCTCCTGAGGATGAGGGCTTTGAGCAACGAACATTCTTTTATGGTATCTATAACCAGTTGGCTGATGATTTTGCAGATATGGTTGACGATATGAGAGATGGTGCGGTAACACCCTATACCTACTATTTAAAATATCATGATCAGCGTTCGGATCTTATCAATCCCTTTGAATTATACTGGGCGGTTATTTCCTATTTGATCCATAACGTATATGATTCCGATGCCATGGCCCGTGAGGTGATACTGGATCGTGCAATGAATGGACTCAAACGTTATAAAGAACGTGTAGGTACTGAAAAGTATAATGAAATGATGGAGATTTTTGCATCTGGAAATCCGGAATTCAATCGTCTCATCCAGCAGATGGTGCGAAAGGCGGATGATGTAGATTTCTTCGATAAACTGCTTCGGGACCAGATGATTACCCATCTGAAAAACGATTCGAAGGAAAAGGAAGATTTTTTCAATACGTTCAAAACGATCCGCCATCAGATTAATAACCAATTGAAAATTACCAAACCTCACGGGATTCCGGTGATGAAGGAACAGCTTATCGATGCTGCAAATTACAGTCTTGAAGGGGATGGGAAGCGGATACGGCCTATATTAACTTGGGTGATGGGCGTGAATGAATATGGACTTGACGCATCGGCAATCGTGCCTCTTGTGAGATCATTGGAGTATATGCATACCGCATCCCTGATCTTCGATGATCTGCCTTCTCAGGATAATGCGTCTACCCGTAGAGGGCGTCAGACCTTGCATCAGGTGCACAATAGCGCTACCGCGGAATTAACCGGTCTGTATCTGATCCAGAAGGCGATTGGGGAACAATCGTCACTTGACCAGTTCAATGCCGAAACCGTACTTGCTTTGATACAATACTCGGCCCAAAAGGCAGAAGATATGTGTATGGGACAGGCGATGGATCTGGATTCCAAAGGAAAGCAATTGACACTGGAGCAGCTGAATATGGTGTGCTTTTTCAAAACCGGAGTGGCATTTGAGGCTTGTCTGGTGATGCCTGCCATGCTCGCACAGGTCAAGGAGTCGGAAATTGCTGCTTTGAAGAAATTCGCGTATCACGCGGGGATTGCTTTTCAGATTAAAGATGATTTGCTTGATGTGGAAGGAGATCTGCTCTTACTCGGAAAACCTGTTGGCAAGGATTCTGAGAACAACAATTCGAATTTCGTATCCATCCTGGGTCAGGAAGGTGCCAGTAAAGAGATGTGGGAACACTACTGCCTTGCTATGGAAGCGTTGAAAGAGGTACCCCGCAATATCGCTTTTCTGAAGCATTTAATGAATTATATGGTAACCCGGGACCGTTAAAAAGGGGCGTACCCCATTGCTTAATATAAGCGATGGGGTATTTTACAAATTTAAGTGTTACCTTTTACGCTCACTCCACGGAATCCATTCGGACCCAAAGCTTTTCAACTTTTCATCATATCCATTAAAACTTGATATGCAATGGGTAAGGAAGTAAAGCCGTCACGCTCTAAAAAGTGTCCTCCGTGTTCTACTTCGTGGAAATCCGCCTGGATATCTTTCGCTAGTTTCTTGCTGAATGCAAAGGGGACAATCGTGTCATCCTTTGAAGCAATAACCGCACGCATTTTTACTGAATCCATGATTTGCTCATAATCCAGCTTATCAGTTGTAAACTCATCTAATGACGGCAGGGTTGGCACTGGATCGGTAAAACCGGAGACGAAGACAAGACCACTGAATTGCTCTGGGATACTTACTTCCTGCAAATATCTTAATATGGAAACACACCCCAAGCTATGACCAACAAAATAGGTATCCTTATGTAGAACCTCAATATTTGATAATAAATGCTGGGTCCACTCATGAAGCTGGGGAGCTTGCGAATTGGGCATATCCAATATAGCTACAGAAACGCCATCCTCCTGTAGCTTGTCTTGTAGCCAAGGAAACCAATGATCGGCAGGTGAAGCAGTATACCCATGGATGATATACACTTGTTTTTGATTTTGTAGGTTTGTCACTATAGGTTCTCTCCTATCATCCTGTATTGTTCTTGATTAGTTGATGATATATGTCCCACTTTGGTATAAAGACTACTATTTTAGTTTAGCAAATTTTCCAAGCTCGTGAGCACCTAAAATAATAATCACATTTGTCTGCCCCAAGTTCACTTTCACGGGACTGATATTCTTTATTTTAGCAGCACTGTTATTATTATTACAATATTAAGCGCTTTCTACCGATATATATATCATCACGGTGTAATCTCTTAATTTTTATTGTTTGGGGGATAGCGTTTATGAGAGCAGCGTGATCTATTATACATAGACGACTGGAGGAGTTTTGATGAGAACAAAACTATCAGACAGCACTAAAAAAGTAAACGGATTTAGAGATTTAAAGGTCACGACAACAATGGTCTCCATGATCATGATCAGCTTGGTGGGCTTGCTCATTGTATCGTTGGTAGGGGTTATCGGTATGTATCAAGCTAAAGAGGGTCAAGGTATTTTGTATATGGATCGCTTTCAGCACCAAACGAATATACTTGAAGTCAAAAGTGATTTCTATAATATGCGGGCAAATTATACAAAAATACTCGATAATAAGGAGTACACAGATAAACAGTATAAGCAGGTACAGAAAGGAAAAGATAGCGTTACAACCGGGCTAAATGAATTCTCACAAAGGAATTTGGATGCTAAGGAACAGAAATTGTACGAGGAACTACGGGGGAGTATAGACACATATTATCAGGATATTGAGCAAATCATGACAGTCAAAAAAAATAGCGGAACGTATGACACGGAAGAGAGAGGCCGGATTAATAAATCCAGTACGGCAATTGTTACGATGCTGACTACGATTTCTGATTATAACAATAAGCAATCCGCCAACTTATATCAAAATACGCAAAATGAGATAAAAATGCGCACGATTGTTTTGATCACGGTTCTGGCACTCGTGCTGGCTGTTCTTATCACCATCTCCTTTGCGGCCATTCGAAATATCCGTTTCCGGATGAGTACCATTACGAAATACTGTGAGGAGATTACCCAAGGAAATTTGACGGCAGCACTTGATCCGACCCTGCTCAAGGGAAATAGCGAAATCGCTGTCATTGCACGTGCCATTCAACAAATGACAGATTCAACCTCAATGGTTATTACGGGGGTTATCAATGAGTCGCGCCAAATTAACCAACTGAGTGATCAGACGAATCATAATATGACAGATCTCAATGAGCGGATTAGAGATGTATCTGCCACGGTCGAACAGCTGTCCGCAGCGATGGAGGAGACTTCGGCATATACAGAAAACATGAATCATTCTGCGGATGAAATGCAGCGGGCGGCAGAGTACATATCGGTCAAAACTCAAGAAAGAGCCCAGTCTGCCAATGATACAAGTGTAAAAGCCGAAACATTGAAGCATGCGGCTAGTGAATCCAATAAAGCGGCCAAGGAAATTTACCGGAAGGCCAATGAAAAGATGAAGGAAGCGCTAGAACGAGCCAAGGCAGTAGACCAAATTCGCATACTCTCCCAGTCTATTCTGGAAATTACGGCACAAACCAATTTGCTGGCTCTAAATGCATCCATCGAAGCGGCTCGTGCCGGTGAGTCAGGTCGGGGATTTGCGGTTGTGGCTAACGAGATTCGCAAGTTGGCAGATGGGTCCAAGCAGGCGGTAGACCAAATTCAGAGTGTTACTCAAGAGGTTGTACAATCTGTAGCCAATCTGACGACTAATGCCGAAGAATTGCTGTACTTCCTGCAAGCTCAGGTGGGCAAGGATTATCAGCTGCTTGAGGATACGGCAGCACAATATTACACTGATGTAGTTGAGCATACGAACACGGTCAATGATTTGAACGCCACCTCTAAGCAGGTGAATGCAATGATCCAAACCATGGTGAGAGCTATCCATGAGATCGCAACAGCCAGCGAACAATCTGCCGTGTCTACCCAGCACATTGCTGAGAATATGGTTTCATCGGCGGAAAAATCTCTTGAAGTGGCACAACAGTCTGATCAGGTGAAGGAAAGCGCTGCCCGATTGAATGAACTGGTCGACGGTTTTACAATTTGACGAAGCTAGTCCGGTGAGGGGTATTCCATATGAGGGTTGACTTCATCAGCTCGATAGCCAGAGTCTAGAGGGAACAATACATCCAAGAATTGCAGTTGGGGAGCCGCAAGAAGGCTCCCTTTTTGATTTTTATCCTCTACGGTAGATCTCGGATTTGTCTACTAAACGAAAACAAAATGCTTAGGAAGGAGGCTTCCAATCAGGAGTCTAAAGCACGTAACTCTTCCTGCTCAGCCTTTTGCATCAGCTTATAAATCTGGCGGGTCGTGTTCACATTCCGCACCGTCATATGCTGATACAGACTGGAGCCGGCCAGTTTCGTCATCCCGCTTTTTGTGACATGTTCTCTGCTGACAGAAAACAGAACGGCCCCGGACGTATACATTACATGGCCGATTCCCGGCTTCAAAGGGAGCTTGTCCAGAACGGAAATATCGTTAATTTCATCCCACAGAAAAAATACATCACTTTTCATCTGTGCATCATTAGACCATTCCTCTGGCAATGCCTCCATAATGGTCTGTATTTCCCCCATATTGCGGACGATGACCCGGATAGGCAAGCTAAAATCCTCGAGAATTGCCTGCTCCAGTTGGAGCGACAGCTCATCGTTGGATTGAACTTCACTGGAAAAAATGATGTTTCCGGAGTTGATATAAGTCGTCACATGGCTCATGCCTGCCTTCTCAAACGTCTCCTTGAGCTTTTTCATATTAATCTTGTTGTTGCCACCCACATTAATGCCCCGCAGCAATGCAATATAGATCATATAAGGCCCACCTCTCTTGTACAAAAGTATTTTATTAACACAGGGATAGGTATTCAAATAAATACGGTTTGATTTTCGCCCAAAGCTATATAGATACTCAAGCTCAGGGGATACAGGAATCCGACTGTCCCAACAATCTATTAATTTCTCCGTTCGGGGTCGGATGTCGTGGTCGTGGAACAGCCCGTAGGCTTGATATCAGATTTTTTATCGATAAAGCAAGCTTTGCAAATGTGAGGATTGATTTGTATCAATAATATAGGAAACTACCAGTCCTTCCAACTGTTTAGTTACTGACGGACTTGTTGAACGAACAGTATATCCTGAAATACCGCCAAAAATGCAAAAACAGGCTAATGACTAGGAGTTTTGACATCATGAAAAACAGTTCAGTATTGAACGTGCTGCTCCCTCGGATCTGGAAGTCTTAATCGACGACACGCAGCATGAGATGGAGCACAAAAAGCGGTTGCTGCGAGTATCTTTGTCAGCTTTGAATTGAGACTTGTTCTTTCTGATGGCCAAACATAACTGATCTATGGCTGCCGCGTGACAAAACCTATAGCGTTACGGTGGAGCTTGAGGGGAAAACTGCAAAATCCAAAATCTCCACGTTTGAAAACGACGATACCTGTATTACCACCATGCAATTGGGTTAACTCAATAAATTCAAATCTATATCCGGATTCCTGTGTGCAGGAAAGGGAATGGGAATGCTTACAAAGCTTTTAACATTCGGAAAATATAACGACACCAGGCACCAACTACCCCGTGGAAGGAGTGCCTGGGTCAGCGCTACGCTGAACCGGAAAGCAAAACATGTCAGTGTTCCCGTTGACCATTCGACACTACCTTTTACCATTGACAAAATTATATTTCTCCCTCATAATCCAAAAATGATAACGATTATCATTATCTATAAAATGTACATACACAAGGAGAATATGTTCTATGAAAAAAGGTTTGAGCGGGATTGTAATGTTGCTGATTTTTGCGCTTGTTCTGACAGGCTGCGGAGCTGCAAGCA
The DNA here is from genome assembly GCF_000520815.1 of Paenibacillus maysiensis. Taxonomy (GTDB): domain Bacteria; phylum Bacillota; class Bacilli; order Paenibacillales; family Paenibacillaceae; genus Paenibacillus; species Paenibacillus maysiensis. The sequence continues at coordinate 27 of NZ_ASRY01000084.1, read as the reverse complement.
ATACATCGGAAAGCCAGACGGCAACTC